>PLDT01000567.1:0-9029 GCA_003136255.1 Actinomycetota bacterium
CTGCGCTCGTGCAGCAAGCTGATGGTGGCCACGTCGGCCAGGCCCTGGCCGATCCGGATGTCCGCGGGCGCCAGGGCGCCCGCATCGGCGCGGAACAGGTTCAGCGCGCCGATGACCTGCTCCCGCAGCCGCATCGGCAGGGCCTGCACGGCGGCGAACCCGGCCTGGCGGGCGGCCGGCGCGAACCGCGGCCACCGCGCCGCCTCGGCAGCTAGGTCCGCGGCGGCGACGGGCCGGCCCGACCGGAAGCAGTCCAGGCAAGGCCCCTGATCGCTTTGCAGCTGGAACAGCTCGAGCAGCCGGGCGGCCTCGCTGGAGGCAGCCACCACGCGCAGCTCACCGCGCGGGTCAGCCAGCAGCAACCCGGCCGCGGAGACGTCCAGCAGCTGCACGCTGCGGTCGGTCAGCACGTGCAGGAAGTCGATCACGTCGAAGCCGGCCACCAGCGTGTCGGTCAGCTCGACGAACGTCGCCGATAGCAGCTCTCCGTCCATCTCCGCTCACTCCCGGGACAAGACGACATCATCCGCCGGGTGCGCGGCAAGCGGCGCACGCACCGGCCATTGCAGAGGCTCTCTCGGGCCCCGCGATCCTTCGGTAAGTCCGGGCCACGACCCAGCCGCAGGCAGCGCCATGCTGTCGCGGCCAAACCGGCTAACTGCCGGATATGAGCACAAGCATAGCCGCGCAACCCGATAAAAGCCCGCGATGCCCCGGGCCGGGTTGCCCGGTGAACATCCCGCACCGGGCCGGCCGTGCGACTGCGGGGCAGCAGCCACCCTCACCGGTCCGGTCTGCCTTCGCCAGTCATGGCGACTCTCCTCGGGGGCCCGTGTTCGCGATCCGCGTGGCGGCGCGCGGCAGCACGGGCGCCCGCCGTAAGCATGGCCGAGGCCCTCGCGGCGTCTGCGATGCCCGGCTCCCCGCGGAACGCGACGGCAACCCGAGCGTCGCATGCGCGAGTACTCCGCCGGCGCTGACCATCGGGACACCGTCCTGCCTGAGCGGCAGGGCAGGGTCCCGGCCAGCGGCTAGAAGTAGTGCCTGCGGCCGCCTACCGCGTGACCGGCCATCCCGAGCAGCGCCAGGACCACGCCGATTATGACGACGACGATGCCGATCGTCCAGAGAATGGCGATCCCGGCGACGAAGCCGATAATCAGCAGAAGAATGCCGAGGATAATCATGAGGAGCTCCTAGCAGTTGGTAGCCGCCGTCCGGGACGGGGGCCAGAGGGATATCCGGATATTGATCTTCAGGACGATGCTCACGGTGGCCTTGCGCTGGCGGACCGGGTCGGCACGTCTATGCCGTTTGCGGAGCGCCTTGCTGGCGGTACTCAGCGGTGCGCGAACCGGCTGGTACTGCCGGACCGGCCGTTGACCAGGTGGAAGATGAGCAGCAGGATGGCTGCGCCGACGATGGCGGTGAGCCAGGTGGACAGGTTGAAGAACCCGTTCAGGGTGTGAACGTGGAACAGCTTGGTGGCGGCCCAGCCGCCGCCGAGCGCCCCGAGGACCCCGATCACGCAGGTCAAGATGAGGCCCTGTGATCTCCTGCCGGGGATCAGCATATTGGCGAGCAGACCTGCGCCCAGGCCGAGAACGATCCATGCGATGATGCCCATAACCGACTCCTTAAGTCAGTGATTAGGTGACGTACGCGGTGGTCAGTCGTGCTGGGGAGATCGCGGCGGGGAGAGAATTCTCCCGGGGTTCTCACTGTCCTTTGGCTGTGGCGTCTTGCCTGCACCGTGCCGTGTACGAGCAAAAAAAAGATCCGGTCCCGCGGCTGCTGGCGCAAATATCGCGGCTGCAGCTGCCTGGGTCCGGAGCAATACCCTTATTGTACCTCTTATTATCGTGCAATAGGGCATTTCGCGGCCAGCAGTAAGACGCGAAGCCAAAACGCGCGGGCAGGACGCGGCGGCAGGACTAGGCCAGCCCCCGCATCGCATACGCGGGCGGAATATCACCACGGATCGCCGAGACCATGCTCAGCACCTGCCGGGTCTCACGCACCCGCCCAACCCGGAACACCCGGGCCCCCAGCCACCCCAAAACCGCCGCCCGAGCCAGGTCCCCGGCCACGTCCGCAGCCACGTCCTCACCCAGGTCCTCGGCCGGTAGCGAAACCAGCACCGGCCACCCCGTAGCCACCAGATCCGCCACCTGCCGGGAGTCCTCCGCCTCGACCACGACCCGCTCGGGCTCCACGCCCGCCCGCACGGCCCGCGCCGCCAGAGCCAGCGAGCAGACCACGCCCGCGCCAAACTCACCCGCCACGCCCAGCAGCTGCCCACTCAGCACCTCGCCAAGCAGCAAGCCAAGCAGCAAGACGTCGGCCCCCGCCGCACAAGCCTCCCGAGCCACCTCCACCCGCCCGGTACCCACCCCGATCACCAGCTCCGGATACGCGTCCCGCACCGCCGCGACAAACGGCACCACCCGCCTAACCTCCTCCCGCTCGCCAAACACCCCGCCAAACGCCCCGCCAAACGCCACACCAAACACCTCGACGATGTCCGCACCCTCAGCCACCGCCTCGTGCACCCGGGCCATGGCCACCGCCGGGTCCCCGCCCGCCCCCGGCACGATCGCCATCACCAGGCGCTGCTCCGGCTCGAAGCACCCCCGCCCAAGCCGCAACACCCCCACCCCCCGAACGTCCACCCCTCACACCCGCCCGTACACCGGAATCGCCGCCCCGGAGATGAGCACCGCATCGTCGCTGATCAGGAAGGAAAGCACGGCCGCGAGCTCGGACGGCTTCGGCCACTGGTGGTGCATCGCGTTGGGCAGCGCCGCCCGGTTGGCCGGCGTGTCGATGATGCTGGGCAGGATGCAGTTGACCCGCACGCCGTCCGCCCGGCCCTCCACCGCGGCCGCCTCGACCAGGCGCACCACGCCGAGCTTGCTCACGCTGTAGGAGAAGCTGTTCTCCCACTTCTGCAGCGCGACCCGGCTCGAGACGTGCACGATCGCGCCGCCGTCCCGCGCGGCCAGCATGGGCATCGCGTACTTGGTGACGATCGCCGCGCTCACCAGGTTCACCTCGAACTGCTGGCGGAGCACGCCGATGTCGAGCATGGACAGGGCCTGCGGCGGCGCGTACCCGCCGATCAGGTTGACCACCGCCGCGACCGGCGGGGCCTGCGCGAACGCCACCGAGACGCTGGTCTCGTCCAGCGCGTCCACCGCCACGTACTCCACCTGGTCCTGCCGCTCCTGCGCGGCCGGGATCCGGGCGTCGAACGCCAGCACCGACGCGCCGTCGGCCCGGAACCGCTCGGTGACCGCCCGGCCGAGGCCCCCGGTCGCACCCAGCACGACGATCGCGCGGCCGGCCAATGCTCGTTCCGTCATAGTTGCCTCCTTGATCGCTCATTGTGCCGGACCGCCCCGGCGGGCCTGGTCACGGACCGCCTCGCGTCCGCTCACGAACATTTATGCCGAACGGCCATCCGGTTTGCCCCCCAGCCCCCTGTTAGCCCACCGGTCACCAGCGCGACCCGGACAATACGACCGCAAGTTGCCTGGCTGCAGGCGCCGTGTCAGCATGAAGCTGTGTCTTACGTTACGCAAAGACCCGCTGCGATCGCGGCCCGGCCTACCCGCATCTGCCTAACGCTCCATGGCTGAGCGGTGGCCCTGGCTCGATGAGTGGAAGCGGAACCTGACCGACGTTCTCTCGCTGTCCGCCGCCGCGGCCGCCTCCCTCGGCCTGCCCCAGCCGGGTCTGCTGGTCGGCGACCCGTTCACGATGATCGTGGACACCGCCCGGAACTGGCTGATCGGCAAGAAGCGGACGTTCACCTTCGCCGGCCGCGACCTGACCCTGGTCCTGGAAGACCTGTCCGTCGAAGGTTCCGATCTGGCCCGGGCCGTCGGCCAGTACGGCCAGCTCCGCATCCTCGCGCGGGACGTCGAATGGAACGACTACCGGTTCGAGCGGCTCGAGATCCTGGCCAGGAACGTGCACCTGCGGCCCGGCACCAAGCCGGTGCTGGTGGCCGCGCCCATCCGCTGCGAGGCGTTCCTGTCGGCTCAGGCCGCGACCCGCTGGCTGGCCGCCGTGTCGCCGCGGCTGGAACTGGCCATGTACGAGGGCGTCCCGCAGGTCGGCTTGGCCGGGGCGCCGTGGCTACGCCTGGAGGTCGAGCCGGGCGCGGGCGGGCAGTCGATCCGTGTCGTGCCGCGGGCCCTGCACCTGCTTGACCGGCGCCTGTCGCTGCGCGTCCCGGCCTTTCACGTGCCCCTGCCCAAACTCCCCTTCGACGTCATGCTCACCTCCATCGAGCCCGCGCCGGGCGGCTTCATCATGCGCGGCGTGCTCCCCGAATGGCAGCGGTCGCTGTCCCGGGCCGACATCGAACGCCTGCTGGCCACCATGCGCGGCGGCCCCGATCAGGCAGACAGAGCTCAGGCAGACAGAGCTCAACCGGACAGAGCTCAGCCGGAGACCTAACCGGGGACCCATCCGGATCGCGCCGTCCAGCCGGATCGTCTCCCCGTTGAGCATCGGGTTCTGCACGATGTGGGCCACCAGCGCGGCGTACTCCGCCGGATCGCCGAGCCGGGCCGGATGGGGCACCTGCTCGCCCAGCGACTTGATCGCCTCGTCGGGCAGGTTGCCGAGCAGCGGCGTGTTGAACAGGCCGGGCGCGATCGTCATCACCCGGATCTTCAGCCGGGCCAGGTCGCGGGCGATCGGCAGCGTCATGCCGACGATGCCGCCCTTGGACGCGGAGTAGGCCGCCTGGCCGATCTGCCCCTCGAACGCGGCGACCGACGCCGTGTTGACGATCACGCCCCGCTCGCCCGCTTCCTCGCCGGCCTGGCTCATCCGGTACGCGGCCAGCCGGATCACGTTGAACGTCCCGATGAGGTTGACCTGGATCACCCGGGTGAAGGACTCCAGCGGGAACGGGCCGTCCTTGCTCGTGGTCCGGGCCGCGGTGCCGATGCCCGCGCAGTTGACCACGATCCGCGGTACCCCGCCCGCCAGCGCACCCGCGGCGTCCAGCGCCGCGTCCACGTCCGCCGGGCTCGTCACGTCGCCCGCCGAGAATGCGGCCCGGGGTCCCAGGTCCCTGGCCACCGCCAGGCCGTTCGAGCCGGGCAGGTCGAAGACGACCACCGACGCCCCCGCGCCGTGCAGCTGGCGGGTCGTGGCCAGGCCCAAACCCGACGCCCCGCCGGTGACCAGGGCGATGCTTCCCGCGATCTCCATCCGCGCCTCCCGAGGTATCCGATGTGGTACTGGTTTAGAGGAAAGAACCGCGCCAGCGCAATCCGGAGGTAGCCACGTGAGCGCACCGGCACCAGCCGAGCGCCGGGCCGGGCCGCTGGCGGGCGTCCGCGTGATCGAGCTCGCGGGCATCGGCCCCGCCCCATTCTGCGCCATGATGCTCGCCGACTCCGGCGCCACCGTCCTCCGCATAGANNGACCGCCCCGGGCCCGGCCAGGCCCGCCCCGAGCGAGAGTTCCTGAACCGCGGCCGCCACTCCGTCGTGCTCGACCTCAAGCACCCGCGGGCGGTGGACGCGCTGCTGCGCCTGGTCGACGTCGCCGACGTGCTGCTCGAGGGCTTCCGGCCGGGGGTGACCGACCGGATAGGCGTCGGCCCGGAGGTCTGCCTGCGCCGCAATCCGCGCCTGGTGTACGCCCGGATGACCGGCTGGGGGCAGCACGGCCCGCTGGCTAACACGGTGGGCCACGACATCGGGTACATCGCCCGCACCGGCGCGCTGCACGCCCTGGGCCGTGCGGGCGGCCCGCCGCAGTTTCCCGCGAACCTGCTCGGCGACTTCGGCGGCGGCGGGATGGTCATGGCCTACGGCATCTGCGCGGCCCTGGTCGAGCGGGCCACGTCCGGACGGGGCCAGGTCGTCGACACCGCCATCGTGGACGGGGTGGCCTCGCTGCTGGCCATGCCGCTGATGATGATGGCCCAGGGCTGGTGGCGGGACGAGCGCGGGGTGAACCTGCTCGACGGCGGCGTGCCCTGGTACGACGTCTACGAGACGGCGGACGGGCAGTGGATGGCGGTCGGTGCCCTGGAGCCGCGGTTCTACGCCGCCCTGATCGACGGGCTCGGCCTCACCGACCCGCCCGACCGGGCCGACCCGCGGAACTGGCCAAAGTTGCGCGAACTCCTGGCGGCCCGATTCAAGGACCGGACCCGCGAGCAGTGGACGGCGACCTTCGCCGGGACCGACGCGTGCGTCGAACCGGTCCTGTCGCTGACCGAGGCCGCCGCCGATGAGCACCTGACCGCGCGGCAGACCTACGTCACCCGGGACGGCTTCATCCAGCCGGCCCCCGCGCCACGGTTCTCCCGCACCCCGGGCGAACTACCGGACCCGGCTCCGCTCCCCGGCCAGCACACGCTCGAAGCGCTCACCGCCTGGGGCTTGGCCGACGCGGCGGACCTAGTCGCCTGCGGCGCCGCCGTCCAGACCTGACCCGCCGCGAACCTTCTCTGACCCGCCCGCGAACCTCCTCACCCGCCCGCGCGAGCCTTCTCTCACCCGGCCGCGCGAACCTCCTCACCCGGCCCCGGGCACGAATCCGGCCCGTTCGTAGCGGCTGTTGATGAGCCTCTTGTTGGCCGCCACCGCCTCGGGCTTGAGGCCCGCGATCCGCTCCGTGATCCCGGCCACCTCGGCGTCCAGTCCGTCGTCGCTGACCACCCGGTTGACCAGGCCGATCTGCATCGCGAGCTCGGCATCGAATATCTCGCCGAGCAGCAGGACTTCCTTCGCGCGTTTGAGTCCGAGCACGAACGGCGTGATGGGCAGGGGCGGCCCCCAGCCGAGGCCGATCTCCACCTCGCCGAACTTGGCGCTCGTAGTCGCCACCGTAAGATCACAGACGGCGGCCAGCTCGCAAGCCTGCCCGAGACAGTAGCCGTGCACCGCGGCGATCACCGGCTTGGCCAGGCTCCAGATGGCCTGCCCCAAGGCCGCCGGGTGCCCGACGTCCTCGCCCGCGGCCACCGCCTTCAGGTCGCCGCCCGCGCTGAACGCCCGCCCGCTGCCGCGCAGGACCACCACCCGGACGGTGTCGTCGCCCGCGGCCCGGTCCAGCGCGGCCAGGATCCCGCGATGCATCGCGCCGTTGATGGCGTTGAGCACCTCGGGCCGGTTCAGCGTGATCTCAGCCACCGCGCCCGCGACCCGATAGCGCACGACCCCGCCTTCGAGGCTCGATGATCCGGCTGTGGCGGAGGCCGCCTCGCCCTCCAGGCTCGATCCGGCTGTGGCGGAGGGATCAGCCTTCATGGCCTCACTGGCCTCACTGGTCTACTGTGATGTCGCTCGTGGTCCAGCGGAACGGAACCCCTTGCGTAGTATCGGGCCGGGTCAGCAGGGTCGAATCGTCCCGGCCGAGCGACTCGATGCCCTTGCTCTTCAGGTACTGCTCGGCGCGGTCCAGATCCCGGACCCGGAACGCCGCGGCGTGGTGGATCTCGCCGTGGGACGCCATGTCGTCGGCGGCCAGCGTGCCGTCCCGGGTCGGCGTGGCCAGCTCGACGATCGCCTCGCCCATCTGGACGTATGCGTTGCTCGTGCCGGTCAGGTCGGAGGAATTCTCGCGGATCAGCGTGCCGCCCAGGACGTCGGTGTAGACATGCTTGGCCCGGTCCGGGTCACGGGTGAGCACGGTGGTGTAGGCCAGGCCCACCAGGCCGAGCGGGTGGTTGTCCGCCCACCAGTTCGGATCCCAGCCGGGCTTGAGCCGTGGGTCCATCTCTTCCATCAAAGTGCCGTACGGGTTCATGAACTCCAGCTGCGCGATGGTGTCCTTGGGGTGGGTCATGATCGCCGCCTTCGGCGACGGTCGCTCCGTGGTCCGCACGCCGCCCTCCACGAACACGCGGACACCGTTGTCCGTGCAGCGCTGCCAGATCTCGCCCGCGTCGTCGGTGTACCAGGCGATGGAGTGCCAGTGGGTGCCGAACCGGTTGTAGAAGCGACCCAGCGGCATGGCGTCCCAGCCCTCCACCCGGAATGCGGGGGCCAGCGGCTCGATGACGCAGTCGCCCAGCACGACCAGCGAGGCGTCCCGCTTCTCGCCCTCCATGTAGTGGTGGTCGAGGAAACCGCGCTGGACGCTGAAGACATCGTCGTACCAGGCCTCGAGCTCGGGCAGGTCGCCGGTCATGTGGATGATGTGGAAGAGCTTGCCAATCGCCATTTGAGAATCCGTTCCTTCGCTCGCGTGAAGGCCGCAGGCCAGCTTGAGTCAACCCGGACAGTTGTTCATCGTATCTAAAAGCTTGGAACAATACATCACTTTCCGGCCGCGCGGTCCGGTACCGACGGCGCCCCCTCGAGCCGCTGGTCCCTCGCTTCCGCCGGTTGCTGACCGGCCTCGTGCGAGCTAGCGTCTTTGGTCTACACTTGGACAACTACCGAATCATTCAGTTCTGCACGGAGGACCTGTATGGCACTGCCGGACACCAGCTCAGGAACGCTGTACGTCGACGGTAAGTGGCGGCACGCGGTATCAGGGCTCACATTCCCCGTTACCAACCCCGCCACCTCCGAGGTCCTCGCGCAGATCAGCGCGGCCGAGACCCAGGACGTCCGCGACGCCGTGGCCGCTGCGGAGGCCGCGTTCCCGGCCTGGGCGGCCCGGACCGCATACGAGCGGGCTGGCTACCTGTACGAGGCGCACCGGCTGATGCTAGAACGCGCCGACGACCTGGCCAAGGTCATGACCACCGAGCAGGGCAAGCCGCTGCGCACGGCCCGGATCGAGGTTCAGTACGCGGCGGACTTCTTGATGTGGTTCGCCGAGGAGGCCAAGCGCGTCTACGGGTCCACGATCCCCTCGGCCCGCGCCGACCAGCGGTTCATGGTCCTGCACCAGCCGGTGGGCGTGGTCGGCGCGGTCACCCCGTGGAACTACCCGATCTCCATGCTGACCAGGAAGATCGGACCCGCCCTCGCGGCCGGCTGCACGGTCGTGCTCAAGCCCGCGCAGCAGACGCCGTTGTGCGCGGTGGAGGTGTTCCGCAT
>PLDT01000435.1:0-5229 GCA_003136255.1 Actinomycetota bacterium
CAGCGGGCCCTGGAGAAGGCCGGCTTCACCCGCGAAGGCGTCCTGCGCGGCATGGGCTTCCGGGCCGGCCGCTGGGTCGACGGAGTGATGTACAGCATCCTGCGCGCCGAGGCCGATCTGACCAGTACGGCCTGACTGGTACGGCCTGACGCGAAGGCGTGGGCGGGAGCGGCCTGCTCAGCGCGCCGAAGCGCCGACGGCGCAGAGCCGGCCGCGCCCGCCCACGCGCATCAGCTAGCCGCGGCCAGGTGCTGCGCAGTCGTGATGATGGCCTGGCAGGCCAGGGCCTGAACCGCCGCGGCAGGGACGGGCGTGTTGGCGAAGGCGGCTGCTTCCAGTTCTCCCTTGATCTTGCCGGCCAGGGCGTCCCGGGCCCGTTCCAGGCCAGCCAGCGCCTGGTCGGTGCCCAGGTAGGTCTGGTCGCTGGAACTGGTGCTCTCGATCGCGTTGGTGGAGGCGATCAGCGTGTCGGCGGCGAACTGGCCGACGCTGGAGTTGAGCTGCTTGTAGCAGGCCCCCAGGGCGGCCACGGCGGACCCGCTGAGCGCGCTGTTCGGGCTGGCCAGGATCTGGGTGATCACCCGGCCGTCGTGCTCGTAGTCGTCCTTGAGCCCGACCAGGTACATCTCGGTGGGCCGGATGTCGGTCTCGTCGGTCCAGGTGCCGGTCGTGCCGCTGTCGACGGCGACGATCTGGCCGCTGTTCGGGCCGGCCGAGTTCGGGCCGTCGGCGGGCGGCGAGCCGTCCAGGCCGAGGTGCTTGACCCCGGGGCCGACGAAGCCGATGTAGTTTGTGTTGATCTCGGCCGCGTAGTCGCCGTGATCCCAGGCGAACCCGTCGTCGACGGTCACGCAGTCCGTGCTGGCGTCGGCCGCGCTGGTGCCGGTGACCGACGCGTCGCAGGTCGCCGAGCCCTGTTCCAGGTAGTAGTCGGGCTTGGCGAACTCGGCCAGCGTCGGCGTCCGCGCCGGGTCGGCGTTGACCATGTGCAAGATCGCCTCTTCGGTCGGATCAGCCAGGTAGTTCGCGATCGGCTGGGTCTGCCCGGCGTACGGGTTGAACGCGGTCAGCCCGGCCACGTCGTGCTCGAACGTCCGGGTCACGCTGGCGTCCGGTCCGGGATCGCCGTTGATGTAGTACTCCGGCGCCGTGTCGAACTCCATGCCGAACTGGGTGGTGTCGTGCTTCTCGGTGGCCAGCAGGCCGGTCACGTTGCCCTCGAGCTCGCCGAACGTCCCGGTCGGGTACGTGCACAGCGTCGTCACGCCGTCGCAGGTGGCCGGGGTGGGCTGGATGGCGCGGCCCACGTTGGCGCCCGCCTCGTGGTCGCCCTCGTCGGAGCTGACGATGAACAGCGTGTTGGCCGGGGTGATCCCGTCGGCGGCCAGGCGCTGGAAGAAGGTCCCGAACGCCGTGTTGTAGTACGCCGCCTGGGCCAGGTAGCACGCGCTGCCGCTACCCAGCGCGTCGCCCGCGCTCTTGCAGACCGACGACAGCGCCGGGATGTCCTCGTTGCCGTGCAGGTCGGAGATGTAACCGCTGACCACGGGCACGCCCGTCTCGAGCATGTCGGCCATGTAGGCCAGCGTCTGCGAGGCGTTGATGGAGGAGAAGCCCGGGAAGCCCGGGTGGTTGGTCAGGAACGCGCCGTTGATCTGGTTGCCGTTTAGGTCGACCAGGTTGCCGGCCGCGTTGGTGACACTGAACCCGTTGTGGCTGACGTTGGGGGTGCCCGCGCCGAGCTGCGGCGCGACGTAGCGGTGACCGAACAGCGCGTCGAACCCGCTGTACCCGCCCGGCTCGTCCGGCAGCACGTCCGGCACCGCGGTGGCGGTGGGCGAGGTCTGCCCGAACTTCACGCCCTTGGCGCTGGTGCAGAAGGCATTGTTCTGCGCGCAGTGCACGGCGACGCCGACGTAGTCGGCGGTCTCCGGGTCCTTGAACGAGTCCGGGTCCGCGGCCAGCTGCTGGGCCTCGGGGGAGTTCGCGCCGAATGCGTCCGCGATGTCCGGAGTGGTGTTCTCCAGCTCCTGGTTGGCGGTGGCCACGTCGCCCACGTCACAGCCGGCCCGGGTGAACGGGACCCAGGGCGCCGGGGTCGTGGTGTCCGGGCTTACCGGGTTCTGCGCGGTGGCCGGCGGGACCGGCGAGTAGACCATGTTCGGGTTCGTGTCGTGCCCGGCGCTGTTCGGGCTGGACGTGTCGTCGATCGGGTCGGTCCAGTAGGTGAAGGCCGACGCGTTGTCCGTGGTGCCGAAGGCCTCGTTGGTTCCGTTCTTGTTGTAGGTCTCGTAGTCGTTGGAGATCGGGTCGCCGGCCCGGTCGCCGTAGATGCCGGTGTACGTGGTCAAGATGTCGTCGGCGGTGTGCGCGATGAGCGGCGTGTGGTTGTTCGACAGGAACGTGCCGTTGTTCTCGAAGAAGTTCAGGAGGTTCGGCATCAGCTGGAAGTCGGACGGGACGTTGGGGTTGTCCCGGAAGAAGTGCACATTGTCGAACGTGATCTGCACGACGTGCTGGACCCCGTTGCCGAGATGACAGGTCGACGAGCTGTCATCGGCGAGCGCGGCCGTGTTCGCTGCGTTCGCTGCGTTCGCCGGGGCGGCGGCCGTGGCCGCGCTGCCCGGAGCGGCGAACGACGTTCCCGCTAGGCCTAGCGTGCCGAGCAGGGCTGCTGAGCTGGCGGCCGCGGTGACGCGCAACCACGTCACCCGTCGGCTGGCCAGGCCCGCCTCCCGACGTCTGTCCATGAGTTTTCCTCTCAGGCGTGAAGTGCGGTCCGCCCACTTGGCACCGCGGGAGCCCACGATGCCACGCTTCGGCTCACCGGATAAGAGGCTTATTGGTGTCTGTTTGTGCAAATCTGGTAAATCTTCGGCGACATTCTGGTGTCGGCTGGGGAAACACGCAGACGGACCAGCGCGAATATGTTGGGATTGCCGCCGTTACTCTGGGTAGTGAACAATGACGCATCGTGACTCAACCCATTTCGCGCCGTGTCGCGGTCGCGGTTCTCGTGCTGCTGGGGCGGCCGGCGTCGGCGCTTCCTCGTTAGGACAGGGCTGAGATCTGGCGGGCCAAGGCGAAGTCGTTCGCGGTCAGGCCGCCCGCCGAGTGGGTGCTCAGGGTCAGCGTCACCTTGTTCCAGGAGATCGCGACGTCGGGATGGTGGTTGGCCTGCTCGGCCAGGTAGGCGACGGCGCCGACGTACAGCAGGGCGTCGCGGAAGTCGGCGCGCTCGGTGACGGCGGTGATCGCACTGCCGTCGCGGGTCCAGGCCGGGAGGGCGGCCAGTTCGGCGGTGATCTGGGCCTCGGTCAGAAGTTCCATGGTTCCGGCATACCATTCCCAGGTGACGTCAACGAGGCAGACTCCGCTATCCGAAGTGCACGAGCGGCTCGGGGCAGTCATGACCTCCTTCGCGGGCTGGCAGATGCCGCTGCGCTACGGCAGCGAGACGGCCGAGCACCAGGCGGTGCGGCACGCGGCAGGGCTGTTCGACCTCTCGCACATGGGCGAGATCACGGTGACCGGGGCGGAGGCCGGGCGGGCGCTGGACTACGCGCTGACCGGTTACCTGTCCGCCATGGCGCCCGGCCGGGCGCGGTACACGATGATCTGCGCGGCCGACGGCGGCGTCCTCGACGACCTGGTCGTCTACCGGCTGGGCGAGCAGGAGTTCCTGGTCATCGCGAACGCCGCCAATACGTCTGTGGTGTTTGACGAGCTGCGGTCCCGTGCTTCGGAGTTCGACGCGGTCGTCACCGACGCCACCGATGACTACGCGCTGATCGCGGTCCAGGGGCCGGCGGCAGCCGGGATCCTTGGCGGGCTGACGGAGATCGACCTCGGCGCCATGAAGTATTACTCCGGGGCGGCCGGGTCGGTCGCGGGTTTCCCGGTCTGGGTGGCCCGGACCGGGTACACCGGCGAGGACGGCTTCGAGGTGTTCGCGCGGCCGGCGGACGCGGTGGCCATCTGGGACGCGCTCGTCGCGGCGGGGACTCCGGCGGGGCTGATCCCGGCGGGCCTGGCCGCCCGCGACACGCTCCGGCTCGAGGCCGGCATGCCGCTGTACGGCAACGAGCTCGGCCCGGACCTGACGCCGTTCGAGGCGGGCCTGGGGCGGGTGGTGAAGTTCGATAAGGCGGGCGATTTCGTGGGGCGTTCGGCGCTAGCGGTTTTGGCCGCCGCTGAACCGGCTCGGCGGCTGGTCGGGCTGACCATCCAGTCCCGCCGGATCCCCAGGCACGGCTACCCCGTGCTCGCGGACGGCGTGGTATGCGGAACCGTGACCAGTGGCGCCCCGTCCCCGACCCTGGGCCAGCCGATCGCTATGGCCTACCTGAACGCCGGCCCCGGCGCCGATGATGCTGTACTTGCTGTCGATATCCGGGGCGAAGCCGTCCCGGCGCAGCTGACGGATTTGCCGTTTTACTCCAGGAGTCGATAACGATGAGCAACCCAGCCGAACTGCGCTACACGGCCGAGCACGAATGGGTGTCCGTCGAGGGCACTTTGGCGTCGGTCGGCATCACCGAGTACGCGGCCCAGCAGCTCGGTGACGTGGTGTACGTCTCCCTGCCCGCCGTCGGCGCGGCCGTCACGGCCGGCGAGCCGTGCGGTGAGGTGGAATCGGTCAAGTCGGTCAGTGACCTGTACTCCCCGGTGGACGGCGAGGTGACCGAGACCAACACCGAGCTGGAGGACGACCCGTCGCTGGTCAACGCCGAGCCGTATGGGCTCGGGTGGATCTTCCGGGTGCGGGTGGCGCAGGACGGCAACGGGGACGCGGCGCTGCCGACCGACCTGCTGTCCGCGGCCGAATACGAGGAGTTGACCAAGAGCGCTAGCTAGCTCGTTGGCTCGTTGGCCTGCCTTTGGCTGCTAGCGCTTGCGCTTGCGGCGGCGCAGCAGGAGCAGGGCGGTCACGCCGACGACGACCGCGACCGCCACGGCGCCGGCCATGATCGGGTCGATCTGGCTGGCTTGCTCGCGGAGCCGGTCCGCTGCCCGCTCGACGTTCTTCTTCGGGCTCACCCGGTCGGAGATGGCGTCGATGGTGCGCGCCAGTTCCGCGCGGGTGCGGTCGATGTCCGCCACCAGCGTGTCCTGATCGACGGGCTTCGGTTCGGTTTCCGCGTCAGCCATTGCGTGCTCCCCTTCCGGCCAGGCTCTTTCTGGCAGGCCGCCTATTTTGTCAGATCGACGGTGACCTTGGTGCTGCGG
>PLDT01000435.1:5293-5775 GCA_003136255.1 Actinomycetota bacterium
CCGCGACGCTGGTGTTCGCCAGCGGATGTTCGGGCGCCGGCAGCGCGGGGAGCCCGCCTTCGACAAGGCGCTGGAAGAGGGTCAGCAGATCGCGGACTCCGACCGGGCCTCGGTCGAGCAGGCCATGGAGGACCTGCCGATGAAGCCGGTGCCGCTCGGCGTATCCAAGCAGACCGCGGCGGTCATGGCGCTGGACGACTACCCGTTCATCACCGGTCCGGTGGGCAGCGTGGACAAGGTCCAGCTGGAGCGCGTGGTCGACGTCATGCAGCAGTTCCTGGGCTTCGACTCCTCGTTCAACGTCAATTCGATGCTGACCGGCGGCTGACGCCCGGTTCGGGACCGGCTCAGGGCGCGACGATCATGGCCGCGATGGTCAAGATCGCGCCGATGACGGTGAACACGGCGACCAGGACGACGGCCACCGGGCTCCCGATGAAAAGAGCGGCCAGCATGCCCACGTTCGCCACCAGGATCACGCC
>PLDT01000027.1:0-2640 GCA_003136255.1 Actinomycetota bacterium
GGCCATGAGCATCCCGCCAGCCCGCCGCCTCCAGTCCCTGCCCCCCGGAGCCGACGAGGTTGCCAGCGCAGTTGCCGACGGCCGCTGCCTTCTGCTCACCGGGCAACTGTAGGACCGATCAGCCCGGTTTCCACGCAGGGACAGTAAGCGGGCTCGGGCCGTAACGCCACGGCCCGTTCGGGATCATTGAAATCCTTACTCCGAACGGACCTGGTGCTTGTTCCGTCCCCCGAGCAGCTGCGAGGGATCAGGCATCCTCGGGAACTTCCCGGTCTGGACTACGGGTACAGGGGCTCGCGTTCCTTGACGATGGGCCGCCAGCGGCTGGGGTCGGGATTCCAGTTCCGCCAGCTTCCGTCGGGGCCGAGCTCGTTCCACCCGTAGTGTGATTCGCCTTCGAATTCGTACTGGGACTGGATCGCGACGCGGCCCGGCCCGGTCAGCCGGATCATCGGGATGAGCTTCCAGTGCGCCCGGGGCGACGCCGGTCGCTCCATGTGGATGTTCATGTGCACCGATAGGTCCTTGTAGACCAGGGCGCGCGGGACGACGTAGATCGGCTCGCCGTCGCGCAGGTCCCGGATGAAGGTGTTCCCGCGGGCATGCAGGAGCAGCAGTCCGCGCTGCTGCGCGGTGAACCGGTCCATGGCCCACCCCATCGGGCGGAACTTCTCCTTCTCAGCGCCGGTGCCGAGGATCCACCAGACCTGGGGGGTGAACCAGTCGTAGGAAACCGCCGAGGTCGCCACCAGGAAACGATGCACGGCAACGTCGATGGCGTGGCCCGCCTCGAGCGGCACGGCGATGAGCTCGCCCGGTTCGTTATCGGAGAAGGCGATACGCCCCGGGCCCGACGCCTCCATCATGACCAGCGGCATCCCGGCCATGCGCCGATCCCAGCCCTTCGGCATCTGCCGCGCGGCCAGCCGCGTCGCTGGTTCGGCCCACAGCAGGACGTGATGGGAGAAGTAGACCTGCTCACCCGGGGCCAGAGCCATCTCGGCCACCGGCACGTAGGTGCCGGCGATCTGGCACTGAGACCGGCCGAACTGGATGCGGGCCATGTCGCGGATCGGCGGCTGCTCCACCCACCCTTCGTCGTCGCGCATCTCGCGCGCGTCGGCGGGTGCTCCGCAGTTCGGGCAGGTCCGGCTGCCCGCGTCGGAGCTCAGCCGGCAGTAGGGACAGGCGTAGCCGTTGTGCTCGCTCATCGCCGCGCGCTCCGATCTCAGATGACGTGCCGGTGGATGTACATCGACTGGATCCCGACCCGTCCCGGGCCGGTCAGTTCCGCCCAGTTCGCGTGCCGGAAACCCGCGCCGGCCTGCACCGGGACGGGGTTGATCGTGACCGGTGAGTCCTTGTAGAGAAACCCTCCCGGCTCGACCAGGATCTTCTCGCCGACACCCAGCCGGCGCTGGAAGACGTTGCCGTACCCGTGCAGCAGCAAGAGCCCTGGCGTATCCCCGGCCACGAACCGGTCCAGGTACATCCCGGGCCCGCCGTGCAGCATGCTGGCCAGCTTGTCGATCTTGATGAAGTCGTAGCCCACGTTCTGCGACGCGGCCAGGAAAGCGTGACCTCGGATGTCGGTCTCGACTTCGGGATGAAGCGGGAGCACGACCACCTCACCGGAAGCATCGCGCGTGACGGCGATGCGCCCGGGCCCTCGCGCCTCGATCACCGCGTGCGGCATTCCGGCGATGGTGCGCTGGCCGCGTTGTTTCAGGTTCTTCCCGCTCAGGGAGACCGTCCGCTCTTTCCACAGCAGCGTGTGCTGCTCGAAGTAGATGGTGTCGCCGTCGGCGAGGGTGAACTCGGCCACCGGGACCACCTGGCCCGCGATCTGGCAGGTGATGTTCCCAGTCCGGAACTCCGCCATCTCCCGCAGCCTGGGCGCCGCACGCCACCCCGACTCCGACATCGCATTCGCCGCGTCCAGCGGCGCCCCGCACGTCCCGCAGCTCACCCGGCCCGGCTCGTTCGGGTAATGGCACCACGAGCAGGCAATCCCCTCCACGGCAGCTCCCTCTGGCCGGCAGGAGCGGCCCGCCGCTCCTGCCCTCGCTCCTGTCCCGTTCTTATGCGCGCTACATTACAAAGGCGTTCCAGGTCGTTCCATGAGGTCTGCCGGACAAATCGTGGTCAGCGCGATCCCTGGCCGACGGCTTGAATAGCGGCGCCTGCTGCGAGAGGTGTGGCGCTGGGTGACGATGAGCGACCAAGCCTATGATCGCGCCAGCGAGATCCAGCAACGGCTGACCGAGACCGGCAAGCACCGTTCCGCCGGACCCGTTGAGCTGCTTTTCGCCGAACGGCCGTGGTTCCCGCCGCCGGTCCCGGATCAGGCTCAACGTCGGGAGGCCTGACCTGCGGCTGGGTGCTCAGATCGAGCTGATGGCGCCGCCATCGACGGGGATCATCGCGCCGGTGATGTAGGACGCGGCGGGGGAGAGCACGAACGCCGCCGCCCGCGCGAACTCCTCTGGTTCCCCGTACCTGCGNNAGCCGGGCGCGTACCTCGTCCGGGTCTCCCTGCAGGGCATCGAGTTCCCGGACCCGGTCGGTGGCGATCCTGACCGGCAGCAGCCCGTTGACCCGGATCCCGCCCGGCCCTAGTTCCCCGGCCATCGTCTTCAC
>PLDT01000385.1:0-3802 GCA_003136255.1 Actinomycetota bacterium
CGCCCCGCGCGGCCAGCCGGAGCGCGGCCCTGGCGCGGTCAAGGCGCAGCCGTCCGGGCCGGCGGCGGGGCAGGACCAGGGTCGCGGCGCCCGCCAGCACCGCGGCGAGGAGCCTGACGAGCCTCATGCGCGCCGCCCTGCGCGCATCCGCAGGGTGATCCGCTGCCGCGCCTCGAGCACGCCGGGCTGACCGAGGAACATGGCATCCAGGACGCCGAGCGACTGCCGGATCTCCGCCCGGTGCCCCGGCGACGACGGCGGCGCGTCGTAGCCGTACAGCTGCCGCGCCCAGCGCGGGAGCACGGCGATCGCGGCGTCGCGGACATCCTGCCAGATCTCCGCGACCTCCTCATCCAGCCCCGGCGGATCCAGCAGGTAGGCCATCGACTCTGCGGCCGCCGGCGTGCAGCTCAGCCCAGGCCGGACCGACGCGACGTACCGTTCGAGCTCCGCGACGCTGGCGGGGACCAGGGGCGAGGGCACGCCGACGAGCTCGGCCGCGACCATCATCTCCTCGACGTAGTGGTCGCTGTCCTCAGCCGACAGCGGTGTCCCGAACGCCCAGACGGCCGCCAGGCTGGACTGGACCAGTGCCGCGTGCACCCATAGCAGGAGCGCGGGGTCACCCGCCGCGTACGGACGGCCGGTCACTGCGTCGACACCGCGGACATGATCATGGATGCGCCGCACCCGGGCCGCGGCTTGCATGGCCACGGCCCGCTCGCCGAAGGTGACCGTGGCCAGGTACGCCGAGGTGGCGGCGAGCCTGCCGGCCGGATCCCGGCGCCATCCGCTGTGCTGATCGACACCGGCCATCGCCAGCGGATGCAGCGCCTGCATCAGCAGCGACCGCAGCCCCGCCACCGGCGAGGCCAGGTCGGTACTCACCCGCCAAGCGACGCTGGCAGGCCCGAAAAAGCCATCATCCGCCGCGTCTTCCGGCACACCGGACACAAACGCAGCCGCTGAGCGCCCGATCAGGCCGGTCGCGGTGGCATACAGATCCGCCGTCATCGCGGCACTCCTGGCCTGCGCCCGGTATCCCTAGACTCAAGGCTCCGGCGGACGATGACAGCACTGAATGTCGGGCAGGCCACGCTAACCAGCTCCTCAGGTTTCACGGCGACTCGGTCATCGCCGCCACTGTCCGGTTGAGCATCTCCTGGCTTGCCCGGGATCCTCAGCCGGCTCATCTACTAACACGGATAGGAGATAACGACAGTTCACCATGGACGGCTGACAATCCGACACGTGCGACGAGGCCGCTGGGCATGCCACGGCGGTGTGATGGCTGAATGCCGAGCGCTGGTGGCTGTTTAATGACCTCGTGCCGGGTACCGGGCGTGCCTGCTCAACGCCGCGTCGCCGGCCCGGGAAAGTCTCCGGGGAATGCCCGCGCGCCGCAGGCGCCTCCCGCCGTAACCGAAGCGGCCACGGTGAACACAACCTTCTTACTATCCGTGTTAGTAGATATGGCTATTACCACGAATGCTCCCGGCGGCGAGCTGCCCGGCGACCCCGATGCCGCGATCCGCCAGCTGTACGCGCACCACTCCCGGGCCCTGCGTCGTTACGTCGAGCAGTTCTGCCCGGACCGGGCGAGCGCGGATGACATCGTCCAGGAAACCTTCATCCGGGCCTGGCGGCACCTGCCCCAGCTGAGCGCCGATGACCGGCCGGTCCGGCCCTGGCTGTTCCGGGTCGCGCGTAACCTGCTGATCGACGCGAACCGGGCCGCGCGGGCCCGGCCGGTAAGCGTACCGGAGCAGCCTGCCGGGGAGACCGGGACCGATTCCGGACTGGAGGAGGTCCTGGACCGGCAGCTCGTTTCCGCCGCGCTCCAGCACTTGTCGCCCGCGCACCAAAGTGTGCTGGTGGAGACCTTCTACCGGGGCGGGACCATGGCGGCGGTCGCCCGCGAGCTCGGCATCCCGCACGGCACAGCCAGATCACGGCTGCATTACGCGCTGGATGCGCTGCGCCAGCAGCTCGACGAGCACGACGCGATCGCGTGCTGATGGCCGGCCGCATGCCCTGGGACATCACCGCTGCCGGCGCCGATGGCGAGAAGGCAGCACCTGCCGCCAGGCCCAGGCCCGGCCGGCATCTGATCGCGGTGATGCTGNNGCTGGTCGCGGCCGGGCTGGCCGCGACCGTACTGAGCGTGCGGACCGCGCGCGGATGCCAGGCCGGCCGGCGCTGGACAGCCTGGGCAGCGTTTCTGATCGGCGCCGCATCGGCCCCGCAGGCGGCCATGTCCGGCTTCCACGGCCCGTACACGATCCCCGATACGGCCACCGCTGCCCTGGGGGTTCTGCTGGCCGTGGCTGTCCTGGCCACCGCCGGTGCGGCCGGGCAACCGGGCCAGTACACCGAAAACCCGTGCATCATCGACAGGCGGGCGACAGGCGGCGGAGAAGGCCCGCCGGCGCAGGCCAATAACGTGGCGTTGGCGATACAGATCAGGGGTGCAACGCGTCGGCGACGTGCACGACCAGGAGAATCACGAAAGCCAGTCCCAGCAGGCGCCGGAACCAGTTGACCCCGTGCGCCAGCTCCTCATATGCCCATATCGTCATCGCTAGGTAGGACACTGACACGGCGTAGGAATGTGCGCTGCCGTCCAGGAACTTGCCTGCCGCACCAGCCAGGACCGCGACGATGAGCGGAAGGTTGGGAAACTGCACGATCGGAAAGCGCCGCGGGAACGAAAGCCCGGTCAAACGCTTGCCTGCCAGCCGGGTCCTCAGCAGGCGTTCCTTGATCCTCAACAGTTGCCCGCCGGATCGGAGCTGAATGCCGGGCGTCGTCGTAGTCACGGGGCATCTCCTTCGCTTGCCGGGTCAGCCAGCCGGCGGTTCCAGGACCAGATCTCCTGCCCGCGTACCACCCAGGCTCCTAACGGACAGATCTTCTTACTAACACGGACAGGGGATTTCTTCTGTTCACCAGGTAGAGGTGGTCGGCTACCGTAGGGATCCAGGCGATGACCTCGTCCGTGGTCGTCAGCACCTTTCCCCTGATCGCCAGATCATCACAGAGCGCAGTACGGGGCTGCCGCGCTCCGAGCCGCTAGCCACACCCAGGGCCTGGCCAGGGAAACCGGAAGAAAGAATCAGCGGCGGGCTGAACCGCAGGGTTGTTCTATGCGTGATAGTAGGTAACGGCGGGCGCGCCGGTTGGCACAGTCATGTTCGGGAGTGAGGATGCGACGTTTCGGTGAGCTGGAAGCGGTGATCATGGAGCAGCTGTGGGAGTGGGGCCGGCCGGTGCTGGTCCGCGAGGTGGTCGACGCTCTGCATGACGACCGGGCGCCGGCATACACCACCGTGATGACGGTCATGGAAAACCTGCACCGCAAGGGGTGGCTGCGCCGCGAACGGGACGGCCGGGCCTGGCGCTACGAGCCCGCCGGGTCCCGGTCTAGTTACACCGCGGGGCTGATGAACGACGCGCTGGCCTCCAGCCCGGACCGGCGCACGGCGCTGGCGCATTTCGCGCTCCAGATGAGCCCGCACGACGCGGCGCTGCTGCGCGAGGCGCTCGACCAGGCGCTCGGTGAGCCCAAGGCCGGCGGGTCCCGGTGACTGTCGCCGCGGTGCTGCTGGCGTACGCGGCCGGTCTCGGCCTCCTGGGGCCNNCTGATCGGAGCGTGCGTGCACCGGCTCCAGGCCACCTACGGCACGCCGGGGGGTGCCACGGTCGCCGGCCTGGGCCTGACCCTGGCGGGCGCTGTCGTGGCCCGCACCGCGCTGACCGCGATGACCCATGTCCGCGCCGCCGGGCGGCAGGCGCTGCGGCA
>PLDT01000385.1:3865-9548 GCA_003136255.1 Actinomycetota bacterium
TGCCGCTGATGCGGGACGCCGAAGAGCAGGTAGCGCGGCTGGTGGAACTGCACGCCGACGATGCGGCGACCCGAGCCCGCGATCCCCGGCTGCTGGCCACAGCCCTGGTCCTGCTGGCCACCGCCGCTAGTCCCGCGCCGGGCCTGGCCGCGGGGGCCACCGACTCGGTCCAGCGGATTCACCGGCTCCTGGGCCCCGGCGAGCCGCTGGGCCGGCCGCGGCGGCTGCTGCTGCGCACTGCCGCCGCAGCGCTCGCCCTGACCCCGGTGCTGCTGGCCCTGACCCCGGCCGTGGTCGCGCTCGCCCTGGGAAAGCTTCCGGCGGCCTGACGCCAGCCGGCCGCGGGAGTGAACAGTCGTCCGTCCGGCTCCGTGTTGCCAGGTATGAGGATCCATCGCCAGAATGACCTGCCCGAGCCGCCCGCCGGGCGCAAGGACCACACGACGGACGTCCCGGCCCGGCACCTGCGCTGGCGACCACGTCGCCGCCGGGACCGCGGGAAGGCGCCAGGGTCAAACGCCGCGCAGGCGCCAGCATCACAGGCCCGTGCTGACCAGAGTGCACGGGTGCAGGCCGCGCCCGGCGGGACCATGGCCGCCGCCATGCAGCTGGCGATCGCGCTGCTCACCGCGGGCCTGGACTCACCCGAGCTGGAAGCGTGGGCCGTGGACACGCTCACTCCGACCGACACCGACGGCCTGGCAGACTTCATGGCCGGCCTGCACGTTATCTCGGTGGTGCTGCTGAGCGAGCTGCATGAGGCGACGGGCGAGCCGCCGGCCGCCATCTTGCAACGGCTGGCGATCATGGCGGAGCGCCGGCGGGGGACACCGTCCGCCGGCTAGGGCAATGCCGCCTGCCTGCCGTCGCGAACGTTCGTTATCTCCTATCCGTGTTAGTAGCTGAGCTGGCTCAGGACTGTCGACCAAGCCTGCCCAGGCTCGACCGGACGATGACGCCGATGACCGAGCCGGGCGCTGCGATGCCCGCGAAGGAGCTGGTTACTTGGCTGACACGACGGTGACACGGTCGGGTGTGCCGGAAGACGCGGGGATGACGGCTTTCCGGGCCTGCCAGCGTCACCTGGCGGACGAGCGCGGACCTGGCCTCGCCGGTGGCGGCCCTGCGGTCCCTGCTGATGCAGGCGCTGCATCCGCTGGCGATGGCCGGCGTCGATCAGCACAGTAGCTGGCGCCGGGATCCGGCCGGCAGGCTCGCCGCCACCACGGCGTACCTCGCCACGGTCACTTTCGGCGACCGGGCAGCGGCCAGGCGAGCCGCGGCCCGGGTGCGGCGCATCCATGATCATGTCCGCGGCACCGACGCGGTTACCGGCCGCCGGAACCCTGGTCGGACCGCGGCCGGATGGCGGGCCAGCGGATCCCCGCCCTCGGCCGCCGTGTCGTGATGACGTGCGCATTGCCCTCGAACTGGACATGTGAGCGCCGGTGTGACGCACGTCGCACCTGTCGGCTCCGTCTGACTGAACCGGCCGGGTCTCCTATGCGTGTTAGTAGATGAAAGTTAAACTACCGCCGCCCCGTTGAGGCACTGACCCGCGGAGACGGCCGACGACAGGAGGCAACCAATGTTCGACCGTATCGCCCAATGGCAGCCGGATCAGGGCGCGGCCGCGGCCGCGCGGGCGGTAGGCGCGCTGACGCTGGCCGCGCTCGCGGTGATCCACGTCGTCGACCTGCCGGGCACCCTGGGCCCGACCCCGCTGGTCGGCATCGGGTATCTCGGGATTATCGCGGGGTCGATCCTGATTGCCGGGGTGCTGATCGCCCGGCCCCACTGGCTGGCCTGGTCCGCGGCCGGCGCCGTGGCCATCTTGGCGATGGGCGGATACATCCTGACCCGCGCGCTGCCGGGGGGTTTCCTGGGCGATCACGGCGACGTCGGGAACTGGCACTGCCCGCTAGGCATCGCCGCCCTCAGCGTGGAATCGGTGATCATCCTGCTCGTCCTGCTCGCCGGGCTCGGCGCCTGGCACGCGCGGATCCACGCCGCCAGCGTGGCGTCGGCGCGCCGACCTGTCGCGAGACGCATGCCCGAGTACATCCGGCCCGTGTGATCACCCCTGGCCCCGCTGGACCCCGCCCGGCGTGCTGCCGGGCAAGCCAATACCCAAGGAGTCAACCATGCGACACCCGCGCATCATCATCGCCAGCCTCAGCCTGGCCGCAGTGGCCGCCATCGGCGGCGTCACCGTCGCCTCGGCCGCCAGCTCGGATGCCAGCAGCATGCCCCCTGCGGCCCGCGCCGCGGCCACCGTCCGCACCGTCCAGGCGACCGTGGCCGGCAAGACCGAGACCATCCTGGTCAACGGGACCGGCCTGCCGCTCTACTTCTACCTGCCGGACACGGCCACCAAGTCCAACGTCACCGGCGGACTGGCGAGCCTGTGGCCGCCGCTGACCTCAGCCTCACCGACTGCCATCGGCATCACTGGCCAGCTCGCCGTGGTCAAGGACGTCCATGGCGACCAGGTCGCCTACCACGGGCACCTGCTGTACACCTTCGCCGACGACCACGCCGGCCAGGTTACCGGCCAGGGCGTCGAGGACTTCTTCGTGGCCACTCCCGGCCTCACGCCGATCTCCGGGTCCTCGACAGCCGGGTCCTCGACCACGGCGGGCACGGCCCCGGCCGCTCCGACCGGCAGTGGTTACGGCTACTGATACAGCCAGATCTGCTGATTCCATCCCTTCGTAACCGGAGCCCCTGATGGCCACCACCGTCCGCCCGGACACCGCGCCGGCGCCTCCGCGCCGACGCGGCCACCCAGTGACCCGCATCGCGGCCGCCGCCCTGGCGGTGACGGCGGTGGCGGCCGCCGGCGTGGCCGGGCGGACCGAGGTAGCCGCATCGTTCGCGGTGCTAGGTCATCTGCACTGGCTCTGGATCCCGGCCGCGGTCCTGCTCGAGGCGGCTTCGATGGCCGCCTTCGCCATCATGCTGCGCAGGCTGCTCGCGGTCGGCGGCGCCCGTGTGGGCGTCCGGCCGATGCTGGCCACCGCCTATGCGGCCAACGCGGTGTCGGTCTCGGTTCCGCTAGCCGGACCCGCCCTGGCCACGGCCTTCACCTTCCGCCGCTTCACCCGGCAGGGCGCGGATGTCCCGCTGGCCGGCTGGTCGCTGCTGGCCGGCGGGGTAGTGTCCTCCGTTGCGGCGGCCCTGGTCGTGGTGGGCGGAGGGCTGGCGTCCGGGAACATCCTGGTCACCGCCGTCGCCGTTCCCGGCGGCGTGCTCGCCGTCGCCGTCCTGGCGGTGGCGGGAGCGGCCGCGCGCCGGCCGCGGCTGCGCGGCGCGCTCGAACGGCCCGCCGCATGGACGCTGCAGCAGGGATCCCGGCTGCTGCGCCGGCCTGCCACCGAACCCCGCCAGATCATCCGGGCCTGGGCTGAGCGGCTGGGTTCACTGCAGCTTTCCCCGGCGGGCTGGACCACGGTGACCGGCCTGGCCCTGGTCAACTGGCTCGCCGACGCGGCGGTCTTGGCCGTGAGCATCCGGGCCACCGGTGCCGCCGTGCCCTGGCATGATCTCCTGCTGGTCTACGGCGTGGGCATCACGGCGCAAAGCCTCAACGTCACGCCCGGCGGCCTCGGGATCGCCGAGGGATCACTCAGCCTGGCCCTGGTCGCCACCGGGCTGGGCGCCAGCCAGGCCCTGGCGGCCGTGCTGCTCTACCGCCTGGCCAGTTTCTGGCTGGTCGCACTGGCCGGCTGGCTGGTCCTGTTCTGGCTCCGGCGCCCCCGCAGGACACACCCTGCCCCGGAACAGGACCCGCAAAAGGACACCGCCATGACCGCTGACCCACGGACCGCCAACGTAGGCGCCACTGACCCGGGCTCCGCGGACATTCCCGCCCGGCTAGGTGCTCACGAGCTGGTGCTCCTGCATGGGCAGCCCGGCTCGCCCGCCGACTGGCAGCTGGTCACCCGACGGCTGCCGGCCCAGCTCCACGCCGTTGCCGCCGACCGGCCGGGATACGGCTCCAGCCAGCTTCCGGCCGGCGGGTTCGCCGCGAACGCGCACGCCGTGCTCGATGACCTGGACTCGCGCGGCGTCAAGCGCGCGGTGCTGGTGGGGCACTCCTACGGCGGCGGAGTGGCCCTGTGGGCGGCGAGCCTGGCCCCGCACCGGGTGGAGGCGGTGGTCCTGCTGGCCAGCGTCGGCCCCGGCTGCGTGAACCGCTGGGACAAGTTGCTCGCCGCGCCCGGCGCCGGGCCGCTGTGCGCGCTGGCGGCGTGGCGGCTGACGCCGTGGCTGGCCCGCGCCCGGCTGGCCAGGATCGGACGGCGGCACGGCCGCCCGCTGCAGCCGGACGAGCACGTCAACTGGCAGATCTGGGGCTATGCGGGCGGCGGCCAGCGGCCGCTGTGGCGCACCTTCCTGACCGAGCAGCGCGCCCTGCTGCGCGAACTCGGCGAGCTGGAGCGCGCCGTCTCCTCAGTCCAAGCACCGGTTCTCCTGCTCGCCGACCCAAGGGACACCCTGGTTCCCGTCGGTACCGCCCGCCGGCTCGCCCGCACCCTGCCGGATGCTTGCCTGCTGCTCGTCCATGACACGGGTCATCACCTGCCCAGGCGAGCTCCGGATACCGTCGCCGACGCGATCGCGGCGTTCCTGGCCGCGACGGAGGAACCAGCCCGCCGTTCGGAGACGCGCAGCCGCAGCGACATGAACATCCCATGAGTCCTATCCGTGTTAGTAGACGGGATCCGCGCGTCGCCGGACCCTGGGCATACCGGAAAGGAAAGATTAGGTGGCAAACACCCGTCACGACCAGGCCGGGCGCAAGTCAGCCAGGTCGCAGCGAGGCCCGCAGACCAAGATGCGGGCCCGGGAGCGGCTCGCGGCCGAACGGGCCGCCCGCAAGCGCGCCGAGGCACGTCGTCGGCTCCTGGTGCCGATCGCGGCGGTCACCGCCGTGCTGGCCATCGTGGTGGCCTTGGTCACGGTCAAGCTCACGGCCGGTCCTACTTATCTGGTCGCCAGCGAGGCGCCGGCCTCGGCCGCCGTCGTCCGCCAAGTCAGCACCGTTCCGGCCGCCGTGCTGGCCAGCGTGGACCCGGGCCAGGCCGTTACCTCGCTGGAGCCGGTCAAGACGTCCGGGCCGCCGCTGACCATCGGCGGCAAGCCGGCCATCGTCTTCGTCAGCGAGGAATCCTGCCCGTTCTGCGCGGCCGAACGCTGGTCGGTGGCCGTAGCCCTGTCCCATTTCGGCACCCTGAGTCACCTCGGCACCACCAGCTCATCGGCCACCGACGTGTACCCGAACACCGCCACGCTGTCGTTCCGGACGGTTCGCTACCAGAGCGCCGAACTGACGCTGCGGACGACCGAACTGGCGGATAACGCCGGCCGCCCGCTGCAGCCCCAGACCGCGCTGGACACCAGGCTTATCGACGCCTTCGACGTGCCCCCCTACGTCAACAGCGCCGACCAGTCCGGGGCGGTCCCGTTCCTCGACATCGCCAACAAGTACGTTCTGGCCGGCGCGCAGTACGACCCGCAGGTCCTGGCCGGCCTGTCCGCGGCCCAGATCGCCAGCCAGCTCACCAACCCGTCAAGCCCGGTAGCCCAGGCCATCGATGGCTCCGCCCAGGTCATCATCACGGCCATCGACCAGGTCCTGCACGGCAAGCCGCCCCCGCGGGCAGCCGGGGCCGGGGCG
>PLDT01000504.1:0-7501 GCA_003136255.1 Actinomycetota bacterium
GTCAGCCGGGTCACCTCGCCGGTGTGCGTGTCGACGCGGAACACCGGCCGCCGCCCGCCGTCGTCGGCGGCGAAGTACACGGCACGGGAATCGGGCGACCAGGCCGGCTCGCCGGGCCACCGGTCCAGGCCGGGCAGCAGGTCGCGGCCGGCTTCCCCGGCCGGGCCCGCCCCGTTGACGCCGAGCACGACCAGGGTGACGTCCGGCGGGAGCTCCGGGGTGGTCTGCAGTTCCCGCTCGCAGACGATGAGCCGCCCGTCGGGCGAGACGCGCGGGCCGGAGAAGTTGTACTCCGGGATGCTGAGCAGCACCCGGCGCTTGCCGGTCGCGACGTCGATCATGACCAGCTCGGCGTACGACTGCCCGGCCGGATGCCACAACTGCCACCCGGTGATCACCGAGGTGCCGTCGGGGGTCAGCTCGAACGCCTCGTCGTCGAGCGCGCGGCCCGGCTCCGGGGTCAGGTCACGCAGCCCGGCGAACTCCTCGCCCGGCCGTTCGTCGTTCCCGGCTGTCTCGCGGAGCTGGCCGGGGTCCACCGAGAACAGCCGGACCTGGTCCGGGCCGAGGTCGTGATCCCAGTACCGGATCGGCGCCGACTCGTGCAAGATGGCGGTCACCCCGGCGTCGCCGCGCTCCTTACGCCACCTGACGTCATCGGCGGCGCTGTTCCCGTCCGGGGCGCCGTCGTGTCCGTCGTGTCCGTCGCGTCCCGCGGCTGGCAGCACCGGGGAGGCCAGCACGACGGTCCCGGCGTCCCGGGCCACCTCGGCGGCCGTGACCCCGCCGGGCAGCGCGGCCACGATCCGGGCCTCCCCTGCGCCAGGGGGAAGCACCCACAGCGCCGCGGCCCCGGGCCGCCCGGCCGAGCCGGCCGAGCCGGCCGGACCCCCCGGACTGGCCGCGGGATCGGGCCGCCTGGAGGTGAACAGCAGCGAGCCGTCGGGCAGGAACCGCGGGTTCGCCTCGCCCTCCGCGGACCTGGTCAGCCGGCGCGGCGGCCCGCCGCCGGTGTCGATCCGCCAGAGGCTGGTCAGGTACTTCTTCCGGTCCGGGCTCAAGGTCTGCACCGCCGCCGCCAGCCAGTTCCCGTCCGGGGCAAGCCGCAGCGCTGTTACACGCGGGATCGACACGAAATCCGCCAGGTCGTGGAACGGGGTCGCCGTCCGGCTACCTTCAGCATGCGATTCAGTGCTCACAGTCACTCCCGTAGTGTCGATCAGCCGCAATTCGCACCATACCCATCACGATGCGCTGTCTCCCGCTCGCCTGCCCGCGCCTTCAGGCGATGCCGGCCACACATGGCTGCCACTCTCTGATGGCAAGAGCCATCAGGGCGCCACTACCATCGGGTTGGACCAGCCGAACGCATGAGACGCGAGCGACGAAAGTGGCTGCGGTGACCGATGCGCTTCGGGCCCGGGCGCTCCGCGGCCGCTGCGCCGCACCGTAGTTGCGCCGCACGGGCCGCTGCGCCGCGCGGTCGCTGCGCTCCATGGTCCTCGGTCTCGACCGGTGGTGGTCAGCGGGCGTCGGTGATCATGGCGGCGCCGACCGTGGCGTTCGTGGCCTCGTCGATGAGGATGAGACCGCCGGTGGTCCGGTTCCGGGCGTAGGGATCGCAGAAGATGGGCTGGGTCAGGCGGAGCCGGACCCGGCCGACCTCGTTCAGGCCGAGCTGGGTCGCGGATTCGTCGCGGTGCAGGGTGTTCACGTCGATCCGGTAGTGCAGGTCGGTGACGATGGCCTTGACCGTGCGCGAGGTGTGCTTGACGACCAGCCTGCTGCGCTTGGCCAGGACCTGATCGGAGGACATCCAGCACACCATGGCCTCGATGTCCTGCGCGACGGCGGGCCGGTTGTTCGGGCGGGAGATCATGTCGCCCCGGGAGATGTCCACGTCGTCGTCGAGCAGCAGCGTCACCGACATGGGCGCGAACGCCTCGGCGACCGGCTGGCCGGCCCACTCCACCGCGCGGACCTTGGTGGTGAAGCCGGACGGCAGGTGCAGCACCTCGTCGCCCGGCTTGAGCACGCCGCCCGCGACCTGGCCGGCGTAACCGCGGTAGTCGTGCAGCGCGGCGTCGGTGGCGGCCTGCGGCCGGATCACGTACTGCACCGGGAACCGGACGTCGATCAGGTTCCGGTCCGAGGCGATGTGCACGTGCTCGAGGTGGTGCAGCAGCGAGGGGCCGTCGTACCAGGGCATGTTGGCCGACCGGTCCACCACGTTGTCCCCGTGCAGCGCGGAGATCGGCACGAAGGTCAGGTCGCCGATGTCCAGCCGGGTCGCGAACGCGGAGAACTCCTCGCAGATGCGCTCGAACACCTCGGCCTGGTAGTCGACCAGGTCCATCTTGTTCACCGCGAGCACCATGTGCGGCACCCGCAGCAGCGTGGTCAAGAACGCGTGCCGGCGCGACTGCTCGGTCAGCCCGTTGCGCGCGTCGACCAGCACCACGGCCAGGTCGGCCGTTGACGCGCCGGTCACCATGTTGCGCGTGTACTGNNCGGGGCGTCGCGAAGTACCGGTAGGCGACGTCGATCGTTATCCCTTGTTCCCGCTCGGCGCGCAGCCCGTCGGTGAGCAGGGCCAGGTTGGTGTAGTCCTCGCCCCGGTCCCGGCTGGTGCGCTCGACCGCCTCCAGCTGGTCGGCGAAGATCGACTTGGAGTCGTACAGCAGCCGCCCGATCAGCGTCGACTTGCCGTCGTCCACCGATCCGGCCGTCGCGAACCGCAGGATATCCATCCGGGAGGCCAGCGGCCCGGGACTGACTGCGCTCATCAGAAGTACCCCTCGCGCTTGCGGTCTTCCATCGCTGCCTCGCTGGTCCGGTCGTCGGCCCGGGTCTGGCCGCGCTCGGTGATCCGGGTCGCGGCCACCTCGGCGATCACCTCGGCGACCGTCCCCGCCGTGGACGCGACGGCCCCGGTGCAGGTCATGTCGCCGACCGTGCGGTACCGCACGGTGGCGGTGAACAACGGCTCGTCCCCGCCCCTGGTCACGTACGGGTTCTCGGCCAGCAGCAGGCCGTCCCGCTCGAACACCGGCCGCTGGTGCGCGAAGTAGATGCCGGGCAGGTCCAGCTCTTCCCGCTCGATGTAGGCCCAGACGTCCAGTTCGGTCCAGTTGGACAGCGGGAACACCCGGATGTGCTCGCCGCGGCGGATCCGGGTGTTGTACAGATTCCACAGCTCGGGCCGCTGGTTCTTCGGATCCCACTGGCCGAATTCGTCCCGGAACGAGAACACCCGCTCCTTGGCCCTGGCCTTCTCCTCGTCCCGGCGCGCGCCGCCGAACAGCGCGTCGAACCGGTACTCCTCGATGGCGTCCAGCAGGGTCACCGTCTGCAGCCGGTTCCGGCTGGCGTGCCGGCCGGTCTCCTCGGTCGCCCGCCCGGCGTCGATGGAGTCCTGCACGGACGCGACGATGAGCCGCACGCCGAGCTCGGCCACCCGGCGGTCGCGGAACTCGAGCACCTCGGGGAAGTTGTGCCCGGTGTCCACGTGCATGACCGGGAACGGGATCCGGGCCGGCGAGAACGCCTGCTCGGCCAGGGCCAGCATCACGACCGAGTCTTTGCCGCCGGAGAACAGCAGCACGGGCCGCTCGAACTCGGCGGCGACCTCCCGCATCACGTGGATCGCCTCAGCTTGGAGCACGTCGAGCTGGGACAGCTGGTAATCAGGGCGCATTGGTGACTTCCCGGATCGCTTGCAGGAGCACGCCCGCGAGTGCGGGCCGGCAGACCAGGATATCTGGCATCAGCAGGTCGCCCTGGTTGTAAGCCAGCGGCGACCCGTCGATGCGCGACGCGTGGTACCCGGCGGCCCGCGCCACCGCGACCGGCGCCGCGGTGTCCCACTCGTAGAACCCGCCCCCGTGCACGTACGCGTCAGCCTGACCGCAGACCACGGCGGCCACCTTAGCTCCGGCGGACCCGAGCGGCACCAGTTCCGCATCGATAAGACCAGGAATATCCCGAACGAAGCGTGGTGCTCGCGTCCGGCTCACCACGATCCGCACCCGGCCGTCGCCGATTCGGACCCGCCCGTCGCCTTCCCGAGTCCCAGCAGTCCCGCCAGCCTCCTCGTGCTGGCCAGCCCCGTCGCTCCGCGCACCGCCCTCGACCCGATGGAACATCGGTGTCGTTATAGCGGCACCAATGTTCCATCGGTGCTGTTCGCCGGGCGCAGCCGTGGACAGGACGTGGCCTTGGGCGGGGAGGGCGACGGCGCCAGCGGTGAGGTCTCCGGAGTCGCTGGTGTCGCTCCGTTCCCACAGGGCTACGTGGACGGCCCAGTCGGTGCGGCCCGGCTCGCCGAACTCCCTGGTCCCGTCCAGCGGGTCCACGATCCAGACCCGGCTCGCGGTCAGCCGCGCCGGGTCGTCGGCGCCCTCCTCGGACAGGACCACGTCGCCGGGACGGCGGTCCGCGAGTGCCGCGGTCAAGAACTCGTGCGACAGCCGGTCACCCGCCTTGCGCAGCAGGTCCGGCTCGCCGCCCCCGGCCCGCAGCTCGAGCAGCCGCCGTCCCGCCTCGGCGGCCAGGTCACGGGCGAGCGCGTGATCGTCCCCGCGCCCGGTGTCGCTCATCCCCGTGTCGCTCATCCCCGTGTCGCTCATCCCTGTGTCGCCCGCCACCGTGTCCCTCATCATTGGGTCGCTCATCGGGTCATTGGGTCGCTCATCGGGCCTGCTCCTCGTGGTAGAGGTTCTGGGCCGCGGCCAGGCCCTGGGTGACCAGGGCCTCGGTGGCGTCCGCGCACCGGTCGATCAGGAACGGGAGCTCCTTGCGCTCGGAAGTGCTGAAGTCGCGCAGCACGAAGGCGGCTGGATCCATCCGGCCCGGTGGCCGGCCGATGCCGAACCTGACCCGGTAGTAGTCGCGCGTGCCGAGCGCCTGGGTTATCGAGCGGAGCCCGTTGTGGCCGTTGTCGCCGCCGCCGAGCTTCAGCCGGACCGCGCCGAACGGGATGTCCAGCTCGTCATGGACGACCACGAGCCGCTCGGGCGGGACCTTGTAGAACGCGGTCAGCGCCGCGACCGGCCGCCCGGACAGGTTCATGTAGGAGCGCGGCCAGGCCAGGGTGACGGGCACCCCGGCCAGCCGGCCTTCGGCGATGTCGTTGCCGGACCGGTGCGGCTTGAAGCGCGCCCCGGCACCCTGGGCCCGTTCGGCGAGCACGCCGGTCACCATGTGCCCGACGTTGTGCCGGTGACCCGCGTACTCCGGCCCCGGATTGCCCAGGCCGGCAATGATCCAGCGGTCCCCGGTCAGCCGGCCTGCTCCCCTTCGCGGGCAGCCGCCTCCACCGACTCGGGCACCTCGGACGCCGCCTCGTCGGTCTCTTCCGGCGCTTCGGTGGTCCGCGCGATGATGTGCAGGACCAGCGTGTCCGGCTCGACCTGCAGGGTGACGCCCGGCGGCAGCTTCAGGTCGCTGGCGTGTACCGCCTGGCCGACCTGCATGCCCGTCACGTCGACGTCGATGCCCTGCGGGATGCTGGTCGCCTCGGCCTCCAGCGGGATCTGCACGAGCTGCTGGTCGAGCATGCCGTCGCCGATCGTGTCGATCTGGCCGATGATCCGGACCGGGATTTCGACGGTGACCTTCTCGCCCCGGCGGACCAGGATCAGGTCGACGTGCTCGATGAAGCCCCGGACCGGATTGCGCTGCACCGCCTTGGGCAGGGCGATTTCACTGCCCTTGGTCAGGCCGTCCAGGTACAGCAGCACGTTCGGCGTCTTCAGCGCGAGCATCAGCTGGTGCCCGGGCAGGCTCAGGTGGCGCGTCTCCGTGCCGTGCCCGTACAGCACGGCGGGCACCCGGCCCTCGCGGCGGCTACGGCGGGCAGCGCCCTTGCCGAACTCCGAGCGAGTCTCGGCGGCGATGTGAACCTCGGGCACGGTGCTGTCTCCTGTCTCAACGCGATGCGGGTACGAAGTGTAGCCGACGAACCCGGGGGCCTGGACCGGCAACGATTCCGCGGCCTCGGCAACCCGTCCCGCGCCCGGTCTGGGCGGCCCGTCACCGGCGACCAAAGATCTGACCGTAATCAAGCTGTCGCTATCTTATCGGCCTTATCGGCGCCCGCCGCCACCGTTCCTTCCGGAGCCAGATCAGAAACGTCCCGGACCCGCCGAAGCGGCGAGAAGACGACCAGCAAGTCGGTGGCCCACAACCCGCCGTACGCGATCCATATCGCCGGGCGAAGGCCAACGGCCGAACCGATGATCCCGCCCAGCAACCCGCCCACCGGCAAGGTTCCCCAGATAATCCAGCGACTTGCCGCGTTCATCCGGCCGCGCAGCTCCGGCGGGCAGATCGACTGCCGATAGGCAACCTGCGAAGCGCCGAAGATGGCACAGGCGAAGGCGGACGCACCATAACCGACCACGAACAGCGCTATCCGCCACCCGGGTTCGGCGAACGGCAGCAGGATCGCCGGAGCACCGAAAGTCAGGTGCGAGAAACACAAGACCCGCGCCGTTCCGATACGACGTCCGATGGACGCGGCCAGCATGCCGCCCATGATCCCGCCCAGCGCGCCCAGAGCGGTGACCAGGCCGGCCAGGGCAGGGCGCACCTGGAGCACCCGGACGAGGAACAGCAGGTTCAGGGAAATCTGCATGGCAATGAACAGGTTCCCGGCGGCGGAAGACTCGGTGGTCTTACGGAGAATCGGGCGGCGGGTAATGAACTGCAGGCCTTCGGCCACTTCGCGGCGTAGCTGCCTGATGCCCGCGGACTTACGTTCCGGCCGAGGTTCAACGACCTTGAGCGAGAGCAGGCAAGTGACCGACACCGCGTACGACAGGGCATCGGCCGTGATGGCCCGGGCCGCTCCGATGACGGCGACCAGCGCGCTCGCCAGCCCTCTTCCCGATACCTGCCCGAACGAAGCCGACGCGCCGAGCTTGCCGAAGCCCTCGGTGAGATCCTCCGGGGCCAGCAAGGACGACACGAAGCTTTGCTGGGACACATCGAAGAAGACTGCGCACACTCCCGCGGTCAAAGCCACCGCGTAGAGCTGTGCCAGGGTCAGCCGGTGAAAAGCCGCCGCCACCGGCACCGACCCGATGATGACCAGGCGCGCGCAATCGCAGCAGATCATGATCGGCCGCTTCCGGAGCCGGTCCACCACCACCCCCGCGGGCAGGGCCACCAAGGCGAAGGCGGCGTAGGTGGCCGCGGTCAGCAGGCCGACCTGCAACGGGGAGGCCCTGAGCACGGCGATGGCGGCCAGCGGCAGGGCGATGGTGGTGACCGCCGAACCCACCAGGCTGATCGTCTGCCCGGTCCACAGGACCACGAACGCCCGCTGCCGCCACAGGGACCGCCGCGGCAACACCGGTGTCTCCGCGTATTGTGCATCCGTCTGGCGCATCCCTGCTCCTGCTCGACCCGTCTGCTTACCCTGGGCGCCCCGGGTCCCGCAGCTGGCTGGCCACAGATGACCCCAAGGCACCGCTCGCCCGACAATCAGCTCCGCACC
>PLDT01000088.1:0-20386 GCA_003136255.1 Actinomycetota bacterium
CCGGCCCGCAGGTCCGCGTGCACGGCCTCGGCGTCCGCGGCCACGAACCGGATCCCGGTCTCCACGCCAGCGGGCAGGTCATCGCGCGCCCGGATCAGCGCGACGGTCGTCGCCGCGCCCGGCGGGGCGACCTCGATCCAGCGCCGGCCGCCGCCCAGGTCGGCATCGAGGCGCTTCTCGAAGCCCAGCGTGCCCACGTAGAAGTCAAGCGCCCGGTCCTGATCGGACACCGGGACGCCGATCGTGCGAACGCCGTTGATTGCGGTCATCTACTCAAACTCCTCGAAGCGAAGCAGGGTCCCGAACGGCGAGACCGGACGGCGAGACCAGACGGATCAGGCCTCCAGCGCGAGCAGCTTGGCCGCGACCTCGGTCAGGTCCTCGCCCACCACGTCCGGCTGGGCGAAGGGCGCGCCGAAGCCGCCGGACTTGCGGCTGACCCAGCCGGTGGTCAGCCCGGCCCGCTTGGCGCCGTGGCAGTCCCAGTCGTGCGCGGCGACCAGCGCCATCCGGTCCGGCGTGGTGCCCATGACCTCCGTGGCGTACCGGTAGACCATCCCGGCCGGCTTCCATCGGTACACCTCGCCCACCGAGATCACCCGGTCCACCAGGGCTCCGAGCCCGCTGCGGTTGACGAACGACGAGCCGAGGTACGCCGACCCGTTGGTCAGGCAGGCCACCCGCAGGCCGGCCTCGGACAGGCTGGTGATCGCGGGCAGCGCGTCGGGGAAGGCGGGCAGCTCGCCGAAGCCGGCCATCACCGCGGCCACCTGCTCGTCGCTGACCGTGTAGTGGGTCAGCCCGCGCAGCGCCGCCTCGGCCACCTCAGTAAACGGAACGTAGTCCCCGGTCGCGGACAGTGCCATGCCGTCCCGCAGCGTGCGGGTGTACCAGGCCTCGAGCAGGCCAGGCGGCTGCCCGATGTCCGTGAGCCGGGCGCGCAGCGGCTCGAGCGACATCAGCGTCTCGATCACGTCGAAGGCCACCACGGCCGGCCGCCGGCTCACGAGGACCCCTCCAGCGAACGCAGCGCGTCCTCGATGCCCCGGTGGAACGTGGGATAGGCGTACGCCATGTTGCGCAGCGTAGCCAGCGGGACCTCGGCCCGGATGGCCACCTGCAGCGCCCCGAGCACCTCGCCACCCCACGGGCCGGCCGACGTGGCGCCGACCAGCACCGACCGGTCGGCGTCCTCGATGACCTTGATGAACCCGTCGTTGCCGGCCTTGTGGATCCACCCTCGCGCGGAGTAGGGCACCTGGGCCAGCCCGGTACGCACCCGCAGCCCGGCCTCCAGAGCCTGCGCCAACGTCAGGCCGACGCTGCCGATCTCCGGGTCGGTGAACGTGACCCGGGGCACCGCCCGGTAGTCGGCGGTCGCGCCACCCTGGCCGAGGATGTCGCGCACCACGATGTCGGCCTGGTACATGGACATGTGGGTGAAGGCGCCCTTGCCGGTCACGTCGCCCAGCGCCCACACCCCCTGCGCCGCCCGCATCCAGCCGTCCGTAGGAATAACCAGCGCCGACGGGTCCAGGCCCACCGCGGCCACGCCCAGCGCGGCCAGATCCGTCCGCCGCCCGGTGGCCACGAGGAGCTGCGAGGCGGTCAGCACGTTCATGCCCAGGTGCACGGTGAAGTGGGTGCCGTTGTGGCTGACCAGCTCGGCCGGGGCGTCGGTGTACACCTTGACGCCTTCGCGGGTCAAGATCTGCTCGATCAGCTCGCTGGACTCGGGCTCCTCGAACGACAGCAGCCGCGGCTGCGCCTCGACCACGGTGACCTCCGTGCCGAAGCGCGCGAAGACCTGGGCCAGTTCGGTGCCGACGGCCCCGCCGCCGAGCACGATCATCGATTCCGGCACCTGCTCGGCCTCGACGATCTCCCGGTTGGTCCAGTAGGGCGTGCCCGCCAGGCCCTCGACGGGCGGGATGGCGGGTGCGGTGCCGCTGGCGATGACGATGCCCTTACGGGCCCGGAACACCCGCGTGCCGACCGCCACCTCACCGGGACCGGTGATAGTGGCGTGCCCGCGGACCAGGTGCCCGCCCTTGCCGGCGAACCGGTCGGCCGCCACCTTGTCGTCCCAGTAGTCGGTGGCTTCCTCCCTGATCCGCAGGGCGACCGGCGACCAGTCGGGGGTGACGGCGGAGGTCCCGGCCATGCCGGGCACCCGCCGGGTCTCGGCGATCAGGTTGCCGGCCCGGATCATCATCTTGGTGGGTATGCAGCCCCAGTACGGGCATTCGCCGCCCACCAGGCGATCTTCGATGGCGGTGACATGCAACCCGGCCTCAGCCAGAGTCCCGGCCGCGTACTCGCCGCCGGGACCCATGCCGATTACGGCCACGTCCGTATGCTCTGCCTCGTCCATGCGGTGTCCTATGCAAGCGGTGTCCTAATGCAAAAGGCTCCTGCCCGATGTGGGCACCAAACTTACCTCAAGCGCCAGGAAGATCGTCGCCGTCTTCGAGGTCCGAGATGTCCAGTTCCGGCTGGCCGTGCACGAATGTCTCGGGGTTCTCGAGGTCGTCGGCGGCGGGCAACAGGTCAGGATGAGACCAGAGGGCGTCCCGGCCGTCCGCCCCGCGGGCCGAAGTCAGGCCCTGCCAGATGGCCGCCGCCTCGCGCAGCCGGCGCGGCCGCAGCTCCAGCCCGACCAGCGTCGCGAACGTCCGCTCGGCCGGCCCGCCGGTCGCCCGGCGCCGCCTGACCGCCTCGGCCAGCGCGTCGGCGTGGGTCAGCCGGTCCCGGGCCGCGGCGCTGACCACGGTCGCCACCCACCCCTCGACCAGCGCCAGCGCGGTCTCCAGCCGGACCAGCGCCGCCTTCTGGGTCGGCGTGTCCTCCGGCCGGAACAAGCCCTCGCCGGCCAGCGCGTCGCGCAGCGCCTCGGGGTTGGTGATGTCGACGTCCGGGATCGCCTCTTGCAGCCGCGCCATGTCGACCGTGATGCCGCTGGCGTACTGCTCGACCGCGCCGAGCAGGTGCGCGCGCAGCCACGGGACGTGCGCGAACAGCCGTTGGTGCGCCGCCTCGCGCAACGCCAGGAACAGCCGGACCTCGCCCGCGTCGATGGACAGCCCCTGGCCGAACTGGGCCACGCCCGCCGGCAGCAGCGCGGCCACGCCTTCCGGGCCGAGCGGCAGCCCGATGTCGGAGGAGCCGACCACCTCGCGCGCGAGCTCGCCGACCGCGGTGCCGGTCTGGCTGCCGATCATCGCGCCGCCGATCTGGCGCAGCATGGCCGACAGCCCGGCCAGGCCGCCCAGCCCGCCCGCACCTCCGCCGAACGCCCCCAAGGCTTGACGCATCTCTTCCGGGATGTCCTCGCCAAGCTGCGCCGGGTCGATGTTGAGCATGCCGCCCATCGCCTCGACGCCCTTGGCCGCGATCGGGTCGCACAGCTTGGCCCAGACCGGGAAGGTGGCCTCGAGCCACTCCGACCGGCTCCAGGCCTCGATCTTGCGGATCCCGGAGGGGAACGAGGTCACCTCGTCCAGCCACAGATCGGCCAGCCGGAGCGCCTCGGTGATCTCCCGGCGCTGCGCGTCCAGGACGCTGGGATCGCCGGCCGCGGCGATCGCGTGCCGGGCCACGTTCTTGGCCAGATCCCAGTTGACCGGGCCGCCCTGCCAGGACAGCAGGTCGGCGAACTGCCGCAGCGCGTCGGCGAACTGCTGCGGGTCGCCCATCGCCCCGAACGGTCCCTGGCCCCCGAGCGGTCCGCCCGCCCCGGGATCCGAGGGCCCGCCGGCCCCCGAAGACCCCTGGCCACCCTGATCTTCCGGCTGGTCGGGCACCCCGAAGCCGAACGGGCGGTCAGCCATCGTTGGCTCTGCGGCAGGATGGAAGGGGAAAGGTCATGACCGTCACGTTATCTCGGGAGAAGCACACTGTGACAAACGCCCGCCGGCCGGCTCGCCACGAGCGCAGTGACACACGTTCACAGCCTATGCCCGTGGTGGCCGTCACCGGTGCGGCAGGCGGCATCGGATACGCCCTGACCGTCCGGCTCGCCGCGTCGGCGAAGGTCAAGAAGGTGATCGCGATCGACGGCCGGCGCGGCGACATCACCGGGGTGACCTGGCGGGTGGCCGACGTGCGCGACCCGGCCCTGGCCGGCCGGCTGACCGGGGTGGACGTGCTGGTCCACGCCGACCTGGACCTGGCCCCGGACTCCGATGCCCGGACGCGGCGCGCGTTCAACGTGCGCGGCGCCCAGACGGTGCTCACCGCGGCCGCGGCGGGCCGCGTCGGCCGGGTGGTCCTGCTGACCAGTGCCATGGTCTACGGGGCCCGGCCGGACAATCCGGTCCCGCTGCCCGAGGATGCCCCGCTCGCCGCCGAGGCGGACAGCAGCGTGGCCGGGGACCTGCTGGAGATCGAGGCTCTGGCCCGCCGTTCGCCGCGGACCAACCCCGGCATGGCGGTGACGGTGGTGCGGCCCGCCGCGCTGGTCGGCGATTCGGTCGACACCCTGGTCACCAGGCATTTCGAGGCGCCTCGCCTGCTGACCGTGAAGGGCTGCGCGCCCCGCTGGCAGTTCTGTCACGTCGACGACCTCACCTCCGCGCTGGAGTTCACCGTGAGCGGCGGCATCGACGGGCAGTTCACGGTGGGCTGCGACGGCTGGCTCGAGCACGACGCGGTCGAGCAGATCAGCGAGCTGAAGAGCATCGAACTGCCCGCCCGGCTGACGTTCGGCACCGCGCAGCGGCTGCACCGGCTGGGCTTGACCCCCGCCCCGGCCATGGACCTGCGGTACGTCGTGTACCCGTGGGTGACGGACTGCGCCGCGCTGCGGGCGGCCGGCTGGCGTCCCCGGTTCGGCAACGCCGAGGCCCTGCGCGTCCTGCTGGACCAGCGCAAGAGCCGCTACGCGGTGGCCGGCCGGCGCATCGCGCGCAAGGAGGCGACGATCACCGCGACCGCCGCCGGGGCCACGGTCGCGGTGATCGGCACCGCCGCCATCGTCCGCCGCGCCCGCCGCCACCGCCGCACGGACCCCTGACCTCCGCACACTCGTCAAACCAAATCTGCCGAACGGCCGTGGCGCGACTTCCGGGTAACCTTGTTTGGTGAGTGTTGTGCGCCTGATCGACATCCGTGACCGCGAGCTGTCCCTCGATGAGGTCCGGGCCGCGGTCGCAGGCCCGGGCGCGGGCGGCATCGCGCTGTTCGCCGGCGCGGTCCGGGACACCGACCACGACCAGGGCGTCACCGGCCTGTCCTACACCGCGCACCCGTCCGCCGAGGCCGAGCTGCGGCGGGTCGCGGAGATGATCGCGGAGAAGTTCAACGTGCTGGGCGTCGCGGCTGTGCACCGCGTTGGCGACCTGGCCATCGGCGACCTGGCCGTGGTGGCCGCGGTGGCCTGCGCGCACCGGGGCGAGGCCTTCGACGCCTGCCGGGAGCTGATCGACGTGCTCAAGGCCTCGGTGCCGATCTGGAAGCACCAGCGCTTCACCGACGGCACCAGCGAGTGGGTGGGCACGCCATGACCGCCCGGGTTCGCGCGTAGTCTTCGGCTATGTCGCGACGTTCCCTGACGCTGCTGATCGCCACGGTCGGCGTGATCGCAGCCCTCGCCGTCGCCGTGCTGATCCCGGTGCCCTACGTCATCCTCGAGCCCGGGCCGACGCTGAACACGCTCGGCCGGGACTCCTCCGGACAGCCGCTGATCACCATCTCCGGCCATCCCACGTACCCGACCAGCGGCCACCTGAACATGGTCACGATCGGCCTGCAGGGCGGTCCCGGCGTCAACCTCAACATCTTCACCGCGCTGGCCGCCTGGCTGAACCCCCACGACGCCGTCGTGCCCGAATCGGAGGTGTTCACCCCCGGCCAGAGCCAGCAGCAGAGCCAGCAGCAGGACACCCAGGAGATGACCGGCTCGCAGCAGCTCGCGACCGCGGCCGCGCTGACCGAGTTGCACATCCCGTTCCAGACGCAGGTGGTCGTGGTGCAGTCCGAGCCGGGCTTCCCCGCGGCCGGCGTGCTGAAGTCCGGGGACGTGATCACCGCCGTGGACGGTAAGACGGTGACCGGCGAGTCCAGCCTGACCTCTCTGATCGGGGCGCACCCGGCGGGCAGCACCTTGACCATGACCATTGTGCGCAACGGCCAGAGCCAGACGGTCCGGGTCGGCACCAAGGAGTCCGGCGGGCATCCGGTGGTGGGCGTCGAGGTCAGCGGGCAGTACAAGTTCCCGTTCACGGTGAAGTTCAGCGTGGGCGACATCGGCGGCCCCAGCGCGGGCACGATGTTCGCTCTGGGCATCATCGACAAGCTGACCACGCTGAACCTGACCGGCGGCAAGTTCATCGCCGGGACCGGCGAGATCACGGCCAGCGGCCAGGTGCAGGCCATCGGCGGCATCCAGCAGAAGATGGTGGGCGCCCGCGACGCGGGCGCGACGATCTTCCTGGCCCCCGCGTCCAACTGCTCGGACGTCAAGGGCGCGATCCCGGCCGGCCTGCGGGTGGTCAAGATCAGCACGCTCAGCCAGGCCGTCACGTACCTGGAAGACATCAAGGCCGGCCAACCGGTCCCCTCGTGCTGACGCCCGCTCCGTGAAGACACCGTGCTCGTGCGTGCTCGACGCCAGGCCGTGGCCACGGTCGGCGTGATGGGGTAAGTGCTCGTTCCTGTTTTGTGCAGGGCGTAGGCTTTATTGCCGACGGGACATCCATAACAGGTATGCATTGCACTGCCTGGTTGCCTGGATGACCCAGGAAGGGAGCAAGTGCGGTCGTGGCACCTCGCGTACTTATTGATGCGACCGACGTGCCAGCCGACCGGGGTGCGCTCGGCCGGTACGTTGACGGGCTGATCGGCGCCCTCGACGTGGCCGGCGCGGACCTGGCCGTGGTCTGCCAGCGGGCCGACGAGGAACGCTACGGGCGGCTCGCCCCCAGCGCACGCGTCGTCACCGGGCCCACCGCGCTGTCGCACCGCGCCGCCCGGCTGGCCTGGGAGCAGAGCGGGCTGCCGGTCGTGGCCCAGCAGGTCAACGCCGACGTCATCCACGTGCCGTACTACTCGATGCCGCTGCGCCCCGGGCGGCCCACCGTGGTGACCGTGCACGACGTCACCTTCTTCACCGAGCCCGAGTTGTACAGCCCGGTCAGCGCGATGTTCTTCAAGTCCGCGATCCGCACCGCGGCGCGCCGCGCGGCCCGGCTCATCGTGCCGTCCAAGGCCACCCGCGACGAGCTGGAGCGGGTCCTGGGCGCGGATCCGACCAAGATCGACGTCGCCTACCACGGCGTGGATCACCGGCTGTTCCACCGGCCCGATCCGCAGCAGGTCTCCCAGGTGTCCAACCGGCTGGGCCTGCACGGCAAGCCGTACATCGCCTTCCTCGGCATGCTCGAGCCGCGCAAGAACGTGGCCGCGCTGATCACCGGCTGGGCCGCCGCGGTAGCCGACCTCGACGAACCGCCCGCGCTGGTCCTGGGCGGCGGCGGCGGCTGGAGCGAGGAGGTGGACACCGCGGTGGCCGCGGTGCCGCCGCACCTGCGCCTGATCCGCCCCGGGTACCTGCGCTTCTCCGACCTGCCCGGCTTCCTCGGCGGCGCGCTCGTAGTGGCGTTCCCGAGCCGGGGCGAGGGCTTCGGGCTGCCGGTGCTGGAGGCCATGGCGTGCGGCGCGCCGGTACTGACCACCCACTGCACCTCGCTGCCCGAGGTGGGCGGTGAGGCTGTCGCCTACACCGAACCCGACGTCGACAGCATCCGCGACGCGCTGCGCTCGCTGCTCGACGACGCCGCCCGGCGGCAAATGCTGGGCGCCGCCGGGTACGCCCGGTCGCAGGAGTTCAGCTGGGCCGCGTCGGCCGAAGCCCACCTGGCCTCCTACCGGCGCGCCGTCGAACAACCCGACGCTAACGTCCACGCGGTGTAACCTGTTTTCTCATGCCGCGCGAACCACTTGAGGCCATCGTCCTGGTCGGCGGCCAGGGAACCCGGCTACGGCCGCTGACCCTGTCCACGCCCAAGCCCCTGCTCCCGACCGCGGGGGTGCCGTTCCTGGCCCACCTGCTGGCCCGGGCGGCGGCCGGCGGCGTCACCCACGTCGTCCTCGCCACCTGCTACAAGGCGGACATGTTCGCCGCCAGCTTCGGTGACGGCTCGGCGTTCGGGCTGGAGATCGACTACGTCCAGGAGGACGTGCCGCTGGACACCGGCGGCGGAATTCGCAACGCCGCCGCCTCGCTGCGTGGCAGCGGACCCGGCGACCCGATCGTGGTCCTCAACTCCGACATCTTGTCCGGGCACGACCTCGGGGCTCAGGTCGACCTGCACGGCAAGACCGAAGCCGCGGTGACCCTGCACCTGGTCGAGGTCGACAACCCGTCCCGGTTCGGCGTGGTGCCCACCGACGACTCGGGCCGCGTGACCGCGTTCCTGGAGAAGACGCCGGACCCGGTGACCAACCGGATCAACGCCGGGTGCTACGTGTTCCGGCGCGAGGTCATTGGCCAGATCCCGGCCGGGCGCCGGGTCTCCGTCGAGCGGGAGACGTTTCCGGGCCTGATCGAGTCCGGGCAGCTGGTCATGGGCTACCCCGAGTCGGCGTACTGGCTCGACGTCGGGACGCCCCAGGCCTTCGTCCGCGGCTCGTGCGACCTGGTGCTCGGGCGACTGCCTGGGCCCGCCGTCCCCGGCCCCGCCGGGCCCTTGCTGCTGCTCGCGGGCGCCGAGGTGGCCCCGGACGCGTCGGTATCCGGCGGCACGGTGGTGGGCGCGGGCGCGTCGGTCGGCGCCGGGGCCATCGTGTCCGGCAGCGTGCTGTTCGATGACGCCACCGTCGGCGCGGGCGCCGTGGTACGCGACTCGATCATCGGCCGCGGCGCCGTGCTGGCCCCCGGCGTGATCCTCGACGACGCCCTGATCGGCGACGGAGCCTTCATCGCCGCAGGCAACGAACTGGCCCACGGCATCCGCATCTGGCCCGGCGTCCGCCTAGAACCCACCTCAGTCCGCTTCTCCTCAGACGTGTGAGTTGACCCACCAGGCAGCCCCGCCCCATCCTCCCGCGCCGACCCCACCCGATGCGGCCGTGCCGTCTCCTCCCGATCCGCCCGCGCCGCCCTCACCCGACGCCGGGCTGCGCCGCGAGTGGCGGGCACCGTTCGCCGTCGACGTCCGGCTCACCCTTTCCCCGCACCGCCGCGGCGGCCGCGATCCCGCCTACCGCGTGGACCAGGCGGGCGCCGTCTGGCGCACCTCGCTGACCCCCGACGGCCCTGGCACCCTCCGCGTGACCTCCTGTGGGTCCGATAACACCCTGGTCATCGGCCAGGCCTGGGGTCCGGGCGCCGCCTGGCTGCTAGACACCCTCCCCGTCCAGCTCGGCGCGCACGACGACCTGTCCGGGTTCACCCCGCACCATGCCATCGTCGGCGAGCTGGCCCTGCGCCATCCCGGGCTGCGGGTCGGCCGGACCGGCCGGCTGTTCGAGGCGCTGGTCCCCGCGGTCCTGGAGCAGAAGGTGGTAGGCGTGGAAGCCCACCGCGCCTGGCGGATCCTGCTCGGCAAGTTCGGCACCGCGGCGCCCGGCCCGGCCCCGCAGGGGATGCGGGTCGTCCCGCCGCCGAGGGTCTGGGCGCGCATCCCGTCCTGGGACTGGCACCGAGCCGGCGTCGAAGGCGTCCGCGCCCGGACCATCATCACCGCCGCCGACGTCGCCAGCCGCCTAGAGCAGGCCCTGGACCAGGACCCGGCCGAAGCCGACCGCCGCTTGCGCTCCCTGCCCGGCATCGGCCCCTGGACCTCGGCCGAGATCCGCCAGCGCGCCGCGGGCGACGCCGACGCGGTCTCGGTCGGCGACTACCACCTGCCCAAGACCGTCGGCTGGACCCTGGCCCGCCAGATCACCGACGACGCCGGCATGCTCGAGCTGCTCGCCCCCTACGCCGGCCACCGCTACCGCGTCTCCCGCCTCATCGAACTCGGCGGCACCGCCCCCCCGCGCCGCGGCCCCCGCATGTCCGTCCGCGACTACCGCGCCTTCTAATCTTGGCCCCATGCGGGTCCGTGGGCCATCGGGCGAGTTAGAGCCATCTTGAACGAATCCCCAACCGTCCGGCCACGCCAGGCCCGGGCCAGGCGCGCCCCGGNNGCAGACCTCCGCAGCCCCACCCCCGCCAAGACCCCAGCGGCACCAATGTTCCATCGCTGCCGCCCAGACGACACCAATGTTCCATCGGTGCTGCCCCGGCCACACGGACCGGCCGCCCCGCGCCCATCCGCTCACACTCCCACCGCGGCCTCGATGACCAGCCGCCGGACAGGCCGGATGCTGGCAAAGTTGGCATGCCCCTCTACGAGGACCGGGGGCACACGCGCCACTCTGGGACGCATGATCCTCGCAAGACGACGGCAACCTTTCCCGTAGAACTTGCACAACGGCACCATCGACACGGTAACCAGCGCGCTCAGCAGCCCTCCAGCAGCCGACCCGCTCGCTCCAGCACCGCCGGGCGACTGCCTCCCGGGTGCTCGGCGGCGATGAAGTGGTTCCCGATCCACAGCGACAGCGCCATGAGGCAGCGAGCCTCCACCTCGGCCTCGTCGCCGCCCAGCGCCCCGAACAGCCCGCGCAAGTACCCCATCCGCCGGTTGTCCACGCGGCGCACTCGCTCGGCCACCGCCGGGTCGCGCCGGGCCCACTCCCGGACCGCGAGGTCGGTCCGCAGCGCCCCGGTGCCAGCGAAGGCCATCGTGAACAGCCGTCGCAGCCGCGTCCGCGCGTCCCCGCCGTCGCGCTCGACGGCCTCGATCACGTCCTCCAGGTTGGCCCGCTCCCACAGGTCGAGCACCTCCCCGAGCAGCGCCGTCCGGTCCGTGAAGTGCCAGTAGAAGCCGCCCTTGGTCACCCCCATCGCCTGCGCCAGCGGCTCGATCCGGACCGCGTCCGGCCCGCCCTCCGCCAGCGCCCGCAGCCCCTCCTCGACCCACCGTCCCCGCGGCGTCCGCGTCACCGCCATCGCCCGCCCCTCCCGTCCGTCCCACCGCGTGCCCGCTCCCGCGCGCCTACCCCCGCCCGCACCATCCATCACCAGCCATGCTAGCGTTTTCCATACGGAACCGTATGGAAAAGAGGCTCACGCATGAGGCTCCCGAACACCGCGCACACCTCCCGTCCCTGGCGAATCCACGAGCTGACCCGCGACTTCCGGCTCGAGGACGTGTGGGCCCTGCCCACCCCGGGCGGCCCGGACGACTTCCCCCGCCTAGTCCGGCTGATTGCCTCGGATAACGCCTCGCGGGGCTCCAAAGGCGCCGCCCGCGCGCTATGGGTGATCCGCCTGAAGCTGGGGGAGTTGCTCGGCTGGGACGACGGCCCAGACGCCGACCCCCTGGCGGAGCAACGGCTGTCGCTCCGCGACCGGCTGCCCGCCGACCTGCGTGCAGGTCCATCCGCGCCGTCCGCCGACCTGCGTGCGGGCTCATCCGGCCCGCACCCCCGCAAGCTGCCGTTCACCCCGCTCTACCTGACCGCCGACGAGTGGGCCGCCGAGATCATCAACCGCACCGTGCACGGCGTCCTGCACCTCGGCTGGGTCCCGGACCGCCCCGGCCGCTACCACGGCCAGCTCGCCGTCTACGTCAAGCCGGCCGGCCTCTTCGGCACCGCGTACATGACCGCCATCACGCCCTTCCGTCACCTGATCGTCTACCCCGCGATGACTCGCCAGCTCGCCCTCGCCTGGTCCACCCCCACCTCAGCCGCAGCCCCCTCCCCCCAGACCCCGTAACGGCCAAAACGCCGGGCCGAGGAAGATGGCGGCGAAGAGGCCGGGGAAGAACCGCGGTCCGGGAGAGGTTGGGTGCAGCATGAGCGATCTCGGCGGGACGATCACCCCCTCGGCCATGCGCCGGACGCTGGCCCGGGCCCGGGACGGCAAGCCGCTCGACCACGACGAGGCCACGGTCCTGCTGCACGCCCGCGGCGAGGACCTGGACCGGCTGCTGGAGTACGCGGGCCGCACCCGCGACGCGGGCCTGCAGGCCGCCGGCCGCCCAGGGACCATCACCTACTCGCGCAAGGTCTTCGTCCCGCTGACCCGGTTGTGCCGGGATCGCTGCGGCTACTGCACGTTCGCGACCGTGCCGCACCGGCTGCACAGCCTGTACCTGGAGCCCGACGAGGTCCTCAAGATCGCCCGCCAGGGCGCGGAACTGGGCTGCAAGGAAGCCCTGTTCACCCTGGGCGACCGCCCGGAGACCAGGTGGCGCCAGGCCCGGGAGTGGCTCGACGCCCGTGGCTACGACGACACCCTGTCCTACGTGCGGGCCATGGCCATCCGCGTCCTCGAGGAGACCGGCCTGCTGCCGCACCTCAACCCGGGCGTGCTCAGCTGGGCGGACTTCCAGCGCCTCAAGCCGGTCGCTCCCTCGATGGGGATGATGCTCGAGACCACGGCCAGCCGCCTGTTCACCGACAAGAGCGGCCCGCACTTCGGCAGCCCGGACAAGGACCCGGCCGTCCGGCTGCGCGTGCTCGAAGACGCCGGCCGCTGCAACGTCCCCTTCACCACCGGCATCCTCATCGGCATCGGCGAAACCCTGGCCGAACGCGCCGAGTCGGTCTTCGCCATCCGCAAGGTCGCCCGCGAGTACCAGGGCATCCAGGAAGTCATCGTGCAGAACTTCCGGGCCAAGCCGGACACCAAGATGCGCGACGTGCCCGACGCCGAACTCGACGACCTGGCCGCCACCATCGCCGTCACCCGCCTGCTCCTCGGCGCCAAGGCCCGGATCCAGGCCCCGCCCAACCTGGTCGGCGACCAGCACGACCTGATCCTGCGGGCCGGCATCGACGACTGGGGCGGCGTCTCCCCGCTGACCCCCGACCACGTCAACCCCGAACGCCCCTGGCCCGCCATCGACGAACTCGCCGCCCGCACCGCGGCGGCCGGCTTCACCCTGCGCGAGCGCCTGACCATCTACCCGCCCTACCTGCGCGAGCCCTGGCTCGACCCGCGCCTGGCCGCGCACGTGGCCGCGCTGGCCGACCCGGCCACGGGCCTGGCCGCCGACGGCGCCCGGCCGCACGGCCTGCCCTGGCAGGAACCCGACGGCGGCCTGACCGAGGTCGGCCGCACCGACCTGTTCGTGACCATCGACACCACCGGCCGCACCCACGACCGGCGCGACGATTTCGCCGAGGTCTACGGCGACTGGAATGAAATCGCCGAACGGGCCGTGGTGCGCCCCTCCGCCCCCGCTGCTAGCTCCTCACCCGGCACCTCCCCACCCGGGACCCCTCCGGCCGTCCTCGCGGCCGGCGAGACCGCCGCCGCCCTCCGCCAGGCCGAACGCGACCCGGCCGCCCTCACCGACGACCAGGCCATCGCCCTGCTGTCCGCGGACGGCCCCGACCTGGAGGTGCTAGCCGGGATCGCCGACGCACTGCGCCGCGAGGTCGTCGGCGACGACGTCACCTACGTCGTCACCCGCAACATCAACTTCACCAACGTCTGCTACACCGGTTGCCGGTTCTGCGCGTTCGCCCAGCGCCGCACCGACGCCGACGCGTACACCCTGTCACTGCAGCAGATCGGCGACCGCGCCGTCGAGGCGTGGCAGGCCGGCGCCACTGAGGTGTGCATGCAGGGAGGCATCCATCCCGATCTCCCAGGAACAGCCTACTTCGAAATCGCTTCCGAAGTCAAGCGGCGCTGCCCAGATCTTCACGTTCATGCGTTCTCACCGATGGAAGTGGTGAACGGCGCGTCCCGGACCGGGGTGCCGATCCGGGAGTGGCTGGTCCGGGCCAAGGAAGCGGGCGTCGGCTCGCTGCCCGGCACCGCGGCCGAGATCCTCGACGACGACGTGCGCTGGGTGCTGACCAAGGGCAAGCTGCCCGCCTCGGTCTGGGTCGAGGTCATCACCACGGCGCACGAACTGGGCCTGCGGACCTCGTCCACGATGATGTACGGGCACGTCGACACCCCGGCGCACTGGGTCGGGCACCTGCGGGTGATCCGGTCGATCCAGGAACGGACCGGCGGCTTCACCGAATTCGTCCTGCTCCCGTTCATCCACGAGAACGCCCCCCTCTACCTGGCCGGCCTGGCCCGGCCCGGCCCCACCCGGCGGGAGAACCGGGCCGTGCACGCCGTGTCCCGGCTGCTGCTGCACGGGGCGATCGACTCGATCCAGTGCTCCTGGGTCAAGCTCGGCGACGACCTGTGCCGTGACGTGCTCCAGGGCGGCGCCAACGACCTGGGCGGCACCTTGATGGAGGAAACCATCAGCCGGATGGCCGGCGCCGACCACGGCTCCTACAAGACGATCAGCGGGCTGCGGGCGATCGCCGAGCCGCTCGGCCGTCCCATGCGCCAGCGCACCACGACCTACGGCGAGGTCCCGGCCGAACGCCTCGCGGCCTCCGCGGCCAGCGACGGCGTGTGCGCCTCGGTCCGCTCCGGCCTCCCCCTGCTCACCTAGCGGGCCTAGGCTCTCTGAGCATGAGCCAGCCGGCGGACCAAGACCCAGCGAGCCTGCGCGCCTCGGACAAGGACCGGGAGAGCGCGGCGGAGGTACTGCGTGAGGCGGCCGGCGAGGGCCGGCTGAGCATGACCGAACTCGATGAACGGCTGGACGCCGTGTACGAGGCCAAGACCTACGCCGAGCTCGAGCCGATCATCCGCGACCTGCCGCACGTGGCCATAGCGCCGGACGCGGTGGCGGTCCGGGCTAGTCCGCCCGCAGGCACCGTGGAACGGCCCGCCGCAAAACCAGCGTCCGGCTCCGCCATCGCCGTCATGAGCGGCTTCTCCCGCAAGGGTGCCTGGGTCGTCCCGGCGGATTTCACCGCGGTGGTGGTCATGGGCGGCGGGGAACTCGACCTGCGGGACGCGCAGTTCTCCGCACCCGTGGTAAACATCCACGCGACGGCGATCATGGGCGCCATCGTGATTATCGTGCCCGAGGATGCCGAGGTGCAGGTCACCGGCGTCGGGTTGCTAGGGGTCTTCGAGCACGGGCCCACCGGTGCGGGACGACCCGGGGGTCCGAAGATCCACATCGGCGGCGTGGCCTTCTGGGGTGCCGTCGACGTCCGGCGCAAGCCGTACGAGAGCAAGGGCGCCCGCAAGCGCCGGGAACTCCAGGCCGAGCGCACCGAACTCGAGCCAGGAAACCCGGGACAACCGTAAGCCGGCGCCGCCCGTCAGCGGACGAGCAGGAAGTCGTCCGGGACCCGCGGCGGCCGCGGCCGGGCCTGCTCGGCCGCGTGACCGACGGCGACCGCGCCCATCGGCCGCCAGCCCTCCGGCAGGTCCAGCGCCCGGGCCGCGGCATCCTGGCAGAACAGGGTGCTGGAGATCCACGCCGAGCCGAGCCCCTCGACCGCGAGCGCGATGAGCAGGTTCTGCACCGCCGCGCCCATCGAGACCACGAACATGGCCTGCTCCGCCGCCGCGCGCCGCTCGTCCGGGTAGGCGTGCGCCGCGTCGGCGACCAGGCACGGCACCACGATCAGCGGTGCCCGCCGCAGCACCTCGCCGCGCTGCACTCGGCGGCTGATCTGCTCCGCAGTGAACCCGTCGCGGCGCAGGTCAGCGGTCCACGCCGAGAGCATCGCGTCGAGCAGCGCCTCGCGCGCCGCAGCCGACTCCAGGATCACGAACCGCCAGGGCTCGCTGTGGTGCGGCGCGGGCGCGGTCAGCGCCGTGGCCACCGCCCGGCGGACGGCCGCGGCCCCGACCGGCTCGCCGGTGAACGCCCTGATCGTCCGGCGGGCCAGCGGCACATCGGCCGAGCCGAACCGGAACATGTCCTCGTCGGCGGGCCGGATGAGTTCCCGTGCCCCCGGGCCGTCCTGGTCGGTGACCAGGTCCTGCAGTCCGCGCACCACGGCTACCGGCACGCCGGTGGACTTGCCTTTGACCAGGTCGGCGGCCGCGGCGATCTCGTCGGCCACGGCCGCGACCGTGACCTCCAGGATGTTGCCGAAGGTGTCGGCCTCGCCGCGGTAGTCGCGGACGGGCGTCACCCCGGCCGCCCCGATCGCGTTGTCGGTCTGCCCGGCCCGCCACGGCCGGCCCATCGTATCGGTGATGATCACCCCGACGGTCCGCGCCGTCCGGGCCTGCAACGCCTTGCGCAGCCGCCGGGCCGACTCGTCGGGATCCTCCGGGAGCAATACCACGGTGCCCGGTGCCGTGTTGGACTCGTCCACCCCGGCCGCGGCCAGGACCAGGCCGTGCCTGGTCTGCGCGATCGTCGTCGGGCCGCGCCGGGCCACCACGCGGGCCGTCTCCGCCTCGATGGCCTGTTCGCGGGAGGTGGTCACCACCCGGCCTTCGGCCTTGCTCACGACCTTGGAGGTGACGACCAGGATGTCGCCGTCGCGCAGGTCCGGCGCCGCGTCCGCGATGAGCGCGGCCAGGTCGCTGCCCGCGGTGATCTCCGGCAGCCCGGTCACGGGGGCCACGCTCAGCGTCATAGCGAGGGTCATGCCAGCTCCAGGGCCAGGTCAAGGGCCGCGCGCGCGATTGCGGCGGTCGCGGGCAGGTCCCGCATGTACAGCGGCAGCGCCCGGACCTCGATCGGGGCCAGCGCCGGGTCGTCCACGGCGGCCTTGTCCTGGTCGTCCACCAGCCAGCCGTCGATCAGCTCCGGCCCGTAATGCGCCGCGACGGCGGCGGCCGAGGTCTGGACCCCGATCGCGGTCAGGCACGCGTCGGCCATGCCGCGCACCGGAGCGCCGCCGATGATGGGCGATACGCCGACTACGGTCTTGGCGGTGAGCGCGGCCCGGATGCCCGGCACGGCCAAGATCGTGCCAATGCTCACCACCGGATTCGAGGGCGGGAACACGATCACGTCCGCCGCGCCGATCGCGTCGAGCACCCCGGGTGCGGCAGTGGCCTGCGCGGCGCCCACCGCGATGATGTCCGTGGCGGGGGTCTGCGCGTGCATGCGCACCCACCACTCCTGGAAGTGCACCGTGCGCTGGTCGTCCAGCACCACGTGCGTCTCGATCGGATCATCGGACATCGGCAGCAGCCGCACCCCCGGCTGCCATCGTTCGCACAGCAGCCGCGTGACGGCCGACAGCGGCTGACCGGCGGCCAGCAGCTGGCTGCGCAGGATATGGGTGCCGAAATCCCGGTCCCCGAGCGTGAACCAGTCCGGGCTCGCGCCGTAGGCGGCCAGCTCCGCCCGGATGCTGAACGTCTCGTCGGCCCGGCCCCAGCCCTGCTGCTCGTTGATGCCGCCGCCCAGGGTGTACATGACGGTGTCCAGGTCCGGGCAGACCCGCAGGCCGAACAGCGTGATGTCGTCGCCGGTGTTGCCCACGACGGTGATGTCGGCGTCTGGGGCCGCCTGCTTCAGGCCGAGGAGGAAACGCGCGGCCCCCACGCCGCCCGCAAGCACGGTGATACGCATACCCCAAAGTGTGTCAGGTCCCGGCCCGGCCCCCGGACCGGGCCGTTTCACCCTTCTTGTCACCCCTTGTGACTAGAGAGGCTAGTGATGCCAGTAGCACCAGTGGTGCTGATGAGGTTCACGGCGGCCGGATTTCCCACGTGATTTATCTCGCATCTCAGACAACGAGGCGACCATTATCACCTTCCTCGCTTGACTTGAAGCAAGACACGCGAGTGTAATTTCATTGATGTGATTTTCACCCCCGAGTGGAGCGACAGCAACGGGGGCTCCGAATGGGGAGGGAGGGAGGATGCGCCGTGACTGAGGTCATCGTCCCGCTAGCGCAGGTCTTCATCAGCCCGGAAGAGGTTGAAGAGCTGGGCTGGCAGGACCGGGCGCTATGCGCGCAGACAGATCCGGAGGCATTCTTCCCGGAGAAGGGAGGATCGACCCGGGAGGCCAAGCGGGTGTGCCGCAGCTGCGAGGTCCGGTCCGAGTGCCTGGAGTACGCGCTCGAGCACGACGAGCGGTTCGGTATCTGGGGCGGCATGTCGGAGCGTGAGCGCCGCCGTCTCAAGCGTGAGGCCGGATAGCCGGGCTGGCCGGATAGCTAGTTCGGGAGCACGGCCGGCCCGCCCGGCTGGTGCGCGGATTACCCGAATTTTTGAATATGGCCTGTGTATGGTTGGTCGTGTCGTGAACGCTGGGGGGCTTGTCGTTCGCGTAGTCCGCACGCTCTTGCCGGGCGGGTAGCCGCAGGAGCGCCGTTCCCCACGCCACCAGACGGGACCCTTGTCAGAGAACGCCTTGCCTGTGCGCCACGTGGTGACCCTCGTGGTCGTCGTGCACGACGGTGCGCGACTTCTCCCGGGGCTCGTCAACGCGGTACGGGAGCAGACGCATCCCGTGGACCGCGTGGTGGGCGTCGACACGGGCAGCCGGGACCGCAGCGGAGCCGCGCTGACCGAGCTCCTCGGTCCCGACGCGGTCTTCGGGATGGACGCCGACACCGGGTACGGCACCTCCGTCGCCCGGGCGCTGCAGCACCCCGCGGCGCGCACGCCGGTGCCGGGACCCGGCTCGCCGCCGGACCCGGCAGTGGAGTGGATCTGGCTGCTGCACGACGACTGCGAGCCAGTCGCGGACGCCTTGGAGCAACTGCTCGGGGCGGCCAGCCGCAACCGCTCCACGGCGGTGCTCGGCCCCAAAGTGATGGACCTGGCCGACCGGCGGGTGCTGCGCGAGGCGGGCCTCACCATGGACCGGGCGGGACGGCGTGTCACCGGGATCGAGCCCGGCGAGATCGACCAGGGCCAGCACGATGGCAACCGGCCGGTGGTGGCCGTGAGTTCGGCGGGCATGCTGATCCGCCGCGACGTCTGGGACCAGGTCGGCGGGTTCGACCCCAACCTGCCCCTGATGCGCGACGACCTCGACTTCTGCTGGCGGGTGCACGCCGCCGGCTACGACATCCGGGTGATCACCGACGCGGTGGTCTACCACCGCGATATGTCGGCCCGGCAGCTCCGCAAGGCCCCGGCCGCAGGCGGTCATCCGCGGCTGTTCGACCGGCGTGGCACCTTGTACCTGTTCGCCGTCAACGTGCCCTTCGTGCCCATGCTCTTCCTGGTGACCGGCGGCGTGATCGGCTCGCTGGTCCGGGCCGCCTACTTCCTGGTCACCAAGCAGCAGCGCCGGGCCTGGGACCATCTCGGCGCGGTCGCCTGGCTGCTGCGGCACCCGATCCTGCTCTGGCGGGCCCGCCGCCGCCGCGCCGCCGACCGCAAGCGCGCGTGGTCGATCCTGCGCGGCCAGCTGCCCCGGAGCCGGACGCTGGCCCGGCTGGCCGAATCGGCCGCGGGCCTGCTGTCCGGCGCGCCGGCCTACGACAGCGGCGGGCTGCATCACGCCCTCGTCGACGAGGTCGGCGAGGACCTGCCGCTGCCCGCCGCCGATTCCGCGGTCCGGCGCGCGGCGACCAGCCCGGGTTTCCTGCTCTGCGCCGGCCTCACCGTCATCGCGCTGGTCGCGGAACGGTCGCTGGTCGGCTCGGTGCTGACCGGGTCGGGCACGCTGAGCGGCGGGGCCCTCGTGCCGGCCTGGGGCGGCGCGAGCGATCTGTGGCGTGAGTACCTGGCCGGCTATCACGACGCGGGCCTGGGCTCGGCGGCCAGCACGCCGCCCTACATCGGCGTCATGGCCGTGCTCGCCACCGTGCTGGCCGGCAAACCCTGGCTGGCCGTGGACGTCCTGCTGTTCGCCTCCGTGCCCGTGGCGGGGCTGACCGCGTTCCTGGCCACCCGCCGCCTCACCTCCGTGCTGGTCGCGAGGATCTGGCTGGCCGCCACCTACGCCCTGCTCCCGGTCGCGATGGGTGCCGTGGCGGCCGGGCGGATCGGCACCCTGGTGGCGTTCGTCCTGCTCCCGCTCATCGGCCTGGTGGCCGGGCGGATGCTGGCCGGCCCGCCCCGGCGGGCCCGCCGCGCGGCGTGGGCGGCCGGCCTGCTCATCGCGGTGGCGGCCGCCTTCGTACCGCTCATCTGGCCGCTCGCGGTGGTCGCCGTGGCCGGCTTGATCGCGGCCCGGCCCTGGGCCGGCCGGGGGAGCCTGATCAACGCGGCCATCGTCGCGGTAGTGCCCGCCGTCGTCCTCCTACCGTGGACCTTCCAGCTGTTCACCAGCACCTCCGCGCTCTTCCTCGAGGCCGGTCTCCAGCGGCCCGGCCTGGCCTCGGCGGGCCTGCGGCCGGAGTCCCTGCTGCTGCTCAGCCCGGGCGGTCCGGGACTCCCGCCCGCCTGGGTCACCGCCGGGCTCGTGCTGCCCGCGTTCTGCGCCCTGCTGGCCCGCAAGCGGATGCCCGTGGTGTACGCCGGCTGGGCCACCGCGCTCGGCGGGCTGGTCGTGGCGCTGGTCGTGAGCCGGGTGCGAGTGACGTCGCCGGACGGGACCGCGATCAGCGCCTGGCCCGGCGTCGCGACCGCGGTCGC
>PLDT01000610.1:0-3938 GCA_003136255.1 Actinomycetota bacterium
GCCAGCGCCGCGGGTGCGGCTTCGAAGATCATGGTCGGCATGAGCGCGGCCGGGAGCATTGTGACGAACAACAGGCGGTTGAGAGTCAGGGAGGTCAAGACCAGCCAGGACACGATCCCGATCCCGAAGCTCAGCCAGCCGAGGCCGCGCAGTCCGAACCCCCCGGCGCCGATGGCCGCCACAAAGCCACCTGCGACCGTCGGCAGGATGTAGCCCGGATGGAACTCGCTCCGGTCAAGTTCCATGATGATCCACTCGCCGGTGATCAACCCGCCGAACAAGATCGTGGCCACGAAGAACACGACAAACGCGGCCTTCGCCGCGCCGTACGCGTGGGGTTCCAGACCGATGGCGAGGTCCATCCCTACGACCCACGGGAGCGACCAGAACGGCGACAGAACAGGGTCGCGGAGCTCGCCGAGGATCGCGCGTGGTTCCCGGACCATCCTCACGGCAGCGGCGACCGCGAGCAGCGACCAGCACACGGCGGCGGCTATGAGCAGGACGTCCGAGACCGCGCCAGGAGTGCCGTAGAAGTCGGCCATCTGGCGCCAGACACTGGCCAGGCCAGCGAGTCCGAACGGGATCGCGAAGGAGGTCGGGGGGAACCGGGGAAGGGCTTTCATACAGCATCCATTCGGGATCGCCGAGCTGGAATGACAGAGTGCACCCCTCGCCGGCCGCCGAGCCGAGCCCGGTCACAACCGGTACCAACCTGTCGTAGCCGGCACCAGGGCTTCCAGCCCGAGACAACACGCCGGTTTACGCGTACGAGCCCCACCGGTCCTCATCGTCCCTGTGCGCGCCGGACCCGGTAGACGCTGTCCTCCAGGCGGTCGTCGCTCATGGCCCGGACGTCAACCCGCGTGGCGCCGGTCGACTCCAGGTCGGACTGCGCCAGGTCGACCAGGACGCGGCCCGGCGGGAGCTGCAGGACGAACCGGGTGCCGAGTTCGGTGATCACGCCGAACGCATCCCGCCACCTCAGGGTCCGGGAGACGCTCACGGTCAGGTCGTCCAGGACATCCGCGCTGGTGGTCGCGGGCCGCGCGGTGCTGATCGTGACGTACCTCGCGGTCAGTGGCCGGGTGGCCCGCCCGCAAAGCAGCGACCGGAGCTCGGCGCTGACTGGCTCGAGGATCGGCGCGTGCGAGGGCACCGCGACCTCGAGCCGGTCGGCCCGGCGCGCCCCCCGGGCCCGCGCGAGCTCGCGGCCACGGTCCAGCGCGGCGTTGGTGCCCGTGAGCACCATCTGGTCGATGCTGTTGACGTTCGCGAGCCACGCCGGGTGGCCTTCGGCGGTGACCTGTTCCGCGATCTTCCCCAGCTCCTCCTCGCGCAGGCCCGAGACGGCGAGCATCCCGTAGCCGTGCGGGAACAGCTCGGCCATGCGGCGGGCACGGTGCGTCACCGCCGTGATCGCCTCGCTGAACTGCAGGGCACCCGCGGCGACGGCGGCCGCGAAGGCACCGACGCTGTGCCCGGCGACGATGTCCGGAGCCGCTCCCCGGGCTGCCAGCGCCCGGGTGGCCGCGACGCCGGAAACGAGCAGGGCCAGCTGGGCCGGGACGGTCTGGGTCAGGGATGCGGGCGAGTCGAGTGTGCCGATTCCGCCCGGGATCAGCCGTCCGGCTTCGGCGAGCGTCTGATCGACTTCGGGGACACATGGCAGGTCCGACAGCATCCCCGGCCGCTGTGCTCCCTGGCCGGGGTACACGAACGCCACAGTCACGTGCCGGTCTCCGCCCACGGGTCCACGCAGAGCCGGGGGCCGGCGCGGGTCCGCACGAGTGCCGGCCCGTCGTGGCCCAGGTCATCGAGATGAGCCACCCCGGCCGGCGTCTCGACCTGGCAGTCGACGCGAGCCTCTTGCCCGGCGAACAGCCGGGCCACACCGTCGAGCCAGCCACGCGCGGGCCTGGCCGGGCAGCGCAGGAGAAGGTCAAGGTCGCTGGCCTCGCCTAGGGCGATGTGTCCGGTCGCGAGCGAGAATCCGGCGCTTCCCGTCGGACCCCAGGCTGTCCGGCCCCCGTTCAGGGCCGGGGTCAGGGCCCGGAGCGCGCGCATGGCGGCCACGTCGGGGATCGCGACCCAGTCGTCGACATGACGGAGGCTTTCCGGCGTCCGGATGCCGACGATGTCGGCCTGTGGTACGCACGTCGCCCAGCGCAGCTCCCGCCTTGGCCCTCTGATGCCGACCGGGATCTGGCCGGGGAGCGGACGGTCGTGGCACACCACGGCCCACGGGGCGCAAGCCAGGCTGGCGCGGACCCAAGCGGGTGCGTCGGCCAAGCTCACTGCCCCTGACGTGAGCCGGACCAGGTCGTGCGGCCGCAGCCGCGTGGTCAGCGGCATGGCCCGGTCAGGCCCATTGCTCGGTCAGACGGCGCCGGGCCTGGAGTGAGGCCCGGCGGGCGTGCTGCGCCTGCGCGGACTGGAGCCGGTTGGTCAGGTCGCGCTGGCCTAGGCGGGCCCGGGCGACCGCATCCCGCAGCGCGCCGCTCGCCAGGCTGACATCGGCGCCGGTCGGCTGGTCGGGGTTGCTGACCTTGAGCAAGCCGTCGCAGTAGCCAAGTGTGGCCCACTCGCGTACGTCGAAGCTGAGCGGGGTGACGATCTTGGCGAGTTCGTCGAGCTCGGCGATGGTCCTCAGCGTGATACGCGCGGCTGCTGGCTTGTGGATGGCCTGGATTTCGATCTTGTCGTCGTCGAGGGCCAGGATCTGGCTGGCCTGGAGCCCGTGGGCCAGGAAGCCGCCGGAGATCGCGCTGCCGACCACTAGGGCGATGACCGGGTGCCCGGCTACGCGGGCCGCGGCGTAGGCGTCGACCGCGGCGGCGATATAGAGGTGCTCGCCGAACTGTTCCTCGAGGCGGCCGTAGGCCTGGCTGGGTATGTCGACGACGGCCACGATCGATCGGCGCTGAACGTCGGCCAGGCTGGCGTCGAGCTCGATGACCTCTCTTATCGCATGGGCCAGGCCGATGCCTTCGAGCAAGCCGACTTCACCGTGGCAGGCGCGGGGGAACTCGTTGTCCGGATCGGGGACGACTGCCAGCAGTCTGGCCGGCGTCCCACTGCCGAGGTCGCTGTCGGCGATCGCGATCGACCGGTACGGGGAGGGGAGCGTCTGGGTGGACAGGGCATCGAACCAGGTCTGGCTGCGGCTCATGACTCTGCCCCCCGCTGCTGCGCCGAACCGGGATGGGAGGCCGCAAGCGAATCCTGGCCGGGACTTGGGGCTACAGGAATGCCGAGGCCGGGGAGGCTGAAGCCCAGAGGGCCGCCGTCACTGGGGCTGAGCCGGGCGGCCAGCACGTCGAGTTCCTCGGACCGGTGATGCTCGGGCACTCCCGCGGCCACCGCGGTGATGACGGCCTGCCGGACCGAGGGGACGTCGTCGAGCACGACGGCGTCGGCGAGCCCGGTGGCGTATCGCTGTGCGGGGCCGTTGACGCTCCAGATCAGGGCGTGGTCGGATGAATCGAATTCGGCGATGCCCGCCTCGGACTCGATGACCTGGGCGCCGTTGAACCCGAGCCTGCCTTCGTGGGTCAGCACCACCCGGGTGCACAGGCCGGCGACGATGCTCATCCCGCCGTAGGAACCGAGGGGCCCCGCGACCACCCCGATTACCGGCCGCATGCCGCGCAGCTCGAGCAATGCCGAGAGGATTTCCGCCACGGCGTTAAGACCGAGCGTGCCTTCCTGGAGGCGTACCCCGCCGGTCTCCAGCAGCAGGACCGCGGAGATCGGCTGTCCGGTCCGGGCGTCCCGGGCGGCCAACTGAAGGGCACAAGCCGCCTTGGCGCCGGAGACCTCGCCGATGCTGCCGCCCTGGAAGGCCCCTTCGATGCCGATCACGACGCACGGCTCGCCCGCCAGCAGTCCCTTGACCACCAACAGGCCGTCGTCGGATTCGGGGACCAGGCCTTGCG
>PLDT01000114.1:0-7117 GCA_003136255.1 Actinomycetota bacterium
CCTTCTGCCAGCGTCGCCTTCTGGCCGCGGCCGGGGGCCGTTGGCTCGAAGTGAGGCGTAGAGCTATGTCAGAGTTGACGTTAACCCTTTTTTAAGGCAATGATTCCGGATGACCGCTTCTCTGCTCCCGATCGACGAAGCCGCTGAGCCTCCGGCGGGCGCCTCGGTGAAGCTGCCCAAGTACTACCAGGTAAAGCGGCAGCTGCTCGCGTTCACCGCCACCCTGGACCCGGGCAGCCCGGTGCCACCGGAACGGGAGCTCGCGCGCTCCTACGGGACCTCGCGGACTACCGTCAGGCAGGCCCTCGCCGAGCTGGTCATCGAGGGCCGGCTGCTGCGCATGCAGGGCAAGGGCACGTTCGTGGCCAAGCCCAAGGTCGCCCAGCTGCTGGAGCTGGCCAGCTACACCGAGGGCATGCGAGCCCACGGGCTGCATCCGCAGACCACGATCCTGGACATCGGGTACGTCACCGCCGACGAGCAGCTCGCCACGCTGCTCGGCATCCGGGCGGGCGGGCGCGCGCTGCGCATCCACCGGCTGCGACTGGCCGACGGCGAGCCGATGTCGATCGACACCTCGCACCTGCCCGCCCGGCGGTTCCCCGGCCTGCGCAAGCAGCTGGAGCGGCAGCTGTCGCTGTACGAGACGCTGCGCCTGGGCTACGGCATCCAGCTCACCGAGGCCGAGGAGACGATCGAGACCGTGCTCGCCGACCCGCACGATGCGCGGCTGCTCGGGGTGGACCCCGGCCTGCCGCTGCTGCTGTTGTCCCGGCACGCGTACGACGTCACCGGCGAGCCGGTCGAGTGGGCCCAGTCGTGGTACCGGGGCGACCGGTACAAGTTCGTCACCCGGCTCCGGCGGACCCCCGACCGGTGACGTCGCGGACCGCACCTGCCTGCAAACTCACTAGTTGAGAATGACCAATCCTCATTAGGTGAGAAAGGCTCGGCGCCCTTCTTACCAGACGAGATGAACGTCTTCAGTTCGCGGACTGATACCTACCTCACTAGTAACAATTTCCTATTTGCGCGCGCCAAAGCATTGCCGATCACCAGACCTGAGCGCACCATGAATAAAACCTTGTGACGTCAGTCACAGCAGGTGAGGCTGTCCCCCGACGGGAGGGAACAATGGCTCAGGAATCATCCATTAAGTCACGAAGTCCCATCGCCGCCCATCCGGTCACCTCGGCGGTCATCGCCATCCTGACCGTCGCCGTCGTCTTCTTCGCGGTTTACGTGCCGCTTTACGCTCGCGCCACGCCGAAGGTGGGCGACTTCCCGTTCTTCTACTTCTACCTGCTCATTTACATGCCGGTGGTGGCGATCGTGTGCTGGATCATCCTGATGCTGCGCAATCGGCTCGATCCGCCAGCGGGCGGCCCGGATGGTCCGGCCGCGGCGAGCACCGGCCCGGGCGAGGTAGCCAAATGAGCAACGTCAACTACGTCACCTTCACCATCGTCGTGGTGGTGTTCCTGATCGTCACGCTGACCGGGTTCGCCGCTGCGCGCTGGCGCCGGGCCGAGGACATGATGCAGCTGAACGAGTGGGGGCTCGGCGGGCGCAGCTTCGGCACCTTCGTGTCCTGGTTCCTGCTCGGCGGCGACCTGTACACCGCGTATACGTTCATCGCGGTGCCGGCGGCGGTGTTCGGCGCCGGGGCGGTGACGGGCTTCTTCGCGGTGTCGTACACGATCATCGTGTTCCCGATCGCGCTGATCTTCCTGCCCCGGCTGTGGTCGATCGCCCGCACGCATAACTACGTCACGCCCGCCGACTTCATCCGCGGCCGTTACGGGTCACGCGGCCTGTCGCTGGCCATGGCCATCACCGGCATCGTGGCCCTGATGCCCTACATCGCGCTGCAGCTGGTGGGCATCCAGGCGGTGCTGACCGTGATGGGAGTGGGCACCTCGTCCACCAACAGCTACGTCAAGGACGTGCCCCTGTTCATCGCGTTCCTGATCCTCGCCGTCTACACCTACGTATCCGGGTTGCGGGCTCCCGCGCTGATCGCGTTCATCAAGGACACCCTGGTCTACGTCATGATCATCGTGGCCGTGTTCTACATCCCGACCCGGATCGGCGGCTGGGGGCACATCTTCGCGGCCGGGCAGGCCCACCTGAAGGCGATCAGCCCGGTCACGCACAAACCCAACGGCGTATTCATCCCCACCACGGGCAACAGCCAGCTGGCCTTCTCGACCCTGGCTTTGGGCTCCGCGCTGGCCCTGATGGTCTACCCGCACGCGGTCACCGGCGTCCTGTCCACCAGGCGGCGCGACATCATCAAGCGCAACATGGCCTTGCTGCCGCTGTACTCGCTCATGCTCGGCTTCATCGCGCTGCTCGGCTACATGGCCCTGGCCGACAAGACGACGGTCGCGAACGTCAAGAAGGCCGGCGGAAACGCGCAGCTCGCGGTGCCTTACCTATTCCAGCACCTGTTCCCGAGCTGGTTCACCGGGCTCGCGTTCTCGGCCATCGTGATCGGCGCGCTGGTCCCGGCGGCGATCATGGCCATCGCCTCGGCCAACCTGTTCACCCGCAACATCTTCAAGGAGTTCTTCAAGCCGGACGCCAGCCCCCGGCTCGAGACGCAGGTGTCCAAGTGGGCATCGATGGTAGTCAAGCTCGGCGCGCTGCTGTTCGCGGTGGAACTGCCGCGCACGTTCTCCATCAACCTCCAGCTGCTGGGCGGCATCTGGATCCTGCAGATTTTCCCGATGATGGTGTTCGGCCTGTTCACCCGGTGGTTCCATCGCTGGGCGCTGCTGGCCGGCTGGCTGGCCGGGGAGATCTTCGGCACCATCGCCGCCTACAAGGTGGCCACCCCCACCACGTCGCACTGGGCCGGGTCGACGGACCTCGAATTCGGTCACACGGTCTACATCGGCCTGTCCGCGTTCATCCTCAACGTGGTGATTGCGGTCATCTTGACCCTGATCTTCAAGGCGGCCCGGGTGCCTGAGGGCGCGGACGAGACCCTCCCGGGCCAGTACACCGCCGATCCGACCGACGCCCCGGCGCCGGTCCCCGCCGCGGTCGGCCGCCAGTGACACCTTGGCGGCCGGCCTGCGAGCGATGGCCAGTGTGACCGGCCGACTCGCGCGGTGATCGGGACAGGTGCGGTCGGCGGGTTCAGGCCGCCCGGTGGCGGACCAGCCAGATGGTGGCCGCGAGGAGCAGCACGGAAAGGCCGAGCAGGTAGCCGCCCTCGATCCACTGGAACGGCCAGAACCGGCTGCCTGGCTGGTAGGTCACCCAGAACTTGTAGCCGTGCTGGGTGATGTAGCCTACCGGGTCGAGGTTCGTCTGAAACGAGTTGGGTCCGACCTGCTTGGCGGCTGGGTGGTAGCCCTGGAGGAACTGGCTGACCGCCGCCTGGCTGAGCGGCTTTCCGTCCCGCCCGGTGTACCACGAGCTGATGATCCACGCGGAACCAGGCAGGTTGGGGTTGTGGGCGACCAAGGGGGTCAGGTAGTGCTGGCGCAGGAATAGCCCGGCGGACAGAGCCAGGCCGGCCCATGCGGCCATAGTCGCGGCGATCGCGGGGACGACCCGGCGGATGAGCATGCCGGCCAGGGCGCCGATCGAGCAGGCGGCCAGCGTCCAGGCCGCGAACGCCACCCCGTGCAGATCGAACACCAAAGGAGCCAAGGGAGGCAGCCGGGTCTGCAGCCCCTGGTCGACGAACGGCTTGAAGTACCAGGAGAACAGCACGCTGAACGCCCCGGCGGCGGCGGCCACGGTGACGGCCAGCGGCACTAGCTTGGCCAGGGTCCAGCGGGTCCGGCCAATGCCCTGGGTCCAGGCGTACCGGAAGGTGCCGGTCTCTAGCTCCCGGGCCAGGATCGGCGCCACGGCGAACGCCCCGATCAGCGCCGGCACCACCTGCAGCAAGACCGCGATAGCCTCCGCCGTGGACCAGTGGGCGTTATCGAAGTCACCTGTGGCGTTGCCGCAGGCCAGCGAGCTCGCCGGGCGGCACGCGGCCACCGCGGCGTAGGCGTGGTGCATCGGCAGGCCGGTGAACACCAGGTACGCTGCCAGCACGCCGAGCAGCCCGGCCACCCCGGCCAGCGCAAAGCGGTGCTGCCGCCAGGTAACCCAGGCCATCCGCCGCCACGGCACTGGCCGTAGGTCGGTGTCGTTCCCGAGCCGGGCGGACATGGTTAGTGCGGTCATTTCGCTACCTCCAGTGTTTTGCGCAGGTAGGCCAGGGCGAGTTCTTCCAGGCCGACCATGTGGTGGCTGGCGAGCAGGTCACCAGCCTTTCCAGCCAGTTGCACCTGGCCTTGCGACAGCAGGATCAGGTAGTCGGCGACCCGCTCCAGCTCGGCCAGGACATGCGAGGACAGCAGGACCGACACGCCGTCGGCGGCCACCGCCGCCATCACCGTGGCCATGAAGTCGTGCCGGGCCACCGGATCGAGGTTCGCCAGCGGCTCATCGAGTACCAGCAGCCGCGGCCGGCGGCCCAGGGCCAGGGTCAGCGCCAGTTGCGCCTGCTGCCCGCCGGACAGCTTTCCGGCCTTGCGCTTCAGCGGGATGCCCAGCTCGCCCAGCCGCCCACGCGCATAGCCCGTGTCGAAGTGCCGGTTCAGGTTGCGGGTCAGGTGCAGCAGGTCCTTAGCCGACAAGTTCTGGTAGACCGGCGTGTCCTGGGCGACGAACGCGATGCCATCCAGCGCGGCCCGGGATCCGGCGGTCCGGCCGCCGAGCACCGTCACGGCGCCCGCGGACGGCGCGGCCAGGCCGACCGCGAGGTTCAGCAGCGTGGTCTTGCCCGCGCCGTTCGGGCCTACCAGCGCGGCCACGTGACCGGCCGGGATGGCCAGTGTGCACTCGCGCAAGGCCCAGGTGCCGCGGTAGTGCTTGCCGAGGTGATCGGCTTCTATGACGTTAGTCATGAGGTGTCCTCTCGGATAGGGATCGCTCATGGCCGCTGACGCTAACCGCAGGCCGATAACACCGCCGTAACGCCGTCTTGCGCTGACCGCGGGCGGTGTGTTATCGGGGTGTTACGCGGGACCGGGCATCATGAGAACATGCGCGTGCTGATCGTGGAGGACAACGAGGTGGTCGCGCAGGCCGTGGCCACGGGTCTGCGTGACCAGGGCTTCGCCGTGGACGTGGCGGGCGACGGCGCGGTCGGGCTGGACAAGGCCGAGCTGTCGCCCTATGACGTCATCGTGCTCGATCGTGATCTGCCGGTGGTGCACGGCGACGATGTGTGCGCCCGGCTGGCCGGCGCCCCGGGCGGCGCGCGGATCTTGATGCTGACCGCGGCAGGCGCGCCCGATGACCGCGTCGACGGGCTGAATCTGGGCGCGGATGACTACCTGGCCAAGCCGTTCCACTTCCCGGAGCTGGTCGCGCGGGTCAACGCCCTCGGCCGCCGAACGCCGTCGGTCCCGCCCGTCTTGCGCCGCGGTGAGCTGACGCTGGACCGGCCGCGGCGCCAGGCCAGCAGGAACGGGCAGCTGATGCCGCTCACCCGCAAAGAGCTCGGTGTGCTGGAGGTGCTGATGTCCGCCGACGGCGCGGTGGTCAGCGCCGAGCAGCTGCTGGAACAGGTCTGGGACGAATACGCCGACCCGTTCACCAACGCCGTCGCGGTGACCGTGATGCGGCTGCGGCGCAAGCTCGGCCAGCCGCCGCTGATCGAGACGGTCACCGGTGGCGGGTACCGGCTGCCATGAGGGTCATGCCAGCCGCGCTCAGCCCGTGGCGCAGAAGCATCCGGGCGCGGATCGTCATCGCCTGCACGCTGCTGTTCCTGGTGCTGGGCGCCCTGTTGATCGGCGCCGCCTACACCCAGGTCGGTCGCGTCCTGGTGGTTCCGTACGGCCGCCAGGGCACGGTCATCCAGCCCGGGGGCAACTTGCAGGTCAACGCCACGACGGACGCCTCGAAGCGCACTGATTTCCTGGTCTTCACACTGGCCGGGCTGGGCGTGGGCACCCTGCTGGCGGCCGCGCTCGGCTGGGCGGTCAGCCGCCGGGTGCTGCGGCCGCTGACCGCCGTCACCACGGCGGCGCAGGCCGCCTCCCAGGAGAACCTGGACCGCCGGCTGGCCCTGGCCGGGCCGCCCGATGAGCTCAAGGAACTCGCCGACACCTTCGACGCGATGCTCGCCCGGCTGGAAGCCGCGTTCGCCAGCCAGCGCCGGTTCGTGGCCAACGCCTCCCACGAGCTGCGCACGCCGCTGACCGAGATGCGCACCCTGATCGACGTCACCACGGCCCGGCCGGCTGTCTGCGCCGCGGAGCTGGCCGCGGCGCTGGCCGCGATCGGCGCCGCCGTGGACAGGTCCGAGGAACTGATCGAGGCGCTGCTGACCTTGGCCCGCTCCGACCGCGGACCAGGCCCGGCCGAGCTCGTCGACCTGCCCACCGCGGTCGAAGACGCCATCGACCTGGTTGCCCCGGCCGCCGCGGCCAGGCAGATCCGGATCGAGGTCGCGCTGCAGAACGCCCAGGTCATCGGGGACCGGGTCCTGCTCGAACGGCTGGTCAGCAACCTCATCGACAACGCCGTCAAGCACAACGTGACCGGCGGCTGGGTACTGGCCAGCACCAGAACCGACGCGGGCACCGCCGAACTTACCGTCGCCAACGGCGGCGAGCACATCCCCGCCGACCAGGTAACCGGGCTGTTCGAGCCGTTCCGCCGCCTCCGCGGCCGAACCGGCAACGGCCCGGGCACCGGCCTCGGCCTGTCCATCGTGGCATCGGTCGCCTACGCACATGGTGGCCAGGCCCAGGCCCGCGCCGGGCCGGACGGCGGACTGGACGTGCAGGTCACGCTGCCTGCCACGGCAAACGGACACCGGCCTCCCGTGCTCGGCCCGAGCTTACCGGCTGGTAACACCGTTCAGCCGACGTCGGCGATGAGGTCGCCTTCCTGNNACCACGTCGCCCTCGGCGACGTGCAGGGTGACCGTGCCCGCGCTCTCGGCCAGGACCGGGATTTCCATCTTCATGGACTCCAGGATGACCAGGGTGTCACCGTCATCGACGTGATCGCCCTCGGCCGCGACCACCTTCCACACGTTCGCGACCATCTCCGCGCGGATCTCAGCCACGGCGGCTCCTGTCTGTTGGTT
>PLDT01000151.1:0-33330 GCA_003136255.1 Actinomycetota bacterium
GCCCTTCACCTATGGAATACCTCGTGTGGCAAACTGGCTATACGAGCAAGGCGTGCTCCGGGGTCGGTGAAAGTCCGAACCGGCGGTGAAAGTCCGCGACCCGTCCGCTGCCAGCGGACGGTTGACCCGGTGAAATTCCGGGACCGACGGTCAAAGTCCGGATGGGAGGCAGCACGCAGGCGGTCGGCGCTGCTGACCGTACTAGGCGCCGCAGCACGCACCCGCGCCACCCCCGGAGCCGACGGCACATCGGGCTTCGAGGAGGCAAGCGCGGATGTTCACCGGGATCGTAGCCGAACTGGGCGAAGTGGCCGCCATCGAGCAGTACGGCGATGCGGCGCGGCTGACCATCCGAGGTTCTACCGAGGGCGTATCCGCGGGCGAGTCGATCGCCGTCAACGGCGTGTGTCTGACCGTCGCCGACATCTGGGACCAGACCTTCACCGCCGACGTCATGGGGGAGACCCTGGACCGGTCCAGCCTGGGCGCGCTGACCCCGGGAGCACCGGTCAACCTGGAGCAATCGGTTCGCCTGGCCGATCGCCTCGGCGGCCATCTCGTGCAGGGCCACGTGGACGGCACCGGCACGATCATCTCCCGGACGCCTGCCGCCCACTGGGATCAGGTCCGGATCAGCCTTCCCGCCACCATCTCGCGCTACGTGGTCCACAAGGGATCGATCGCGGTCGACGGGATCAGCCTCACCGTGTCCGCGCTGGGGCCGCCCCCGGCAGACGGGCCCGACGGCGACACCTGGTTCGAGGTATGCCTCATCCCGGAAACGCTCAAGCGCACGACCATGGGCGCTAGAGCGCCGGGCGAGGTCGTGAACCTCGAGGTCGACGTGATCGCGAAGTACGTAGAGCGGCTTCTGAGCGGGGAGGAAAACAAGTGAACCAGGTATTTGACGACGTCGATCGCGCGATCAAGGACATCGCGGAGGGTCGGCCGGTGGTGGTCGTGGATGACGCCGACCGGGAGAACGAGGGCGACATCATCCTCGCCGCCAGCCTGGCCACTCCCGAGCTGCTCGCCTTCATGATCCGCTACACCAGTGGCGTCATCTGCGTCCCGCTGCCCGGCGCCGAGCTCGACCGGCTGCAGCTACCGCTGATGACCTCACAGAACACCGAGCACATGCGCACCGCCTTCACCCTCAGCGTCGACGCCCGCGCAGGCGTGACCACGGGCATCTCGGCCGCCGACCGGGCCACCACCATTGCCCGCCTGGTCGACCCGGCGACCACGGCGCAGGACCTGGTCCGGCCGGGGCACGTATTCCCGCTGCGCTACGCCGAGGGCGGCGTGCTGCGCAGGCCCGGACACACCGAGGCCGCGGTGGACCTGGCCCGGCTGGCCGGGCTGCCGCCGGCGGGCGTCCTCGCCGAGGTGGTGAACGACGACGGCACCATGGCCCGGCTGCCCGAGCTGCGCGAGTTCGCGAACGCGCATGACCTGGCCCTGATCTCCATCGAGCAGCTCGTCGAGTACCGCCGCCGCACCGAACGCCAGCTCACCCGCGAGGCCCAGACCAGACTGCCGAACGCCTTCGGTCTATGGCAGGCGTACGGCTACCGGCACCAGATCGACGGCACTGAGTACGTGGCGCTCGTCCTGGGAGACGTCGCCGACGGCACGGACGTGCTGACCCGGCTGCACTCGGAGTGCCTGACCGGGGACGTGTTCGGCTCACTGCGCTGCGACTGCGGCGCGCAGCTCGAGGCGGCCATGGCGGCCATCGCGGCCGAAGGCCGGGGGGTCGTGGTGTACCTGCGCGGGCATGAAGGCCGCGGCGTCGGGCTGCTCAGCAAGCTGCGGGCCTACGAGCTGCAGGACGGTGGCGCGGACACGGTGGACGCCAACCTGGAGCTCGGCCTGCCCGCCGACGCTCGCGAGTACTCGGCGGGCGCGCAGATCCTGGCCGACTTGGGCGTGCGCTCGGTCCGGCTGCTCACCAACAACCCGGCCAAGGTCAGCGGCCTGATCGACGGCGGCGTGGACATCACCGCCCGGGTTCCGCTCACCGCGGCCGTCACCCCGTACAACCTGAGGTACCTGACCACCAAACGCGACAAGCTCGGGCACCAGATTCAAAACCTCAATGATCCCGAACGGACCGTGGTGCTTGCGCCCGCCGAGGTGCACCGCGCGGAGTCCGCGTGAGTGGCGCGGGCCGTCCCGACGCGGCCACGGTGGACGCCTCGGGGCTCAGCCTGGCGATCGTGGCCACCCGCTGGCATCAGGAGATCACCGACTCGCTGGTGAGCCGTGGCGTCGCGGCCGCCGCCGCCTGCGGCATCCTCGACCCGCTCGTGGTCCGCGTCCCCGGCGCGATCGAGCTGTCCGTCGTGGCCGCCGAACTGGCCCGCCACCACGACGCGGTGGCCTGCCTGGGCGCGGTCATCCGGGGCGGCACCCCGCACTTCGACTACGTCTGCGACTCGGTGACCGCGGGCCTGACCCGGGTGGCCCTCGACGCCCGCATCCCGGTGGGCAACGGCGTGCTCACCTGTGACACGGTAGAGTCGGCCCGTGACCGATGCGGCTTGCCCGGGAGCCACGAGGACAAGGGGTGGGAAGCCGTGGTCGCGGCGCTTGAGGTCGCTCTCCTGCTCCGCTCCATCCGCCGCAGTCACCAAGAGCCCCTCCCCGTGAAGTCGTAATTTTCTCCCCTAGGACGCACATGCTGTCGCTGGTACTGCCGAAAGGCTCGCTCGAGCGCGCCACCCTCGACTTGTTCGACGCGGCCGACCTGACCGTGCGGCGGTCCTCGGACCGGGATTACCACGCGTCGATCGACGACCCGCGGATCGACAAGATCCGGTTTCTGCGCCCCCAGGAGATCCCGTCCTACCTGGAGCGCGGCTTGTTCGACCTCGGCATCACCGGCCGCGACTGGATCGAGGAGACCGAGGCCGACGTGGTCTCCCTCGGCGAGTTGCAGTACTCCAAGGCGACCTCCCAGCCGGTCCGGGTGGTGCTCGCGGTGCCGGACTCCGCCTCCTGGCGGTCCGCCGCCGACCTGCCGGAGGGCGTCCGGATCTCGACCGAGTTCCCGTCCCTGACCAGGCGGTTCCTTGACGCGCGCGGGGTCAAGGCCATGGTCATCCCGTCCTACGGCGCGACCGAGGCCAAGGTGCCGGACATCGTCGACGCGATCGTGGACCTCACCGAGACCGGCTCGTCGCTGCGCAAAAACGGCCTGCGCATCCTGGAGACGCTACTCACCAGCTACACCGAGCTGATCGCGTCCGGCCCGGCCTTCGCGGACCCGCACAAGCGCGCCGCCATGGAGGACATCGCCCTGCTGCTGCGGGGTGCCATCCAGGCCCGCGGCAGCGTCCTGCTGAAGCTCAACGTCGCCGCCGACCGGCTCGCGGCCGTCACCGAGATGCTGCCCGCGCTGTCCTCGCCCACGATCACCGCGCTGGCCCGGGGAGATATGAACGCGGTAGAGACCGTCGTCCCCAAGCGCGGCGTGAATACGCTGATCCCGGCCCTGAAGGCGGCCGGCGCGCGGGACATCCTGGAGATCCCCATCTCCAAGATCGTGGAGTAGCGGTGCCCCCTTGGCGGCGGCAGACCGCCCGCGTCCTGCCGGTGAACTCCGACGGCCGGGTCCTGCTCCTGCACGGCTGGGACCCGCACCACCCTGAGGCGCCCTTCTGGTTCACCATCGGCGGCGGTGCCGAACAGGGAGAGTCGCTGCGCGATGCGGCCACCCGCGAGCTGCGGGAGGAGACCGGCATCGTGATCGACTCGGCAGCTCTTGGCGAGCCGATCGCCCACAACACCGTCGAGTTCTCCTGGAACGGGTACGACATCGTCCAGGGCCAGACGTTCTACGCCGTGCGCGTCGAATCCGCCGATGTGACCCTCGACGGCCTGGACGACTGGGAGCGGGCCACCACCGACAAGTACGGCTGGCTGTCAGCAGAGGACCTGGGTGGCGACGAACGCCCTGCCGATCCCGCCATTCCCGACCTGATGCGCGCCGCCGCGGCCAGCGTCCTCGATCGTCGGCCCTAGCGCTTGTGACCTGCGCCTGGTCCGGGGATAGTGTCGGTAGGACGACAGGTCCGTGATCAGGTGTGAGGGAGCGGTAAGGCCGAGGTGACGCAGTGCGCGACATCCTGAACAAGGTCACCAAGTGGTGGGAGGCCGGCGAGACGTTCGGCCTGGCCACCGTGGTGCGCACGTTCCGCAGCGCGCCCCGCGACCCTGGCGCCGCGCTCGCGGTCTCGCCCGACGGCGAGGTCATCGGCAGCGTATCCGGCGGATGCGTCGAGGGCGCCGTCTACGAGCTGTCCATGGAGGTGTCCGAGACCGGGAACCCCGTCCTGCGGACCTACGGCGTAAGCGACGACGACGCGTTCGCGGTCGGCCTGACCTGCGGCGGGATCCTCGACATCTTCGTCGAGCCGGTCAACCAGGCGCGCTTCCCCGAGCTGGGCGAGATCGCCGCCGCGGTCGAGCGCGGTGAGCCGGTCGCCGTCGCCACCGTGATCGGCGGGCCGGGCCAGATCGGCGCGAGGCGGGTGATCTGGGGCCGGGCCGCCCCAGGGCAGGCCGGTTCCGACGAGCCCGGCGATGACTGGCACACCGGCGCGTCCGGCACGCTGGGCTCGGGCGCCCGGCTGGACGCCGCGGTGGACGACGACGTCCGGGGCATGCTGGCCCAGGGACTGACCGGGATCCGCCGGTACGGCGCGCACGGCGAACGGCGCGGCGACGAGCTCGGCGTGTTCGTGAACTCGTTCGCTCCGCCGCCGCGGATGCTGGTCTTCGGCGCGATTGACTTCGCGGCCGCGGTCGCCCGCGTCGGGAAGTTCCTCGGCTACCACGTCACCGTGTGCGACGCCAGGCAGGTGTTCGCCACCAAGTCACGGTTCCCCGACGCGGACGAGGTAATCGTCGAGTGGCCGCACCGCTTCCTCGCCGGGACCGGCGTGGACGCCAGGACGGTCATCTGCGTGCTCACCCACGACCCGAAGTTCGACGTGCCGCTGCTCGAGGTGGCGCTGCGCACCCCGGCCGGATACATCGGGGCGATGGGCAGCCGGCGGACCCACGAGGACCGGATCGAGCGGCTCCGCGAGGTCGGGCTGACCGACGACGAGCTCGCCCGGCTCCGCTCGCCCATCGGCCTCGATCTCGGGGCCAGGACGCCGGAGGAGACGGCGGTCTCGATCGCCGCCGAACTGATCCAGCTGCGCTGGGGCGGCAGCGGCCAGCCGCTGACCGCCACCGAAGGCCGCATCCACCACCAGTACGCCGGCTGAGGGTGCCGCCGTCTTACCTTCAGCCGGGCTTGCGCGCCACTATCACCTCGGTGTCGCCCGGCCAGTCCCAGAAAACACCTTCTGCGCTGCGGGTCGCGAGCAGCGCGCGCACCTCGCCTGCGAAGTCGTCAAGACGATCTCCGAACAGGTGCGGCGCCGACCATGACATGGACAGGTAACCGGACAGGACGCTCTCGCTATCTCGCAGCAGATCGGGAATGCCGGGGACGAAGAGCTGCTGGGGGACACCGAAGCGAGTCCGCACGAGCACATCCTCGAAGCGGTGAGTTCGTTTCTGGGTGGTGCCCTGTCCGGCCCGGTGCGTAGATCCGAGATACTTCGCTACCAGCGCCTCGAGCTCGTCGTGAGGGATCGGCGGCACCCCAGGGTCTGGCGGCCGGGGCCGGCCCGTCACCGTGTGCACGATCAGGGCCAGCGCGCCGCCGGGCTCGAGCAGGTCGTAGACGGTCTCGGCCACTTGCTGCTCGTCGGTCCACTGGAAGGACTGGCCGAAGGTCACCAGCTTGTACGGCCCGGGCGCGACCGCGGGCAGGTCCTCGGCCAGGCCCTGGACCCACCGGATGTTCGTGACTCCCTGTTCCCCGGCGGCCCGGCGGCCCTCCGCAAGCATGCCGGCGTCAGGGTCCAGGCCGGTCACCTGCTCAAAGAGATGAGCGAGCCGGATGGTCAGCACGCCAGGCCCGCAGCCGGCATCCAGCAGGCGGCCGGTCCCGTCCAGACCCGTCTCCCGCGTCAGCACAGCTTCGAGGTCGGGTGAATACGCTGGGCGGCCGTAGCGATAGTGGGCAGCGGAGCCCAGGTAGATGGTCGGGTCATACGGCACCGCACCAGTATGCCCGCGCCCCGCGCCGAACGGCCCGGCTCAGTCGGGTCGGCTGATCCAGACCGATGAGTGCGCGGGTTCCAGGGTCTGGTGCACGACCCGGGTCAGGTCCTCTTGTACCGAGTCCAGGTCCACGGCGTCCTTCAGGCGGGCGGCGAACGCGGCCACGGCCGCGTCGCCGTCGTAGCGCGCCCGGTTGAACCGGCGGTCCACCGCGTGCTGCACCCGCCGCCGCAGCGGGTTGAACAGCGCCGCCGCGGCCAAGGTGGCGGCGGCCACCGCCACCGGCGATTTGACCGTCAGCACCTGAGTGGCCAGCAGCACCAGGCCCGCGTACAGCCCGACCAGCAGCCCGGTCACGATCGCGTACGACACGGCCCGGCTGATGATCCGGTCGATGTCGTACAGGCGGTACTTGAGGATGCCCACGCCGATGCCCACCGGCAACCCAGCCAACCCGATCCCGAGCACCTCTCCCGCCACACCCGCGGAGCTGATCCCGAACGAGAGGGCGAGCACGACCAGGGTGACCGCGCCGCCGCTGGCCAGCCACTTCAGCTGCTGGCGCCGCTCGCCCGTGGCGCGCCGCCAGCTGAGCACCTGGTGGGCCACGAACGATAGCCACATCACCAGGATCAACGCCAGGCCCAGCACTTCTGCGGCAGCGAGCGGTCCGCCGCGGGAGTTCCCGGAGCTGATCACGTCCCCGAAAGCGTCCACCCGGACGTTATGACGGGCCACGGCGCTGACCGCCGGGGAAAAGAGCGCCGTCGAGGCCAGCACTCCGGCTACCGCATAGGCCTGCAGCACCAACCGCCAACGCCGCGACGCCAGCCTGCCGTCCGGGAACAGCAGGATCACCACCGGGAACAGCAATAGCGCGGGTGCCCACGCCGGTTGCAGCACGACCGCGACCGGGGCCAGCGGGAGACTGTGGTGGCCGAAGCGGTAGTAGAGCGCGGCATAGGACCCGGCGACGGCACTCAGCAGGAACACCAGGATGAAGATGATCAGGATCCAGCCGATCGGATTGCGCGGCTGGCGCCGGGCCACCACCACGCCGACCCCGGCGTAGATCACCACGATCGGGATGATCGGCCCCGAGCCCAGGACTGACAGCTGTCCGACCAGACCGCTCAGGGTGAGCGCGACGGCCCCCATGACCAGCGCCAGCGCCCCCAGCACCGTCGCGGTCGTCGGCGACGCCAGCCGGAAACGGCTCGCCCCGGCCGGGTCCTGCCCGCCCTCCTCGATCGTCGTCACGAGACGCAACGTTACGCCCGTACCGTTCCGAGATCGTTACCGTAGCTTACGGTCGGCTCGTCAGCGCAGCTGGTCGATGAACGTGTAGATGACCATGAGGCTGACCAGGACGACGAAGACCCGCAGCGCCCACAGTGCGGCTACGGCACGTGCGCCGAGTGCGGCCCGCGGTACGGGCCGAGAGGTTTCGGTTACGAGCTGGCCGCGCTCGAGGTGCATGACCTGCTCGTCCTCGAAGCGCTCCGGTGGCTGCAGGTCCCGCCCCGGTGCGCCGGAGCCCTGGTGTGCATCATTCATCAGGACGGCGGCGTGGAGACTCCGGCCTTCCGGCCGGGAGGAAACGCCGCGTCACCTCCCCGGAAATGTCAGCGGTGTCCGATAGTGTGTTCGTATGCCCCGGTACCGGCTCACTCCCACCCCCGCCCAGGAAACGGTGCTGCGGGACCACTGCGGCCACGCCCGGTACGTCTGGAACCTCGCCGTCGAGCAGCACTCCCGCTGGCACCCCGGCCGGAAAAGCGCGCCCGGCTACCTGGAACAGTGCCGGCAGCTCACCCAGGCCCGGACGGAAAACCCGTGGCTGGCCGAAGGCTCCCAGACGGTCCAGCAGCAGGCCCTGCGGGACTTCACCCAGGCGATGACCGCGTTCTTCGACCCGGGCAACCCGGCCGGGCGGCCGTCGTGGCGCAAGGCCGGCCGGGACGAGGGCTTCCGGATCGTGGGGCGCGGGCGGCAGTGGGACGTCCGCCGCGTGTCCCGCCACGTCGGCCAGGTCCGGGTGCCCAAGGCCGGGTGGGTGCGGTTCCGCTGGTCCCGCGCGGTCCCGCCGGACGCGAGGTCCTACCGTGTGACCAAGGACCGTGCCGGGCGCTGGCATGTCGCCTTCGCGGTGATCCCCGGGCCGGTTCCCGCACCGGGTAACGGCCAGGTCGTAGGCATCGACCGGGGCGTGGCCGTCTCCGCGGCGCTGTCCACCGGGCAGCTGCTGCACTGCCCCAGTCTGACTGTGCGGGAGCGGACCAGGCTGCGGCGGCTGCAGCGCAGGCTGGCCTGCGCCAGGCGGGGCTCGAACCGCCGCGGGCGGGTTAAGCACGCGATCGCCCGGCTGCGGGCCCGCGAGAGGGACCGGCGCAANNAACATGACCCGGTCCGCGAAAGGTACCCGGGAGAACCCGGGCCGGAACGTGCGGCAGAAGGCCGGGCTGAACGGGGGCATCCTGCGGTCCGGGTGGGGGCTGCTGGTACTCCGGCTGGAGGAGAAGGCGCCGGGCCGGGTGGAGAAGATTAAACCCGCGTTGACGAGCCAGCGGTGCTCGGCGTGCGGGCAGGTGGACCGGGCTTCGCGTGAGAGCCAAGCCGTGTTCCGGTGCACTGCCTGCGGTGTCGCCTGTAACGCTGATGTGAATGCGGCCTTGAACATCGCGGCGGGGCACGCCGTGACTGCGCGGGGAGGCGACGGGGTTGCCCGGCCTGTGAACCGCGAACCTCAACTGCTGCTCCAATCGGCGTAGTAGCTGGATCCCTCGCCTTCAGTTCAGGCGGGGGAGGATGTCAAGCCATCAGGTGGGTCACTTGGAGGAAGGAGTCGATGCCGTATGCGGCTCCGCAGAGCCCGACGAACGCGATAACGGTGATCCCGATCGCGTTAGTTGAGCGCTTGTTCGCCCACCGGCCCATCAGGGCTTTGTCGTTGGCGAGCATGACCATGAAGACCAGGCTGACGGGGAGCAGCACGGTCGCGAGGACGTTGGCGTTGAGCGCGATCGACAGCAGCGGCGCACCCGGGATGAGGATGACCACCGCGGCGAGCACCGCGATCCCGATATTGGCGGCGTAAAAGACGGCGGCGTTACGCGGCGAGCTGTTGAAGCTGTGCGAGACCCCGGCACATTCTCCCGCCGCGTAGGCGGTGCTGGCGCAGATCGTGAGGATGGCTACCGCTCCGGCCTCGATGAGTCCCAGCGCGAAGACGGTTCCGGCAGCGCTGCCTGCGACCTGCCTGAGCGCCGCCGGGAACCCGGCCCCCGTGAATCCACCGATGCCCGATCCGTTGTGGGTAAGCAGCGCCGCCCCGGCGATCAGCGCCCCGACCCCGAAGACGGCGGCTAGGACCGCGCCTGCCGCGGTGTCATAGCGGCCGTGTTTGACGTCGCGGGCGGTCATGCCCTTGTCGGCGGACGCGCCCTGCTGGAAGAAGATCATCCATGGCGTCACCGTGGCGCCAACCGTGGAAGCTAGCAGCAGCAGCAACGTGTTGAAGCTCCCGCCGGGAAAGGGCGCGAAGGCCACGGAGCGCACGACGGCTCCCGCGTGGGGTTTGACCAGGATCGCGGCCACCAGGAACAGCCCGTTGAACAGGGCCAGGCCGATCACGATGCGCTCCCAGCGCCAGTACCGCCCGCCGCTGAGAGTGATCGCGACCAACGCTAGTCCGAGCGCGACGGCCACCCCGGAGCCGAGATGGAAGTAAGCCAGCCCGACCCGGATGGAGACGAACTCGGCTACCAGGGTAACCAGGTTGGTCAGGGCGAGATCGGCGGCGCCGAACCAGCCCCAGGCCCGTCCGTAACGCTGCAGGACCAGCCCGCCATAGCCACGGTGGGTGACCGCGCCGACGCGCATGCACATCTCCTGGCAGATGAACGCCATCGCGAACAGCACCGGAATGAGCGGCACGAAGAACCCGAGCCCGTACTGCGCGCCGTCGGCGGCGTAGGCGATCATGCTCGGCCCGTCGTTCTCCCCGAGCATGGCCACGATCCCCGGACCCGCGAGCAGCCACAGCAGCAGCCAGCGCCTGCTGTGCCCGCGAGCCCGGTCAACCCGCGAGCGGTCCCGTGACCGCGTCGTGTCCTCCCCGGTCAGCGGCAGCTCAGAGGGGGTAAGGGTCACTAGTCCGCCTCTACCCTGATGGCGGTGGTCACGGTGGCGTCGAGCAGGTGTACCCCTGATGGCGCCTGGACAGTGACGGCCCCGCCGGGACGGACCTGTATGACCTCCAAGATGTCGCCCAGCGAGATGCCCCGGGCCGTCAGGAAGCGCAGGATCGCGGGGTCGCGGTCGGAGACCCGCGCCACCCGGCCCCGCTGGCCCGGCGTGAGCGAGCCCAGGTTCTGGCTGGGTGCCTCGACCACCTGGCCGTCCCGGGTGGGGATGGGATCGCCGTGCGGATCGGTCCTGGGGTCGCCCAGTCTGGCCGCGATCACCTCGCACAGTCCGGGTGAGAGGGCGTGCTCCAGCGCCTCGGCCTCGTCGTGGACCCGGTCCCAGGACAGCCCCAGGGTCTCGGCGAGGAACGTCTCGAGCAGGCGGTGCCGACGTACGACCCCGAGCGCCGCCCGCCGGCCGGCCTCGCTCAGCCGCACCCCCCGGTAGGGGACGTAGACGACCAGCCGCAGGTCATCCAGCTTCTTCAGCATCCCGGTCGCCGACGGCGCCGTCACGCCCAGCCAGCCGCCCAGGGCGTTGGTGGTCACCGGGTCGCCCGCCTCGCCCTCCAGCCGGTAGATGGCCTTGAGGTAGTCCTCCACCGCCGGGGAGAACGAGCGCACTGGGGTCACACTTGATTTCGGTATACCTAAAAAAATAGCAGGGGCGTCTCAGAATGCGAAAACCGCGGTTAACGAGGCCCGCGAAGGTGGCGATGGATGCGGCCCGCGCGGACGCGTACGCTTAGACGCCGTGCGTACGACGGTCGCGGGCGTCCTGCTCGCCGCGGGGGAAGGCTCCAGGTTCGGCCAGCCCAAGGCGCTGGTCGAGTTCAGTGGGCAGACCCTCGCCGAACGCGGCGTGAACCTGCTGCGGGCCGGCGGCGCGGACCCGATCCTGGTCGTCACCGGCGCCGTCCCCCTCGAGCTCGACGGGACACTGACCGTAGACAACCCGCAGTGGCGTACCGGCATGGGTTCCTCCCTCCGGGCCGCCCTGCAAGCCCTCACCGCGGCCCGAGCCGGAGCCGNNAGCCGCAGCCGGAGCCGCAGCCGGAGCCGACCGTGACGTCGGCGCGGTCGTGGTCGCCCTGGCCGACCAGCCGCTGGTCGGAGCCGAGGCGGTCGCCCGCCTGATCGCCGCCCACCGCGACGGCGCCAGCGTGGCGGTGGCCGCCTACGACGGGCAGCCGCGCAATCCCGTGCTCCTGGCCCGCGAGCACTGGCCCGAGGTGATCGAGACAGCCACCGGCGACCAGGGCGCCCGGACGTTCCTGCGCGCCCATCCCGATCTGGTCACCCTGGTCGAGTGCGGCGACACCGGCCGCCCCGACGACATCGACACCCCGGCCGACCTGGCCCGGATCACCGCTGCCGCGGACCAGGCGCCATGAGGCTGGGCGTCATCGCCGACATTCACGGGAACGAGCCCGCGCTGCGGGCCGTGCTCGATGACGCGGCCCGCTATCGCGTCGACCGGTGGTGGGTCCTGGGCGACCTGGTCCTGTTCGGCTCCCGCCCTGCGGAATCCCTTGAGCTGCTGCGAGGGTTGCCCGGGGTCAGCATGCTGAGCGGGAACACCGACCGTTACGTGCTGACCGGCGAGCAGCCTGCGCCGCACGCCACCGCGGCAGACGCCGTCGGCCGCCTCGACCTAGTGGAACGCTACGCGGCGATGGCGGCGGGCATCGGCTGGACTCGCGGCGTGCTGGACCAGGCCGGCACGCTCGAATACCTGGCCGCCTTGCCCGCGCAGCTGCACCTGCAGTTCCCCGGCGGTACCACCCTGCTGGGCGTGCACGCCTCACCACGTGCCGACGACGGCCTCGGCATCGATCCCAGCCTCTCCGACGACCAGCTCCGCAGCCTGCTGACCGGGTGCAGCGCCGACGTTGTCGTGGGCGGTCACACCCACTATCAGGCTGACCGCATGGTCGGCGTTATCCGCGCCCTCAACCCCGGCAGCACCGGGATGCCCCGACCGCCCGGCCAGGCCAACTGGCTTCTCCTGGCCGAACGCGGCCGAGGCGACGTGATCGCCGAGCACCGCACCGTGCCTTTCGACGTCGGTGTCGTGGTCCGCGACCTGCACCGCCGCCGTCACCCCAACGCTGCCTTCCTCGAGGGCGTCCTCACCGGTCAGCGCGAGCAACTACGGACGCCTNNGCCGGTCGGGGCCCAGCGGGTCCCCGGTGAACACCTGCAGCCAGCGGTAGCCCGCTCCGGCCCACAGGCTGACCCGGGATCCCGCGCCGGCGTCGGCGGTCAGGTGCGCCCAGGCGCGGCCGTCACTGTCCCGGTCCAGTCCGGTCAGCGCGTGATCGAGCCGGGTGGCGCCGATCGTGCGCGGGCGGCGGAAGTCGTATGGCGTGTCCGCGACCGTAACCGGGGGCCCGGACGAGATACCGCGATCGTCGACGGGCAGCCAGGACTCCGCGTGCAGGGACAACTCCCAATCGTCGACCGCGGTCCCGAAGGTCAGGTACGGGTGCGAGCCGGTGCCGTAGGGGGCCGCGCGGCTCCCGCGGTTGCGCGCGGTGATGTCGACGTGCAGTCCGCTGTCCGGGTGCAGGCGGTATCCGGCCTCGATCTCCAGGCTGAACGGATATCCCTGATAACCGTGCGGGGCACTGCGCAGCAGCACCGAACCGGCGTCGTGACTGACCAGCGTCCACGCCGTCCAGCGCGTCAGGCCGTGGATCGCGTTGCCGTGGGCCGGCTCGGTCAGGCCCAGCTGGAACTCGGCACCGCCGAAGGCATATCGTCCGCCGTCGATCCTGTTCGGCCAGGGCACGAGCAGCTGGCCCGCGCCAGCTGGGGGAAGCTCGTCGGGCTCGTAGCCGGCTATCACCGGCTTGCCGCGGAACAGCAGCTCACGCAGCCCTGCGCCCAGCTCGGTCACTGTGGCCTGGTACGGTCCGGCTTCGATGCGGTGCTGCTGTCCGGTCAGCGGAACGGTCACCCCGTAAGGATACGGATAGCAACAGCGCCGCGTGGCAACCCGCCACCAAACCCCAGGCCAGATCGGCTCCCTGAGCCGCGGCGAGCAGCTTAGCGGCCGCGGGTTCGAGCGGCTCCTGCCCGGCCATCCCCAGCAGGACGGCGGATACCTCCGCGGCGGCCTGGCCGCTGGCCGCGCACTGCAGCAGCGAGGCCGCCAGCGTCGTGGTCCGCTGCGCCGAATAGCACGTCGCCGAGGCGCTGAGCCAGTTCGCCAGCCACACCGCCCGCGTCCCGCCGGCGATCCCGCCGCCGAGCAGCCGAAGCGCGAGCAACACGCCGCTGACCACGCTGTCGCCGCTCGGTACCAGGCCTGGGCCGAGGCCGACCAGTTTCTCGACCGCCTCGACCGCGCCCGCCAAGTCACCGCGGCCGCAGCAGGCGGCCAGCTGGACCGGCGCATCGTGGCCGGCCAGGCCCGGCGTCTGCTCGGCGGCCGCGCAGAACCTGGCCAGGACGCTGCAGCCATGATCGAGCCGGGCCCGCGAGAGCGGCCCGAACACGGGGGAGGGGTCCCACCAGCGCACGATCCGGATGTCCAGCCCGCAGGCCCGCACCCGACCCTCGCCCGCCCAGCAGTCCGCCGACGCGCGTGCCTCCCAGGGGCCGGTGACGATCGCGTTCGGCAGTCGGAGGGCGTCTGGTGGTGCAATGGCGATGACGCGCGGCTCGGTCACCAGGTCGGTGAATTCCAGGTAGATCGCGTCCGGCAGGGCGGCCAGGACCTTGCCGAACCGGCGTGGGCCGCGCAGCACATCGCGGACGGCCAGGCTAGCTACCCCCGTGGTTACCAGCGGCGGATTCGTGTCCTCAACAGGCGCGGACGGTCGCCTGCCGCGTGCCCCAGTCACCCACGCCACAGTACCTGGGCGGGCCGCCCGGCCCGCCCGGCGCCAGCGGCCCCGCGTTCGGCGGCCCGCGCCGACGGCTAACGACCTGTTGTGAAGTTATGAACAGTATGTCCATTAAAGAAAAAGAAACCGATTTGTGATACCCAAGACAAATTAGTCAACTTGAGCTTCGGGGAGGCCGACGGGGCTGCTTGGGGAGCGGGGGACCGTCAGCCCCGCCGGCTAAATAAACCCTAGCCGGATGAGATGCCGAGTTGGGTGACTTTCTCTCTTGTAAGTACTTCGAAACGTTTCCCGTTGAGGCCGACGATGTCCCCGGCGGTCCCGCGGGGACGGATCCGTTGCGGTGCCCGTTGGCCCCGTTCGGCCCGAGCCGACCGCTGCGAACCGCCTCCGCGGCCAGCACCCCGAACAGGTAAAAGTAGGCCGCTTCCTCGTCCTCGAAGAAGTGCACCTCCAGCCGCGCGTCGTCGGTCCGGCTGAACACCTCGAAGCCGCCGTTCGCCTCGATCAGGCACATCGCGCCCGGTACCTCCTCGTCGACCGCATACGCGGCCCGCGGGATGGCGGCCAGGGACAGCAGTTCGGCGAAGACCGACTCGGGCGAGATGCGGTCCTTGCGTCCGGTGCGCCGGTCCGGTTCCTGGGCCGTCTCGGATGCCGGCCCCGCTTCGTCCTCGGTCCACGGCTCAGGTCCGGGCTTGCCTTCCGTCCACGGCTGAGGCCACGACCCTGGCCGGTGCTCGCGCTGCGGCCACAACTGGCCTTCGGTCCCGTCCTCGGCGAGTTTCCCGGCCCCGTCGTTCAACGTGGTCTGCGGTCCCGGCCAGGGCTCGGGCGACCCATGCCAGGCGGTCATCCGGTCCGGCATGCGGGACGCGTGATCCGTACCGCCATATCCGGCTAGCTGGCTATTTTCGGTCGGCCCGCCGTTTACTACCGCATCGTGATATGCCTCAAGTCCAGCCTTTTCCGGCGGCTTCGGATATTCATTCGCCGCGGCAAATCCCGCAGGCTCTGCGTAAGCCGGCGGCTCCGCGTATCCGACAGGCGGGGCCTCGGGCGCCGATTGCCCGCCGACCGGGAACATGGCCGCGGTCAGCGGGAAGTCCACCCGTTCCTCGGTCAGGCCGGTGACATCGCTGCGGGCCACCACGACCTCGAAGACCTCCCGGTCGATTTCCCAGTAGCCCAGTTGCGCGGCGCGCGCGGCGTCCCGGCCCAGGTAGGCGATGTGCAGCCGGTCGCCCATGTCGTCGAGCACCAGGCACGGCTCGCCCCGGTAGTCGCCCGCCGGCCGCTCCTGCCACAGCGCGTCGAGGTCGGTGATGCTGACCCGTTTACGCCAGTGCCCGGCCACGGCCGTGAACCCGAGTTCCTCCGGCGGCGGGGCGGGGGAAAACAGCGTCAGCGCCGCGCCGTCCGGGCCCAGTCCCGCCTGGTACGGGACGCCGAGGTAGGTTGCCATCAGCCGCAGATGCATGGCTCAGGGCTCCGCAGGATGCCAGGCCAGGCCGTCGTACCGGGCGACGAGCTCGTCTCCCTCGGCGCCCAGTCGGCACATGCCCGCCCCGACCGGTATCGGGATCGGCTCGAGGTAAAACTCGCCCGCGCTCGGGCTCGTGGGCTGCTGGTAGCCATCAACCGCCCGGGCCAGCCAGCACAGCAGGTACAACTCGCTCATGACCGGCGTGAACTCGGAGTCCTCCCAGCCGAGGCTGAGCGCGAGGTAGGCTTCGGCCGGGTTGTGGAACCGGACATCCTGGGCGCGGTACACGTAGCCAGCCAGCACCGATCGCTGCCCGCTCAGGTAGGGGTCCACCAAGCGTGGCGGGACGGCCTTCCACATCGGCGTGCCCGGTGCGATCGCGGGCACCCGGTCGGGCTGTGTCACCAAGCTCCCTCCCGTTCACGCCGAACTCCCCGCACAACTGATTGTGCCTAGTTAATGACGCCAATTAGCGGGAAAGCGCCTCATTCAGAGGATTATTACTCTGCGTAGTAGACCGGTAGGTCTCGATGCCCGCCACCAGCCACGAGGTGGGGCAACGCGGCCCGTGCCATAGGGTCGGTGGCGTGTCGGGTCATCTGAATCCTGGTGGGCAGCAGTTCCGCGGCGACCGCGGCGCGACCGATCCCCGGGTTGCCGCGGCGCTCGCCGCGTACCAGGCCGGACAGGGCAGCGAGCAGGCCGCGCTCGGCGCGCTGGCCGCCGCGCGGCTGCTCGTCCCGGTGATTGCCGTCCTGAGCGGCGGGTCCGCGACGGACCCGGAAACCCCGCAGCGCGGCTTCAAGGCGCCGGGTGACCAGGCGCCGGGCGATAAGGACAGCGAGATGGTGCTGCCCACGCTGATCGGCCGGGACGGCAGGCCCGCGGTGCTCGTCTTTACCGGCCTGGAGGCGCTGGCCCGGTGGCGCCCGGACGCCCGCCCGATCCCGGCCGAGGCGGACCGGGTGTGGCGCGGCGCCGTCGCCGACGGCTGCGCCGTGGTCATCGACGTGGCCGGGCCGGTGCCGCTCGCCGTAGAAGGCGCCCGGCTGACCGCGCTGGCCTCCGGGCAGCCGGTGCCGCCGCCGCACGAAGATCCCGATGTGCACGCTGAAGTCCAGGCCGCGGTCGCCGCCGAACTCGCCATCGCCGGGTTCAGCCTGGCGCCAGGCTGCGCCGACGCCGCGGATCTCGCGGTCCGGCTGCACCTGGCCAAGCCCGGGCCGACCGCGGACTGGCGGCCCGCGGTGAACCGGGCGGCGGCTGGTATCGCGGCCCGGCTCGGCGCCCGGCTGCGCCGCGGCATCGAGGTCGTCATCGCAGAATGATCAGGTCCGACCCCTTAGGATCAGGTGCATGTTTCGCTGGCTGACCGCAGGCGAATCGCACGGGCAGGCACTCGTCGCGATCTGTGAGGGCGTGCCCGCCGGAGTACAGGTCACTACCGAGGACCTCGCTGCCGCGCTGGCCCGGCGCCGGGCCGGTTACGGCCGCGGCGCCAGGATGACCTTCGAGCGCGACGAGGTGGAGCTCACCGCCGGAGTCCGGCACGGGCGCACGCTCGGCGGCCCGGTCGCGATCAGGATCGCCAACACCGAATGGCCCAAGTGGGAAACGGTCATGTCCGCTGACCCCGTCGACGCCGACGTGCTGGCCGGGCTGGCCAGGAACGCACCGCTGACCCGGCCGCGCCCCGGGCACGCCGACCTGGCTGGCATGCAGAAGTTCGGCCACACCGACGCCCGGCCCGTCCTGGAGCGGGCCAGCGCGCGGGAGACGGCCGCCCGGGTCGCCCTCGGCGAGGTGGCCCGGCGCCTGCTCAGCCAGGTACTCGGCATCGAGATCCTCAGCCATGTGGTGTCCATCGGCGCGGTCAAGGCGCCCGACGACCTGATGCCGGGGCCCGGCCCGCAGGACCAAGCCGCCATCGACGCCGACCCCGTGCGCTGTGCCGATCCCGCGACCAGCCAGGCCATGGTGGCCGAGATCGACGCGGTCCGCAAGGACGGCGACACCCTCGGCGGCGTCGTCGAGGTGCTGGCCTTCGGGCTGCCGCCCGGGCTGGGCAGCTTCACCCACTGGGACCGGCGGCTCGACGCCCGGCTGGCCGGGGCGCTGATGTCCATCCAGGCCATCAAGGGCGTCGAGGTGGGAGACGGCTTCACCACCGCCACCCGGCGCGGGTCGGCAGCCCACGACGAGATCGAGGCGAGCGCTCATGGCGTCACCCGGCGCACCAACCGGGCGGGCGGCATCGAGGGCGGCATGAGCACCGGTGAGGTCATCCGGGTCCGGGCCGCGATGAAGCCCATCTCCACCGTGCCGCGCGCCCTGGACACCATCGACACCAGTACCGGCGAGCCGGCCAAGGCGATCAACCAGCGCAGCGACGTGACCGCGGTCCCGGCGGCGGGCGTGGTGGCCGAGGCCATGGTGGCGCTCGTGCTGGCCGAGGCGGCGATCGAGAAGTTCGGCGGCGACTCGGCCGAGGAGATGCGCCGCAACGTGGAGAGCTACCTGAAGGAGCTGGTCATCTCATGACGGCCCCGGCAGCGGTGCTGATCGGCCCGCCGGGCGCGGGCAAGTCCGCCGTGGGCCCGCTCCTAGCCGAGCTCCTCGGAGTCAGCTTCCGCGACACCGATACTGATGTCGCGGAAGCGGCGGGCCAGCCGGTCAGCGACATCTTCATCACCCGCGGCGAGCCGGCCTTCCGTGAACTCGAACGCGCCGCTGCGGCCAGCGCGCTGCGTGAGCACGACGGCGTGCTCGTGCTCGGCAGCGGCGCGGTCCTCGACCCGGATCTCCAGCCCCTGCTCGACGGCCTGCCCGTGGTGTACCTGGCCGCCGACTTCGCCACCGTCGCGCGGCGCCTGGGGCTGGACCGGCCCCGAGTGGTGGTCCCGGGGAACCCGCGCGGCCGGTTGCGCGCCATGCTGGAGGAGCGCCGCCCGCTCTACGAGCGGCTGGCCACGGTCACGGTCAAGACCGACGACCTGGATCCCGACGAGGTCGCCGCGCAGATCGCCGCGACCCTGACCGACGCGACCACCAGCGAGCAACCCCGATGAGCAGTGAGCAGCCAACATGACCGCGACCAGAATCGACGTCCGGCCCTCGGACGGCGGCCCGCCCTACCAGGTGGTCGTCGGCGTCGGGGTGCTCGGCGAACTGCCCGGTATGATCCCGAAGGAATCCCGCACCGTCGTCGTCATCCACCCCGTAGGCCTGGGCGAGATCGCGCGCCCGGTCTGCGGGACGCTGACCGCGGCCGGTTTCCGCGTCTTGGCCGAGCCCGTCCCGGACGGCGAAACCGCCAAGACCGTCGACGTCGCCGCCCGGCTGTGGTCGAGCCTGGCCCAGCACAAGGTGACCCGGTCCGACTGCATCGTCGGCCTGGGCGGGGGAGCGACCACCGACCTGGCCGGGTTCGTGGCCGCCACCTGGTTGCGCGGCGTGCAGGTGGTACTGGTTCCGACCACCCTGCTGGGCATGGCGGACGCCGCGGTCGGCGGCAAGACCGCGATCGACATTCCGGCGGGCAAGAACCTGGTCGGCGCGTTCCATTCCCCGGCGGGGGTGCTTGCCGACCTGGCCACGCTCGAGACCTTGCCCCGGGCCGACTACGTGGCCGGACTGGCCGAGGTGATCAAGGCCGGCTTCATCGCCGACCCCGTCATTCTGGACCGGGTCCAGGAGGATCCTGGCGGCGCCATCGTGCCGCACGGCCCGTACGCACGCGAGCTGATCGAGCGCGCCATCCGGGTCAAGGCCGGCGTGGTATCGAACGACCTCACCGAGAAGGGCCTCCGGGAGATCCTCAACTACGGGCACACCCTCGGCCACGCCATCGAGCGGGTGGAGGAGTACCGGTTCCGGCATGGCGACGCGGTCGCCATCGGCATGGTGTATGTCGCCGAGCTGGCCCGCCTGGCCGGGCGGCTCGACGAGCAGACCAGCAAGCTGCACCGGACCGTCCTGACCAGCGTCGGCCTCCCCACTAATTACCGGCCGGGCGCGTGGCCGTCGCTGCGCGAGGCCATGAGCGTGGACAAGAAGGCTCGCGGCGCGCGGCTGCGGCTAGTGGTGCTCGACGGCCTGGCCCGCCCCGGCATCCTCGACGACCCCTCCGAACAGCTCCTGCAGCAGGCCTACCAGGAGGTATCCACATGATCACGCAGGTGCTCGTGCTCAACGGCCCGAACCTGGGCCGCCTCGGCATCCGGGAACCGGAGATCTACGGCTCGGTGTCGTTCGACGAACTGGCCGACCTGTGCCGCTCGACCGGCCGCGCCCTGGGCCTGCACGTGGACGTCCGGCAGACCGACGACGAGCGGGAGATGATCAGCTGGGTGCACGAGGCCGCCGACGCCCGGATGCCGGTGGTGATCAACCCCGCCGCGTTCACGCACTACTCCTACGCGCTGCGGGATGCTCTGGCCATGCGGACCGCTCCGCTAGTCGAAGTGCACATCTCCAACCCGGCGGCGCGCGAGTCGTTCCGGCACACCTCGGTGGTGGCCGCGGTGGCGGACGGGACGGTGGCCGGGTTCGGCCTGGTTTCCTACCAGCTGGCCCTGCAGGCCATCGCCGAACTGATCGCCGAGCAGGCCAAGCGGGCCGAGTTGACCGCCGAACGGGCCAAGCAGGCCGAGCCGTGATCTGCTGACGGACCGTGAGTCTGGGTGGCACTATCGCTGCTCCCGCTCCAGGACCGAATCGAGCGCTCGCCGCGCGCGGGCCGCGAACGCGGCGGGATCGAGACGGCCCGCCGGATGCGGGGCCTCAACGGCGACGGGAACGGTGCTGGGCACCGCGGCGAGCAGGTCGCCTAGCGGCAGCTCGCCGGCTCCGGGCAGCAGCCGTGCGGTGCGGGCCTCGGCCACCGCATCGCGCGGCGGGGCCAGTGGCGCGTCGCATATCTGCAGGTACGCGACGAGCCCGGGATCGAGGCCGGCCAGCTCGCGCAGGTCGACGCCGCACCGCCACACGTGCAGCGCGTCGATCAAGATCCCGCCACCGTCCGACCGCGCGGTGATCATGGCCGCGTCGGCCAGGGTCCGTAGGCTCCGGTAGGCCATGAACTCGATGACCGGCCGCAACCCGTACGGTTTGGCCGACCGCACCAGCTCGGCGAAGTGATCCGACAGCCGCTCCAGGTCAGGATCCTCGCCGACCGTAATGACGTACCGGGCGCCCAGCTCGGCCGCGGCCTCGAGCACCGGCCCGACGTCGGTCGGCTCCGGGCCGAGCCGGATCGCCTCCACGTCGAGCACCTCGACCTGCGCCGCCGCGCAGCGGCGCACGGTCTCGGCCAGCATGGGGGAGCCGGGGCGCATCGGCCAGGGCTCCTCTCCCGCCGAGGCCGGCGAGATGCGCAGGCCGACCGCGCCGAAGCCCGCCCCGGCCGCGACGCCGACGAACTCGGGCGGCGCGAGGCCGAGCAGCGTCAGGTGCTCCAGACCCGTCACCCTGGCCATCGGCGGTCTCCACGCTAGGAACTAACTAGATAGTGCAGCTACCTGACCACCGTCGGCTGACCTACCCGCAGTGGTACAGCGTCTGCGCGCCGGTCGTGGCGGCCGTGCTGGCGCTGGCTGAGGTGGTAGCGCCGTAGGCCGACGCGGGCACCGCGGTGCAGTTCTGTTCGACCCACGAGGTGACGGACGAGACGGTGCCGCCGCCACCTCCGCCAAACCCGCCTGCGCCCCCGGTCAGCACGTACCGCAGCTTGCCCTCCTGGACGTACTGCTTGAGCTGGGCGAGGGTCGGCGCGGGGTCGCTGCCGCTGAACCCGCCCATGGCCATGACCGGGATGCCGCCGGTCTGCAGGATGATCGCCGCGGCCGCGTCGGAGCCCCGCACGGCCACCAGCCAGGTCGCGCCGTCACGGTGCGCCTCGAGGTACGCGATCAGCTGCTTGCTGACCGCCCCGCCGCCTCCGCCGCCGACCCGGGTCGCGCCGCCGCCCGGTCCCGCCGCGCCCAGACCGGCCGCGCCCAGACCCGTGCCCCGTTCCCGGTCCCGGCCGTAGCCGCCGGTGCGCCCGAAGCCGGACCCGGCCTCGCCGCCAAACCCGCCGCCAAACGCGCCGCGGTCACCGTACCCGGTACCCGCGGCGCCGCCGAGACCAGCGACGTCGAACCCGGCGCCCACGCCCCCGAAGGTGCCGCCCGCGGTCGGGCCGGCCACCGGGTTGGTCCCCGAGACCGCCCGCGAGAGCGGAGTCAGCGCGTACGCGGCCGGTCCCGCCAGGATCGCGATCAGCCCGGCCACCCCGACCACCGCGAACAAGCGGCCGCGTCGGCCGCCTCCCGCCAGCCGGCTGCGCCCGAGTCCCGCCGCGGAGCCCCGACCGCGCAGCCAGCCGAACACCAAGGCGCATACCAAGGCGAGTACCGCCACCACCGTGGCTCCCAGGACCGTCCAAGACAGCCACGGATTCCAGCTCGGCGTGCGGCGCAGCAGCACGAACGACCAGGCGCCGGTGACCGCGATCGCCAGCGGCAGCAGCAGCCTCAGCCAGCCCGAGCGGCGGCGGTACGCCTGGTAGAAGGCCACGGCGCCGATGCCGGTCAGCGCGGCGATGGGCGGCGCCATGGCACTGGTGTAGTACGAGTGCTGGATGCCCTGCTGGAAGCTGAGCACAAAGAACTCAAGCAGCAGCCAGCCACCCCACAGCAGCACGCTGGCCCGCGCCAGGTCCGTCCTCGGCCGCCGCCCGATCAAGATGAGCGTCCCGATCAGCGCGATGGCGGCGAGCGGTATGAGCCAGGAGATCTGCCCGCCGAGCGTCGAGGCGAACATCCGCCCGATGCCCGCCTGCCCGCCCAGACCACCGAACCCCGNNCCGCCCCCGCCCCCGCCGCCTCCGCCCGGGAGGCCGGCCCGCGTGTTGCCGGTGATCCGGCCGAAGCCGTTGTAGCCGACGGCGAGGTTCCAGACGGTGTCGTTGGCGCTGCTGCCGACGTAGGGACGGCTCCCCTTGGGGATGAGGTCGACGATGGTCATCCAGGACAGCGTGATCACGGCCAGCACGCCGCCCGCGGCCAGCAGCTGTCCGAGCCGGGCGCGCAGCCGTCCGTCCGCCGCGATCAGGTACACGATCGGCAGCGCGGGCAGCGCGATGAACCCCTCGAGCATCTTGGTGTTGAACGCGAGCCCGAACGCGACCGCGCTCAGCATCAGCCAGAGCAGCGGATGGCCCCGCTCGGCCCGGCCCGCCCGCAGGGACTCCAGCAGCCCCCAGGCGCCGAGCGCCAGCAGCAGCGTCAGCATCGTGTCGGGGTTGTCGTCCCGGTCGATCGCCACCACTACCGGAGTCAGGGTCAGCACGAGCGCCGCGATCAGCGCGGCCGCGTACGCGCCGCGCTCGCCGGTCAGGCTCGCCACGCTGCGCCGCACCGCCGCATACACCACCGCGACGGCGGCGACCCCCTCGGCCGCTTGGGGCAGCAGCAGGCTCCAGCTGTTGAATCCGAAGATCCGCGCGGAGATCCCCATCACCCAGAACGCGAACGGCGGCTTGTCCACGGTGATGAACGACGCCGAGTCCAGCGAGCCGTAGAAGAACGCCTTCCAGCTCTCGGTCCCGCTGAGCACCGCGGCCGCGTAGAACGTGTTCGCGTCGCCGTTGCGGGACAGGTCCCACGAATACAGCACCCCGGCCAGGATCAGCACGGCCCATAGCGCGGGCCGCGCCCAGACCGGGTCGGCCGTACCGCCGAGAACGATCCGCTTGACCCGGCCGCGCGGCGGCCGGGTCGGCTCGGCGGCCGAACTAGGGGTGGTCAGCTGGGTGGTCATCGGTGCTGCTCCGGGGCCGTGAGTTCTGGAGTCAGGTCGGCGGGAGACGAGCGCGGCTTGCGGCCGGTCCCGAAGCGCAGCCGCGCCATGCCCCGCAGGTCGGCCAGCGCGGTACGGACGATATCCACCTTACTGTCTGGATCCTCGACCCAGGTGACGGGAATCTCGCAGATGCGCAGGCCGCGGCGCTGGGCCAGCAGCAGCAACTCGGTGTCGAAGAACCAGGCGTCGTCCTGCACGTCAGGCAGCAGGGCCCGGATGACCTCGGAACGGCCGGCCTTGAACCCGCACTGGGCATCGGAGAAGCGGGCCGCCAGGAACATCCGCAATAGCACGTTGTAGGTCCGCGAGATGATCTCGCGCTTCGGCCCGCGGACCACGTTGGCGCCGGGCAAGAGCCTGCTGCCGGTGGCCACGTCGCAGTGACCTGACACCAGGGGGGCGATCAGCGGCAAGAACGCCTCCAGGCCGGTGGACAGGTCGGCGTCCATATAGGCGACGATGTCGGCCGCGGTGGCGCCCCAGACGTGGCGCAGCGCCAGCCCGCGACCCTTGCGGTCCACGTGGACGGCCCGGACCCGGGGCAGTTCCGCCTCCATCCGCCGGGCGATGGCGAAGGTCTCGTCCGTGCTGGCATTGTCGGCAATCGTGATCACGAAATGGAACGGAAGGTTAGCGGTCAAATAAGCGTGCAGTTTGCGTACGCTTTCCGCGAGGACCTTTTCCTCGTTGTAGACCGGGACGGTGACCTCGACGAGGCAGTCGCGCGCGGCCCCGGCACCCTGCTGGCCGAGGTCAGCCAGCAGCACAGAAGCCGCCGGGTCTTCACCACTTAGATCACTGGCCATGCACGACTTCCCGCCCGGTGGCACCCTTCATACCTCGAAGGATGAGCCGGGCGGATCAAAGAACGTTGCATTAATTCTGCGGATAAGCTGAGGGTAGCCGCCGCATATCACGCGAGTGACCCCGCTCGCGGCTGGCCCCCCGCAGCCGCTACTGTCCTTTTATGGACCGAACGGGCCGTGGTGCCCGCACCCGGGAGGGCTGATCGCATGCGGATAGGGATCTTTCTGAACTACGCAGGCGGTTTCTCCGAGACCGTGGTGGAACTGGCCGACTACGAGCGCGCCGGGCTGGACATCGTGTTCGTGCCCGAGGCATACAGCTTCGACGCGGTGAGCCAGCTGGGCTTCATCGCGGCCAAGACCGAGCGGGTGCAGATCGCCTCGGGCATCCTCCCGCTGTACTCGCGGACGCCCGCGCTGCTCGCGATGACCGCGGCCGGGCTGGACTACGTCTCGGGCGGCCGGTTCACCCTCGGCCTGGGCGCGTCCGGTCCGCAGGTCATCGAGGGGTGGCACGGCGTGCCGTACGACGCGCCGATCGGCCGGTCCCGCGAGATCATCGACATCTGCCGGATGGTCTGGCGCCGAGACCGGCTGTCCTACCAGGGCCGGTATTACCACCTCCCGCTGGAGGGGGGCACCGGGCTGGGCAAGCCGCTCAAGCTGATCAACCACCCCGTCCGGGAGCGGATCCCGATTGCCCTGGCCGCCATCGGGCCGAAGAACGTGACGGTCGCCGCCGAGCTGGCCGAGTCGTGGATGCCGATCTTCTACCTGCCCGATAAGGCCGGCGAGGTGTGGGGCGAGGCGGTCGCCGCGGGCTTGGCCAAGCGCGACCCGGTGCTCGGCCCGCTGGACGTGATCGCGCACGCCCCGCTGGCCATCGGCGACGATGTGGCCGGCCTGCGCGAGCACAGCCGCCCGCAACTGGCCCTGTACATCGGCGGGATGGGTGCCCGCGGCCGCAACTTCTACAACGACCTGGCCCGCCGGTTCGGCTACGAGGCCGAGGCCAAGGCGATCCAGGACGCCTACCTGGACGGCCGCAAGGCCGAGGCCGAGGCCCTGGTGCCCGCCGAGCTGGTCGAGCTCACCGCGCTCATCGGCCCGGAAGGCTACGTCCGGGAGCGTCTGGCCGCCTTCCGCGAGTCCGGCGTGACCACGCTCAACGTCACCCCGCTGGCGCCCACTCACGAGGCCCGCGTCCGCCTCATCGAGCAGGTCCGGGCCCTGGCCGACTAGCTCCCCGCTGTCGGCTTCTGATCACCCGCGGGGCCGCTCGGAGTCACGCGCGTAGAGTTCAGCACATGCCAGAGATCCACGCGGCGCGCCGGGAACGCGCCCGCCAGCAGGTCGCCGAGGCCGGCGCCGACGCGGCACTCATCACCACCGCCGCGAACGTCCGCTACCTCAGCGGCCTGGCCAGCTCGAACGCCGCGCTGCTGCTGCTAGCCAGCGGCCCGGCGGTGCTGGCCACTGACTCGCGGTACGCCCTGGCCGCCCAGCGCGATTGCCCCGACCTGGAGCTGGTCGTCGAGCGGTTCATCGAGCCGCGGCTGGCCGCGGAGATGACCCGCCGGGCCCTGCGGACCGTGGCCTTCGAGGCGCACGAGATGTCGGTCGAGCGCCACGCCGAGCTTGCCGCGAAAGCGGACGGTGTGACCATGGTTCCGTTCGGCCGGAAAATCGAAGAACTGAGAACCGTCAAGGATCCGTCCGAGCTCGAGCTGCTGGCCACCGCGTGCCGGATCAGCGCCCAGGCCATCGCCGACGTGTTCGCGCTGATCCGGCCCGGACTGACCGAACGCCAGCTGGCCGCGGCTCTGGACCGGCGGATGGTCGACCTGGGCGCGCAGCGGCCGGCCTTCGACACCATCGTGGCCAGCGGCCCGAACGGCGCCATCCCGCACCACGCACCGACCGACCGGCCGCTGCGCCGCGGCGACCTGATCACGATGGATTTCGGCGCGCTGTACGGCGGCTATAACGCGGACATGACCCGTACCGTGGCGCTCGGCGAGCCGGCCGGCTGGCAGCGCGAGATCTACGAGCTGGTCGCGGCCGCGCAGCGGTCCGGGATGCAGGCCGCCCGACCCGGCGCCGACGTGGCTGAGGTGGACGCCGCGGCGCGGGACGTGATCCGCGACGCCGGGCACGGCGAGCATTTCGGCCACGGCCTCGGCCACGGCATCGGCCTGGAGGTGCACGAGGCGCCGACGATCGGGTACTCCAGAACGGGTAAGCTTGCCGACCGGGTCCCGATCACCGTCGAGCCTGGTGTCTACCTGCCCGGCAAGGGCGGTGTCCGGATCGAGGACGTTCTCGTCGTGGGGGCCGACGGGACGGGCCTGCTCACGACGACCACGAGAGAACTTCTCGTCCTTTTACCTGGAGACCGGACGTGGCCACCACGAACGACCTGAAGAACGGCATGACCTTGAACCTCGACCACGGGCTCTGGACCGTGGTGGAGTTCCAGCACGTCAAGCCGGGCAAGGGCCCTGCCTTTGTGCGCACCAAGCTGAAGAACATCAATTCGGGCAAGGTGGTCGACCGGACCTTCAACGCCGGCGTCAAGGTCGACGTGGCCACCATCGACCGCCGCGAGATGCAGTACCTGTACCGCGAGGGCCCCGACTTCGTGTTCATGGACACGGAGGACTACGACCAGCCCCGGATCCCCGCTGACGTGGTCGGCGACGCGGCCAACTACCTGCTGGAGGAGCAGACCGTCACGGTCGCGTTCAACGACGGCGCGCCGCTGTACGTGGACCTGCCCGCGGCCGTCGAGCTGACCATCAGCCAGACCGACCCCGGCGTCCAGGGTGACCGCTCGACCGGCGGCACCAAGCCGGCCACGCTGGAGACCGGCGCCACCATCCAGGTCCCGCTGTTCATCTCCACCGGCGAAAAGATCAAAGTCGACACCAGGACCGGCCAGTACCTCGGTCGCGCTTGATGACTCTCTTTGTCTTTGGCCTCCGGCCCCCCACCCACCTCCCCATTCCCCCTTCACTGGCNNGGCCCTTTGGCCCCGCTGATGCCCGCTCGTAGCAAGGCGCGCAAGCGCGCCCTGGACATCTTGTTCGAGGCCGAGTTGCGCGGCATCCCGGTCCTCGACCTGCTCGCCGAGCGCATTGAGCTGGCCAGCCCGCCCGTGTCGGCCTACGCCGCGGACCTGGTCCGCGGTGTCACCGAGCACGCGCCCCGGATCGACGAGCTGCTCTCGGAGTACGCCGAAGGCTGGACCCTGGACCGGATGCCGGCCGTGGACCGGAACGTGCTGCGCATCGGCGTATACGAGCTGCTGTGGGCTCCGGACATCCCCGACGGCGTGGCGATCAGCGAGGCCGTCCTGCTCGCCCGAGACCTGTCCACCGAGGCGTCCCCCGCCTTCGTCAACGGCCTCCTAGCCCGCATCGCCGAGCTCAAGCCCTCCCTCCAGGTCTAGCTTCCCCGCCCCTTAACTCCCGCGCCCCACCACCCCCGCGCCCGCACGCCCCGACCACCCCGCTAACCCCACTCGTCACATCTACGCGGTGGATCCGGCTTCCAGGGTGGATCCGGGCAACCCCAGCTGCCCGGATCCTCCACGCAAGCCGAAACAACCACGCAAATGTGAGCGGAGTGGCTGCCGGGGCGCGCTAGGCCTGGGGGGCGAAGCGGACGTGCAGGCCGAAGCGGCGCAGGACGCGGAAGAACCAGAACGCGGACAGACAGCTGCCCGCGACCGTGCCGCCGATCGTGACGACGGTGGTGAGCAGCAGGAACGCCTTGACCGGCTCCAGGGCCATCGCCGCGGCCAGGCCCGCGGTGGACGCCGCGAAGATCCCGGCCCACAGCCAGGTCGCCCCTTGGAAGAACCGGTGCAGTCCCGGGTGATGGGACGGATTGCGGAGCGCCACGACCTCGGCGGCCAGCTGGGCCACCAGCGGCTTGCGGGTGGGCGCGGTCCGCGCGAACAGCAGGCACAGGCCGAGGTTGGCCAGCGGGAACTGGAGCAGGAAGAACAGCATGCTGCCGGTGGCGATGACGACGCCCGTCTGCAGGGTGAGCACTAGAGCCGAGATCGTCAGCAGGCCGGGGACGCTGCGGGTGATGACCTTGCGGCCGATCACGGTCAGCCAGACCGCGGCGGTCGCGGCCACCATGCCGGCGTCTCGCCCGCCGAGCTGGGCCCCGATGAAGTATCCGGCGACCGGGATGCCGAGGGATTCGGCCAGGTTCCATCCTGCGGTCAGCATCAGCCGCCAGGGACGAGGGAACTCCAGGTGCTCAGCCATGGCGAAGAGCATACGGTGGCCGGATGCAGCCGCGCTGGAGATGCCACGAGGTCAGGTAAAGAAGAATCTGTGAGTTCCGCACGGTTATATAAACGGCGAATCGGTCACGCAGGTTCACCGACCTGATACGGAAAGTAGCCAATGACCGTAACGCGATAGCGTACGGGTCATCGCCGCTGGTCCGCGCCCGGCGCCGGGGCCAGCAGTATTGTCGGGGGCCGGGCACTACATTTGGACTGGACTGAAGGAGGCTCGCGTGGCCGTGGACCTCAGGCGTGACGGCGTCCGCTCCTCGCTCGTCTGGGACGTGCTGAGCGGGGTCATCTCCGCTCGGGTGGCGGCCACCGGCCGGCCAGCCCTGGACATCGTGGACGTGGGCGGGGGAACCGGCGGGCTGGCCGTTCCGTTCGCGGCCCTCGGGCACAACGTCACCGTCGTGGACCCGAGCCCGGACGCGCTCGCGGCGGCGCAGCGCCGCGCCGCCGAGGCGGGCGCGCGCCTGGCCTCGGTGCAAGGCGACGCGGCCAGCCTGGATGCCGTCGTCGGACCGGCCGCGGCCGACCTCGTCATCTGCCACAACGTGCTCGAGTACGTCGAAGAGCCGGCCGACGCGATGAGCGCGATCGCGCGCGTGCTCCGGCCGTCCGCCACGGTGAGCGTGCTCGCGTCCAACGCGATCGCCGGGGTCCTGCACCGCGCCCTGGCCGGCCGCTTCACCGAAGCCCGCCTGCTGCTGGCTGACGCGGCGGCCAGCACCCCGCGACGGTTCACGCTGCCCGAACTGACCGCGCTGGTCGAGCAAGCCGGGTTGCGCGCCGGGGCGGCGCACGGACTGCGGATTTTCGCCGGGCTGGTACCTGGCGCGCTGCTGGACGGCGACGCGGCCGCCACCGAGGCACTGCGGGCGCTGGAGGAGGCCGCCGCCAGCACTCCGCCGCTACGCGACATCGCGGCCCAGCTCCACATGCTCGCCCACCGCTGACCGCCGTGAGCGCCCCGCAGGAGCCCGCCCCGGACGATACGGACTGTCACATCCTGCACGTGGACATGGACGCCTTCTACGCCAGCGTGGAGATCAGGGACCGGCCCGAGCTGGCGGGCCAGCCGGTCATCGTGGGCGCGACCGGCGGCCGCGGCGTGGTGCTGTCCGCGTCGTATCAAGCTCGTGCGTTTGGGGTCCGCTCGGCCATGCCGGTCCTGCGGGCCAAGCGGCTGTGCCCGCAGGCGGTGTTCGTGCCGCCTCGGCACCGGGCCTACGCCGTGACCTCCAAGGAGGTCATGGCCATCTTCGGCGCGGTAACGCCCGAGGTCGAGCCGCTGGCGCTGGACGAGGCGTTCCTCGACGTCTCCGGGGCGCTGCGGCGACTCGGGCCGCCCGCTGGGATCGCCGCCCTGATCCGGGCCCAGGTCGAGCAGCAGCAGGGCATCACGTGCTCGGTCGGGGTCGCGCCGTGCAAGTTCGTGGCCAAGATCGCCTCGGCCCGCTGCAAGCCGGACGGCCTGCTGGTGGTGCCGCAGGCCGGGGTGCTCGACTTCCTGCATCCGCTGCCGGTGGCCGCGCTCTGGGGAGTCGGAGACCGAGCTGGAGAGGTGCTCGCCCGGCTGGGGCTGCGGACGGTGGGCGACATCGCGCACACCCCGCTTGACGCCTTGCAGCGCGCGCTCGGCGCCGCGCACGGCGCGCACCTGGCCGCCCTGGCCTGGGGCCGGGACGAGCGCCAGGTCGTGCCGCACCTACGGGAGAAAAGCATCGGCGCGGAGGAGACCTTCGCCGCGGACATCGATGATCCGGACCGGATCCGCCGGGAGCTGCTGAGGCTGTCCGGCCGGACGGCGCAGGGGCTGCGCGCGGGCGGGTACGTGGCCCGGACCGTGTCGGTCAAACTCCGGCTGGCCAGCTTCAAGACGATGACCCGGTCCCGTACCCTGCCGTATCCGACCGACGTGGCTCGTGAGATATACACCACAGCCTGCTCGCTGTTTGAGTCCTCGGGGCTGGACCGGGGCACCCGGCTGCGGCTGGTCGGTGTCCGGGTGTCCGGCCTGGTCCCGGCCGCGGGCGCGAACGCCCAGCTGACCTTCGATGACAGGCCTGTCGGCTGGCGGGAAGCGGAGCGGGCCATGGATCAGATCGCCCGCCGGTTCGGCGACAGCGCGGTCCGCCCGGCCGCCCTGGTGGAGGATCCGGGCCTTCAGAACCGCCCTGACCGGGAGGCTTTCTGAGCTGCTACCGGGTCCGCTCTTCCAAGCGATGTGTCTACGCTCGTATTCTGGAAAAAGAACCGGGTATGTGAGGTGAACATCACCGCACGCGTGCCGGGCGCATGGTTTTTTAATGGGAGGCGTTGTGCCGCTCTCTGAACACGAGCAGCGCCAGCTGGAGCAGATCGAGCAGGCGCTCTACAGGGAGGATCCGAAGTTCGGGCGTCTCGTGCGCTCCAGTGATCCACACGTGCACTACAAGCGCAAGCTCGTCCAGGCGTTGATCGGCATCCTGGCCGGCGCCGGCGCGCTCGCGGCCGGCGTGGTGACCCATCGTCTATACCTGGACCCGGTCGGCGCGGCGATCATGCTGCTGTCGCTGGTGTGGGCGATCGTCAGCTGGCGGCGGCACTTGGCACGGGTGCGGCCCGCGCGGACCAAGGTCAGCCATTCCCGGGCCGACCATCCCGGTCGTCCCGCGCTGGGCTGGCGAGCCCGGCTGATGGAGCGCATGGAAGAGCGGTGGCGCCGCCGTCAGGAGGGCGACCGCCGGATGTAGCGCCCGCCGGGCCTGCCACGCCTTAGCTACCCGAGAGGCTTCTCCTCTACGTCAGCTCATTGACCCGCGCTCGGTCCAGCGGCGGGAGACCAGAGCCGCCAGCCGATCGGGGATCCGGGCGGCGCCGTCGGCCACCGTCGTCATCACCGAGGCCGGGAAGATCCTGGCCCGCCAGCGACTGCCCCGCCAGACCGACGCCGCGAGGCCGCGCCGCGCGATGGCGCTGTCCCGCCGCAGGTTGGCCGACTCGGACGGCCGCGCCGCGTAGCTGGCGCGCTCCTCGGCGAGCGCCAGCCTGCGCACCGCCTCCCGGGACGTCTCGGGCAGCCCGGCCGTGAGCCGGTCCGCCAGCGTCCGCGGCGGCTCGCTCGGCGCGTAGCCCAGGCCGAGATCTTGCAGGTCGTCACAGAACTCACGCCACGCGGTATGGGCCCGGTGCGCGTCATCGCCGCCCCGGAGCCAGCGCCATCGCCGCACGCCGACCCGGATCACGCCCGGCGCCACGAACACGAACGCGCCGGCCGCGCCGAAGGCGATACCGACCGTTGCCCAGCCGGCCCGCAGGTCCAGGCCGGTATGGGACAGCAGCCGGTACAGCGCCAGCGCGATGATCGCCGCTGCGGCCACCACCAGCACCAGGCTGGTCAGGTTCACCGGACGCCGCCGCCTGGCTCCCTCGGGGGCCTGGGCCGACCAGGCCCGGTGCGCCGGCGGGGCGACGATCGCGATGACCCCGCACGCCAGGGCGATGGCGGCGAGTATGGCCAGCACGACCGCCGCCCAGGGCGTTCCGGTGGACTTGATGGGCAGGCCGCCTCCTGATCCGCCGTCATTGGGGACGAGCTTGTTGAGCCCGCCTGCGTGCCCGGGCGTGGTAGCGCCTGGCGCGGGGCTTCCTCCGATTGACCCGGGGATGGTCGGGGGCAAGTCGGAACCGATCTCCGTCCCGGTCTGGTAGCTGCTGGCCTCCGCGGTGCCGTCTCCGCCGGACGCGGTGGCCTCGAATTTGATCCAGCCGAAGCCCGAGAAGTACACCTCGGCCCACGCGTGCGCGTCGTCCGTCTGGACCACGTAGGTGTCTCCCGACCGATGGGTGCCCTCGGTGAAGCCCCCCGCCAGCCGGGCCGGGATGCCCAGCAGGCGGGTCAGGACCGTCATCGCCCACGCCGACTGCACGCACACCCCGAGGTGGCTCTTGGTCAGGAAGTTGTACAGGGTGGCCGCGGAGTTGACCGGCGGCCCGGCGGCGCTGTAGGCGAACGAAGGCCCGGACAGCCAGGCGGCCAGCGCGTTGACCTTGCCGTACTCGGTCGTCTGGCCGGCCGTGTGCTCGTCCGCGATCTGCTTCAGCGCCTTCGTCTGGTACGACGCCGGGAGCGCCAGGTCGGCTCCCAGGTCCGGGGGCGGCGGCGCGGCGATCTTGAGCTGGGCGATGGTCGGGCTCACGTCCGCGCTCGTCACCGAATAGGTCTGAACGCTGGCCGCGGTGTTCTGGGAGAACACCATCAGCTCGGGATCCACCAGCCACGCCCCGGGGGGCGTGGTGACCTGGGTGGCCGGATAGGGCATGGCCAGGAAGCTGGGTCCCGCGGTGTCGGTCAGGGCGCCGCCGGTCACGTTGACCGAGGTCTTGATCTGGCGGTAAGCCCCCAGATCGTTCACGCCCTCTGGGGGCGGCATCGCGGCGGCGTGCCCATCGTTCGCCGTGTAGTCAGAGGTCTTCCAGCCCGAATCGGTCAGGTCGTCGTACACGTAGGTCTGCAGATACGGGGGGTCCTTCGGGGCGGTCGTCGTGTAGGTCAGCACCTTGGTGGGATGGGTCTGCTGGAGTTCCCGCATCGTCTGCGACAGCGTGTCCGGGAGGGCCAGCGCGGCGCCGGTCCCGCCGCCGCTGCCGCCGATGCCCGGGCCCGAGGAGAACAGCTTGCTCGGGTGCAGGCCCGGCACGATCAGCGGCACGGCCAGCGCGAGGACCACCG
>PLDT01000367.1:0-5007 GCA_003136255.1 Actinomycetota bacterium
CGGATGTCCACGGGGCTGCCCGAAAGGCCATCCCCGTCCCGTACTCGCCGAGTGCCAGCTCCGCCAGTGCTGAGGTTCTTCGATATCATCGGCGTCCTGAGGAGCCCGTTGTTCAACATTCACATCACCCGCTGAAACGGAACACGCCATGGCTGCGCTTATCACCGCCGCCGACCTCGGCATCGACACCAAAACCGACCAGGGCCTATTCGACTGGCTGCTGGCCAGCATTCTTTTCGGGCGCCCCGTGCCGCAGCAGACCGCCGCCAGCGCATTCCGCAAGTTCAAAGAAGACGGCTGGGACACCCCGGACCACTTCACCGCAGACGATAACCATCCGCTCTGGCACGAGCTGTGGGACGGCGACTATCACCGGATGAGCTCCGTCATGAGCGAGGAGCTGCGCGACGTGATGCGCGCCCTCATCGCGGACTACGATGGCTCAGTCGCCAGGCTGGTGCGCACCGCCCGCACGCGAGATGAGGTCAGCCAGCAGCTGCAGCGCTTCAAGGGGGTCGGACCCAAGACCGCCGAGATCTTCCTCCGCGAAGTCCCAGACACGCTCATCGGCACCGCCTGAATCGCGACGAAGGCGTCGGCCGGGCCGGGTACCGCCATTCCTGCCCCGGTGCTCGCCGAGGGCAGGCTGACGGCGGGTCGCGCCCCTATTGACACTGCTGTGCGGCGGAGGGACTATTCGCTCGGGCCGGGACAAAATCTCGCCATTCCGAACAAGGCCGCACCTCACCCGGAGGTGTCGGGTACCACAGCCTGGTCACCCTGGATACCGGACTGAACACGTTGAATGCGGTGGCGGTGGACACGTCCTACGACGTGTTCGTCACCGACCTCCTCAACGATCAGGTGGTGGAGCTGCCGGGTGCGGCGCTTCCCCCCCGCATCCCGGGCCCGCCGAAAATCACCAGCGCGACGGCGGGTGACGGTACGGCCGCTGTCTCCTTCACCGCGTCGCAGTCCGACCTGAACTCCGCGAACCCGATCACGGGCTACACGGTCACGGTCCGGCGGGGATTTAACGTAACCTCCGGACCGGCCGTCGAAACGGTTCCCGGTACCACCAGCCCGATCGACGTCACCGGGCTGACCAACGGCACTTACTACACCGTCACGGTCTACGCCAGCAACGCGGCGGGCAACGGGCCGGAGTCGGCGCCCGCGGTCGTTTTCCCGGACACCACGCCCGGCGCGCCGACCAACGTGACCGCGACCAACTCCTCGAACGGCACGAACACCGCCACCGTTGACGTCACGTTCACCCCACCCGCCAGCGACGGGGGCCTGCCGATCCGGAACTACACCGCGGTCTCCAGCCCCGGCGGCATCATCGGCACCTCCGGAAACGGCACCCCCAGCATCCAGGTCACCGGCCTGACGTACGGGACCAGCTACACCTTCACCGTCTACGCCACCAACGAGGACGGCAACGGCCCGGCCTCGGATCCGTCCAACGCGGTGACCCCGGTGCCGGTGCCGAGCCCGCCGCTGGTCCCCGGCGCCGCGGCCGTGGACATCGCCCCGCCACAGCCACCGTCAGCACCACCGCCACCCGACCTGGGGGCGGCGTATGTGTCGCCTGCCGCCCGCAGATGACGGTGGCAGCGCCATCGTCTCCTACACCGTGACCTCCAGCCCCGGCGGCATCACCGCGACCGGGTCGTCGTGCCCGGTCCTGGTCACCGGGCTGACCGACGGCACCCCGTACACCTTCACGGTGACCGCGACCAACGCGGACGGCGGCACCAGCCAGCCCTCGCAGTCCACCACCAGGGTCATCCCGCGCGTCGCCCCTGGCGGCCCGGAGCCGGCCAACGACAACTTCGCCAACGCGCGGCCGATCAGCGGCGCCTCCGGATCGGTGAGCGGGACCAACATCGGCGCCACGGTCGAGACGAACGAGCCGACCATCCAGGACAACCGCGGTGGCACGTCGGTTTGGTACAAGTGGGTCGTTCCCGCCACCGGCACGTACCAGTTCGACACGTGCACCGCCAACCCGGGCGTGGCCGGGACAATCGGAGCGTTTACTGGCAACAGCGTCGGCAACCTGACCGAACTCCAGGACGGCCCCAGCCAATTCTCCTGCCCGGCTAACACGGACGGCTCCGGGGAGGCCGGCTCTACCATCATCATCAGCCCGATAGCAGGCCAGACGATCTACATCAAGTTCGACGGCTTCAACCCGGATACCAACGCGAACCCACCGTATGTAGGAGTGTTCACCCTGGAGTGGAAGCAGATTTCCTGACGGCGGCCCGGCCAGCACAAGACGCCGGCCTCCGGGAACTGGAAGATAACTTCACGGAATCTACTTCCTTGGAAAGCTTACTAGCGGCCGGTAGCCGACGCGACTGCGGTATGCCGGTCAGGGACCGGTGACCTTGTCGATCGGGGTGGTCGGCTCGTAGGGAATCGCGTCGAGGAAATCGCGCAAGCCCAGGCCGCGGTGCAGTCCGGCCTGGTTGTGCCGTTCGGCCAGGGAATGAGCGAGCAGGACGCTCTCCTGGTCGGCGGAGGCCTCGGTGAACGGAGTGTCCCACGGCCCGTGCGTGCCGAGCCGCCTCAGCATGGCCAGCGGCAGCCATACGCCGTCCAGCGTGATGCCGTATTCCACGACCATCCGCTTCTCGATCTGGGCCGGCTCGCCGCCGCTCGTCATGGCCATCTCCCCGGTCGGCATCAAAGCGCTGCTAGAGGCGTAACGCCACGGACGTTCGGATAATTCAAGATTTTTGCCGAACGGGACGTGGCACTTGTCACCGGACCGGAGGTGGCGTGCCATCCGCGGAGGCGGCCAGGGTCACGTCCCACTCGCACACGGCACAGGCCTGGCGGAAGACCGTGCGCGCGAACTGCAGGGCGGTCGCCCGCGGGTCAGCGGCCGATCGGACGTCGTCCCAGTCCAGGATGTACTCTCCCAGCACCGGATCCCAGTGGGCCGCAGGCGGGGACAGGGCCATGCTGCTGAAACCCTCGGCCGCCGGGAAGGCGTAGGCGTAGAACGCGGCCCGGCCGTAACGGGCATCGCCGGGCCACCAGCCGACGGCGACCTCCTGGGAGTCCATCGCGTTGCGCATGATGAAGTCATCGGATGGCGGGTCGGCCGGAACGCCCGAGTACAAGCTCACGGCCAGGTCGAACGAGCCCCACCAGGCGTGCACGGGCGACGAACGGCCGCGGTACGGAGCGCGGAACGCGGCCAGGACCTGCGCGGCCTGGGTCGCCGCGGCGAAATAACGAGCGACCTCGTCCGGGTCATAGTGCGCGTGCTCGGTGTCCTGATCCAGCGGCACGCTCCACGGGACTTCCTGCGGAGTCGGGTCGATCTGCACCGGTCCGCCGAGACGGCTGACCGCCGCCAGCACCTCCCGCGTCACGTCGCCGACCGGCCGGTTCGGGGTCAGGGCGATCTGGTCGGAAGGCCCGGCGCTATGCTCGACCAGCGCCTGATGGCGGTGCAGGTCGAGCGCCACGACCAGGGCGCCCGAGCCGTCGGGGGTGGGCAGCGGCGCTGTCTCCCAGCCGCGCGCGGTCAGGCGCAACGCCGCGTGCTGCAATTGAGGCTCAGGCGGCGCGAGCTTGACCGCCAGTTTGCCGAGGACCTGGGTGTGCGCGTGCAGCGTGTCGCATGTCGCGCGCCAGTCTTCATACGAAGCCGCCGGCCATGCTGAGACCATGGCTGGCAGGCTATCGGGAGATGATCACGCGCTCAACCCGGCCCCGATAGGTTCGGTGACTTGGAGGAGAACCCATGGTGGTGATGCCTGCGGGGGCCCGCGTGGTGGCCGCGGTAATCGGCGGGCTGCTCGTGCTCACGTCCGTGCTCAGCGTGACCGGAACGCTGATCGTGTCCCGCTCGGTCAGCAGCCACCTGACGCGGTGGGTGGACAAGTCGGTCGACTGGGCCTATCAGCTGGTGTTGGCGCGGGTTTCCGAGTACCGCCGTCGCGACCGGATACTCGCCACCCAGGCGGCGACGATCTTGCTGGCCCAGCTGGCTACCTGGCTCCTCGTGGCCTACGTCGGGTTCACGCTCTTGTTGTGGCCGTTCGCCCACCGCGGCGTGGTGTCCGCCTTCATCGACGCCGGGTCATCACTGTTCACCTTGGGCTTCGCGGTGCCCTCCGGGGCGGTGCCGGCCGTGATCGTGTTCCTGGCCGCCGCGGTCGGCCTAGTGATCATCACCCTGCAGATCGCCTACCTGCCGACCCTGTATGCGGCGTTCAACCGCCGCGAGACCGAGGTGGCGCTGCTCAACGCCCGGGGCGGCATACCGGCCTGGGGCCCGGAGTTGCTGGCCCGCACCCACTACGGGCTGGGCGGCATTTCGACCCTGGACACGATGGGGGACCTGTATTCCCAGTGGGAACGCTGGGCCGCGGATGTCGGCGAGAGCCATACCACCTACCTGGGGCTGGTCCGGTTCCGCTCACCGGGCGCGTTGTCGTCCTGGTCGACGTCGCTGCTGTCGGTGCTGGACTCGGCCGCGTTGTTTCTGACCCTGTCCCCCTCGGCCGCGCCGGTGGTACCAGCCCGGCTGTGCCTGCGCAGCGGGTTCCAGTGTTTCTACCGGATCGCCACGGCCATGGGCTTCGACGTTCCCTTTGAGGCCGACCCGGCCGCCGGGATCAGCCTGACCTACGAGGAGTTCCTCGACGCGGTGACCCGGATGCGCGAGGTCGACTTCGCGATCGAACGTGATCCGGAGCAGGCCTGGCCGGAGTTCGTCGGATGGCGGGTCAACTACGAGCAGGCCGCCTACGCGGTGACCGCCGCCGTCTACGCCGTGCCGGCCCTGTGGTCAGGTCCGCGTCGGCACCCCATCACACCCATCCCGCCCATCCGCCCGGGCGCCGGCCGCCCACCCAAGTAGTCGGCCCGTTCCCACCACGTGCCACAGCAGCCGCAGGGATGGGGCCCCGAACAGCGGGACGCGTCAGCGCCGGGACATCGCCTCGTGCATGGACCTGACCGCGTCGAAGTCGGCCG
>PLDT01000647.1:0-3481 GCA_003136255.1 Actinomycetota bacterium
CTACCGAACTGCTCCACCCCGCGGCGGTGTTCATACTTTATGAACTCCCGGCGGCCAAAGCAAATCAAGTACGGGCCGCGGGTAACCTTCCGGCATGACCGAGGTCGTGATCTACACCGACGGGGCGTGCAGCGGGAACCCGGGACGAGGCGGCTGGGGCGCGGTGCTCCGCTGGAACGGCACGGAGAAGGAACTGCACGGCAGCGACCCGCAGACCACGAACAACCGGATGGAGCTGATGGCGGCCATCTCCGCGCTGGAGGCACTGAACCGGCCGTCGCAGGTCAAGCTGCACACCGACAGCAAGTACATGCTGGACGGGATCACCAAGTGGATCGCGGGCTGGCAGCGTAACGGCTGGCGGACCTCGGCCAAGAAGCCGGTCAAGAACGAGGACCTGTGGCGCCGGCTGATCGCGGCCATGAACGGCCACGAGGTCAGCTGGCTGTGGGTGAAGGGGCACGCCGGCGACGAGGGCAACGAGCGGGCCGACGAGCTGGCCCGGCTCGGTGTCGAGGAGGCGGCTGACGTCGCCCGCTAGCCGGGCGCCCGTGATCCGTACGGCGGGGCGAAGACGACGAGCAGGGCCAGGTCCTCGCTGATCTCGGTGAACTTGTGCGGCTCCCCGGCCGGGACGAACACCACGCTGCCCGGCTCCACGTCCACGATGCCCGAGGTCGTCACCAGGGTAGCCCGGCCGGAACGGACCACGTAGATCTCGTCCTCGGTGTGCGGGCTCTGGTCGTCCACGCCGCCCGCGGGGATGCAGTACGTGCCCAGGCTCAGATCGTCGCTGCTCAGGTGGACGGTCCAGTCGTTGGGCTCGGTGCCGTCGGGCGGGGTGTAGGCGCCGGCTTCCGCGATGATCCGCATGGTGGCCTCCGTCAGCGGTGAATGACGTCGGTGTGGTGGCAGAAGTGCACCCGGTCCGGGCTCAGGGCCTGGATCCGGAGCAGCGAGTCCCGCCAGGCCGGCACGTCGCTGGCCTGGCCGGGCGGGAGCCGGCCGCTGACCGAAAGGTCCGGGTCGGAGTACACCCGGGGGGTGTAGGCCGCGTCGCCGATCAGCAGGTCGAAGGCCCCGCCGTCGCCACGGACCACCACGGACTGGTGGCCCGGCGTGTGGCCCGGGGTGGCGATGACCTCCAGCCCGGGCAGGATCTCGGCGTCGCCGTCCAGCAGCTCGAACCGGGCGCCGGCAAAGTCGAACCAGTCGTGCAGGTCCGGGGCCTCGCGCCGGGCCCGGTCGAGCTCGGCGCGCTGGACGTAGAACGGGGCGTGCTGGAACACGGCGTTCTGGCCGCAGTGATCGAAGTGCAGGTGGGTATTGATCACCAGGCTGATGTCGGCCGGGCTCAGGTCCAGCTCGGCCAGCGCCTCGGCGACCGAGCGGTTGACCACGCGCCAGTCGTCCAGGGCCTCCTGCGGGCCGCCGACGCCGGTGTCGACCAGCACCGCGTCACCGTCGTGCGTGACTACGAACCCGTGTACCGGCCAGCGGCGGCCGTCGGGGCCCTGCAGGCTGGCCAGGTGCAGGCGCTTGATCTCCAGCGGCATCCGTTCATTGTTCGCCGGCTCCGGGCCGGGGGTCAACGCGGCCCGCCTTAGCTCAGTGCGAGGGCGGGTGGCGGCGTACGACCAGGACCACGGCGCCGAGGATGAGCGCCCCGCCGACGAACGTGGCCGGGGTCAGCCGCTCGTTCAGGATGAGCGTGCCGAGCAGGACCGCGATCACCGGGTTCACGTACGCGTACGTGGCCACGGTGGGGGTGGGCAGGGCTCGGACCGCGACGCCGTAGGCGGAGAACGCGACGATCGAGCCGAACACGATGAGGTAGCCGAGGGCGAGCCAGGACCGCCAGGAGACCTGGGCCAGGTGCAGCGAGCCGAACTCCCCGGCGGCCGCGGACCAGACCAGGAGCGCCACCCCGCCGCAGAGCAGTTCCATCCCGCTGGCCAGGATCGGGCTGGACGGGATCGTGACCCGGCGGGTCATGATCGTGCCCAGCGCCCAGGTGAACGCGGCGATCAAGATGATGACCACGCCGGTCACCGAGACCCGGCCCGAGCCGCCGCCCAGGCCCGACAGGAAGCCGACCCCGACCAGGCCGAGGACCAAGCCGGCCAGCGGGGCCAGGCCGAGCCGGGCGTGGTTCAGCNNCAGCAGCAGGATGCCCGCGGTCGCGCAGCCGATCCACTCGGCCCGGCTCGGCCAGCGGTGTACGGCCTGGCCGGCGCGGACCGCCCTCCGGCGGGCCCCCATGGCCGCCGGGAACATGATGGCCCCCGCGACCAGGTTCCGGGCCGCGGCCATCAGCAGCGGCGGCATGGTCTCGACGCCGACCTTGATGGCCAGGTAGGTGCTGCCCCATAGGACCCACACGATGAACAGGCAGACCCAGGCGACGAGACTGGCGCGCCGCACCGCGGCCGTCTTTTCTTCGCTCCGAACGACCGGGGGTGCGTCTGGCTGGGCCACCTTCTGAGCCTGTCAGGCGATGCCGGGAATGACGAGTGGCAGGATCGCCATCCTTCGGCGAAATCCTGCCACTTCGATGCGCGCTAAGCCGGGTCCGGCCCGGCCAGAGCGCTCCTCACGCACCAACCGGGTCCGACAGCCACACCGTGTACTGGATGGGCCAGACTCGGGTGGCCGGCGCGGTCAGGTCGTGCGCCTCCTGCGTGGTCAGCAGGTTGACCACTTCCCGGGGCCCGCCGCCGTACGGGGCGAGCTCGGATCCGTCCTGGGCGATGAGCACCGGGCGGCGGCCGGCCCGCTCGATGCCGGCCAGCACGGCGCCGACCGTAGCTCGGGTGGGATGGTCCATGATGGCGGTCGGGGTGTCGCACAGACCGCGGGCCACCTGGGCAAACCGGTCCGCGGTCAGCGAGTCGAGGATGACGACCGACGCGTCCGGGCCGATCGCCTGGCACAGCCCGTCGACCGCGGCGAGCTGGCCCGGGCCGATGCGGTGGAACGCCATGCCGTTCGCGGTCAGGTGCCGGCCGGGACCGGAGGCATTGGGGCTGGAGCCGAGGTCCAGGTTGGTCAGCGTGGCCGGGATGAGCAGCGAGGCCGCGCAGCACGAGGCGACCACGCCCGAGGTGGCCCGGGCCCGGCCGCGCTGGCCGGCCAGATCCCGGAGCCAGGCTGAGGCCCAGATGGCGCCGAGGATCAGCCCGGGCAGGACGAACGGGACCAGGCGGCGGCTGGCCCAGGGTTGTTCGGGGGAAATGGCGGGGCGCCAGAGCACGGTGACGATGACCCACAGCGCGATGATCAGGGGCAGCGCCCAGGTCCGGGCCTCAGCACGGGCGTCGGTCCAGTTCAGAAGCGATTTCAGGCCGCGGCTGGCCAGAACGGCCAGGCCGAAAGCACCGAGCAGCACCGCGGGCAGGCCAATGTACCAGATGACCCAGTACAGACTGTTCTGGTCGTTCTGGCTGGATGTCTTCTGGATCAGCGGCCGGATCGCGAAGAC
>PLDT01000482.1:0-5789 GCA_003136255.1 Actinomycetota bacterium
GGTGAGGGAGTGCCGACGGGGCTAGTGCAGGCCGGGGACCAGACGTCCAGGCTGACGCCGGGCCCGGACGCCCTGCCGCAACGCGCCGGCACCAGAAGGCAAATGACACCACGCCTCCCGCAGTCGCGTTACACGCTCTAGTGCTCTCCGGCTAGTGCTCCCCTGGCGGCTCGTCGACCGGGAACTCGGCCGGATAGGGCTCGGCGTAGTCGGCTGAGCGGCTGACCTTCTCCCATGCCGAAGCCTCGGCGATCTGCCGCCGGGAGTAGTCGAGCGCCATCTCTACGGCCGTCGTGCCGAGCAGCAGGTGGGAGGGCGGGTTGCCGCGCTTGACGACCTGCACGATGATCTCGGCCGCCCGTTCGGGGTCACCGGCCGGGCCCGCCGGGTTGGCCCGCACGCGGCGGTGCATGGCCCCGATCGTCGTGTCGTACTCGGCGGGGATGTCGTAGATCGTCATCGACGAGCCGGCCCAGTCGGTGGCGAAGCCGCTCGGCTCGACGACCATGACCGCCACGCCGAACGGCGCGGTCTCGACCGCGAGCACTCGGCTGAGGCCGTCCACGGCGAACTTGGCGGCCTGGTAGCTAGCGATGCCGGGGGACCCGCCCACCCGGCCGCCGACCGAGGAGAACTGCACGACCGTGCCGCCGCCCTGGGCGCGCATTACCGGGATGACCGCCTTGGACACGTGGTAGACGCCCCAGAAGTTGGNNCGTAGCCGGCGTTGTTGACCACGACGTCGAGGCGGCCGAAGCGTTCCGCGCCGGCGTCGACCGCGGCCTGCACGGCCTCGGCGTCGGTCACGTCGAGCGCGAGCGGAAGCACCCGGTCGCCGTAGCGTTCGGTGAGATCGGCGAGTTGCTCGGGCCGGCGCGCGGTGGCCACGACGAGATCGCCCGCGTCGAGGGCCGCCTGGACGAGAGCGCGCCCGAGGCCGCGCGAGGAGCCAGTGATGAACCAGGTCTGCTGCATGCCTTTAGCAAAACACCGTTTCGTTATTTACGCAACTCTGTTGCGCTACATTGGCTTAGTGGTGATGCCCGAGTTCCAGCCTGCGCGGTCGGCTAAGGTCCAGCCCGCGGGGTCGGCTGAGTTTCAGCGCGCGCGGTCGGCCGGGGCCAAGCAGCAGCGCGAAGAGGCCATCTTGACGGCCGCGGCGCGGCTGGGCGCCGAACGCGGGATCCGGCAGGTCACCCTCACTGAGATCGCCCACGCGGTGGGAATGCACAAGTCCGCGATGCTGCGCTACTTCGAGACGCGCGAGCAGATCTTCCTGCGGCTCACCGCCGACGGCTGGCGGGAATGGTCGGGGGTGCTGCGGCAGGAGCTGGGCCGGCTGAGTCCGGGCATGCCGGTTTCGGCCGTCGCGCAGGCGCTGGCCGGCTCGCTGGCGGCACGTCCGATGTTCTGCGATCTGCTCGCGCAGGCCCCGCTCAACCTGGAGCGGAACGTGTCGATCGAGTCCGTGCGCGCCTTCAAGCTGGTCACCCTCGACGAGGTCAGCGCGATCAGCGCCGAACTGCACCGCCTGCTCGGGCTCGCCGAACAGCAGAGCGTCGACGTGATCGCGACCGCGACCAGCCTGGCCGGCGCGCTCTGGCAGATGGCCACGCCCGGCCCCGAGGTCCAGGCGCTGTACCGTAGCGATCCCCGCCTCGCGCACGCCGTCGTCGAGGTCGGCCCGCGGCTGACCCGGGTGCTGACCGCGCTGCTCACGGGATTCTCCGGCGACGCCGAGCCTACCGGGTGATGCCGCGTCGGCCGAGCGGCCCGAGCGGCCCGAGCGGGCCGCGCCGGCGCGCGGCCTGAGTGTCAGCCTGGCGGCCGGGCCGCGTCCAGCACGCTGCGCAGGATGCGGCGCAAAGACTCCTGGTCGGCCTGCGGCACGGGCGCCAGCAGCTCGCGCTCGGTCTGCGCGCCCAGCGCGGACAGCTCCGCGACGATGCGCCGGCCGGCACTGGTCAGCTCGATCAGGCGCCGGCGCCGGTCGGCCGGATCGGTCTCCCGGCTGACCAGACCGCGCGCCTCCAAAGAGTCGAGAATGGGGACGATGTTGCGCGGATCGATGCCGATAACGCCCGCCAGGAACTGCTGGCAGACCTCCCCGGTCTCAGCTAGCGCCATCAGGACCAGGAACTGGTTCGGGCTCACCCCGGTCTGCGCCAGCGTCGCGGTCCAGCGCTGCCGGGCGACGGCGCCGACCTTGCCCAGGAGGTAGCCGGTGCCGGACTGGAACGACAGCCCGCCGGGCAGCGGCAGCTGAGCGATGCTTCCCTCACGCTCAACGGTCACCCGACGAGCCTAACCCAGTGGGAATCAGACATCAATCATGATAGACATCTGTCATGTCTATCAGCGTCCCTGGGCAGGCCACACCGGGACAGCAATCCGGCGCCGGCCGCGAGCATAGCCGCGACGGCCTGGTCTTGGCCATCGCCTGCGTCGCCCAGTTCATGGTTGTGCTCGATGTCTCGATCGTCACGGTGGCCCTTCCGTCGATCGGCCGCGACCTGCACTACACGCCGTCCGGTCTGCAGTGGGTGGTCAACGCCTACGTGCTCACCTTCGCCGGCTTCCTGCTGCTGGGCGGGCGCGCCGCTGACCTGTTCGGCCGCCGCCGGGTCTACCTGTTCGGGATGGGCTTGTTCACGCTGGCGAGCCTGGCGGGCGGGCTGGCCACCGACGCGGCCTGGCTGACCGCGGCCCGGGCCGTGCAGGGCGTGGCCGGCGCGTGCCTGTCCCCCGCGACGCTGACCATCATCGTCACGACGTTCACCGGCGACCGCCGGGCTCGGGCACTGGGCATCTGGAGCGCCGTCGCCGGAGCCGGCGGAGCGGCGGGATCGATTCTCGGTGGCATCCTCACTTCGGCCCTGTCGTGGCGCTGGGTGCTGTTCGTCAACATCCCGATCGGCGTAGCGGCGATGGCCGCCGCGCTAGCCTGGCTGACCGAGCGGCAAAGAGCTGAGGGCGCCGGTCAGCCCAGATCGCGGCTGGACGTCGCGGGTGCCGTCACCGTCACCGCCGGGCTGGGCGCGCTCGTCTACGCGATCGTCGGAACCGAGACTCATCCCTGGGGCAGCGCCACGACGCTGTCGCTGCTCGGTGCCGCGGCGGTCCTGCTGGCGGTGTTCGCCGTCATCGAACTGCGGCTGGCCAGCGCTCCGCTGATGCGCTTCGCGCTGCTCCGCTCCCGGTCGGTCTCGGGCGCGAACCTGGTCATGTTCCTGGTCGGCGCCGCGTTCTTCTCGATGTGGTACTTCCTCTCGCTCTACCTGCAGAACGTCCTCGGTTACAGCGCGCTGAGGACCGGCCTCGCGTTCCTGCCCATGGGCGTCACGATCATCATCGGCGCCCAGGCCAGTTCGCGGATCATGCCGCGTACCGGGGTCCGCCCGCTCCTGCTGACCGGCACGGTGCTGGCTGCCCTGGGATTTGCCTGGCTGTCGGCGATCACCCCGGACAGTTCGTACTGGACGCACGTGTTCGGGCCCGGCTGCCTGATCGCGCTCGCCCTCGGCCTGCTGTTCACCCCGCTGGCCGCGGCGGCGACGTCCGGCGTCGCCTTCACAGACGCCGGGCTGGCCTCGGGCGTGCTCAACACCTCGCGGCAGATCGGAGGCTCCCTCGGCCTGGCGGTGCTGGCCACCATCGCGACCGACCGGGCGCACGCAGCGCTGGCCGCGGGCCACGGCCACACGTCCGCGACGGCCGCCCTCAACGCGGGTTACTCGCGCGCGTTCGTGGTGGCCACCGGGCTGTCGATCGCGGCCGCCCTGGCGGCGTTCATCGTGCCGGCCATCCGCGGCCGGGCGAACGCCAGCCGCTAACGTCATCTCCTGGCGGCCAGCCTGGGAGATAGGAAGGGACTGCGCATGTCACGCCACCTGCCCGAGATCAGGCTGCGGCCCGTCACCGAGGCCGACCTCGACATGTTCCGCCGCTTCGTGGTCGAGCCAGGCCTGGTCGGCCTGGACTGGTCCGGGTTCCGGGACCCGAAGGCCGTCCAGCGCAGATTCGACACAGACAGCTATCTCGGCGAGGACAACGGCCGGCTGATCGTGGACGTGACGGCGGGAACCGAGCCTGGAAGGGAACCGGCCGGCCTGGTGTCCTATCGGCGGCGGTACTACGGCACCCAGGCGTTTTGCTGGGAGATCGGCATCGCGCTGCTGCCGGAGTGGCGCGGCCAGGGCATCGGCTGGCGCGCGCAGGCGATGTTCTGCTCCTACCTGTTCGAGAACACGCCAGTGCAGCGAATCGAGGCCGCCACCCACGCGGAGAACACCGCAGAGCAGCGCGCACTAGAAAAGGCCGGGTTCACCCTCGAAGGCGTCATCCGCGCGGCCGAGTTCCGCGCGGGCGAATGGCGCGACGGCTACCTCTACAGCCGCCTCCGCACCGACCCCGACCCCCTCGCGGACTAGACGCGCTGTGAGAAGCTCACTCTGGACGATCGCCATGACCAGACAGGAGACGAGAGTGGCCAGCGCAACAACGATGCCTGCCATCACCCATGTCGCCGTGACCGTCACTGACCTCGCGGCCAGCGAGGCGTGGTACACGAAGGTTTTTGGCGTCAAGCCCGTGCTCGACGAGGACACAGGGCCGTTCCGTCATATTGTCTACCAGCTCGGGAACACGGTGTTCGGGTTGAACGGCTTCCCCGACCTGGTCAGCACGGAACCCTTCAACGAGCGCAAGCCGGGCCTGGATCACATCGCGTTCGGTGTCGCGAGCCGCGATGAGCTCGCCGAATGGGTAGTCCGGCTGGACGAGCTGGGCGTGGCTCACGGCGACATCCTGGACGCCAGCTACGGGTCGGGCCTGTCGGTCCGCGACCCTGACAACATCGCGCTTGAGTTGTTCGCTCCACCCGCGTAACCCGATGGCCGGGGAATGCTGATGACCATTCCTGCTGAACAGATTGCCCAGAGAGCCGCAGCATGGGCGGAATCCGACGCCGCGGTGCGGGCAATGATCGTTTACGGCTCGCTCGCGCAGGGAACGGCCGATGACGACTCCGACCTCGACGTGATCATCGTCGCCGAACCCGGGCAGCGCGACGCGCTGTGGAATCGGCGGGAGCAGATCAGCGAATTGCTCCATGGCCGCCACGCGGTATGGCATCAGGAACCGCTGTGGCAGCGGCCCTACCGGTACCAGAGCTGGGATGAGAATCTGACCGAGCTGGATCTCACCCTGGACGAGGAGCACGTCGAGCCGTGGGCTGCGCTCACCCGGGGATTCCTCCCGGTCGTCGACAAGGCCGAGGTCGCGGCGCGGCTGCGATCTGATCTCGGCAGCTGGCAGCCCCGCGAATTTGACGCGGCCGCGTTCGATGGCGGCACCTGGGTGTGGCTGAACTACCTGCGCGGCAAGCTCCGGCACGGCGAGGCATGGATGGTCCGCTACGGGGTGATGGACACGCTCAACAACCGCATCTTGCCGCTGCTGGGAACGGCCGGCCATTCAGCCCACCACAGCCTGGATGCCGCCGACATCGATCGCATCCACCGCGCAGCACCCACTTCGGCAGAGCCCGCAGAGCTGCGCCGTTTCCTGCGGGCCACGGCAGAGCTGTACGCCTGGGCCCTCGACCGATGGTCGCAGCGCACCGGTCAGCCGGTGCCGCGAAACCCGCTCGCCCCAGCGATCTTGGACGAGCTCCACGCCACCGCGGACTAGCGGGTCAGCCGCCCCTTCGTCCCGAACCGCGGCGCCGCTGGGCCTTGGTCCGTCAGCCTGAAATCATCTACGATTCGATCGACGCCGTTCCATCAGGG
>PLDT01000576.1:0-3062 GCA_003136255.1 Actinomycetota bacterium
GTGCATCACGCACCGTGCCCGGTCGTTATCATGCGCGGCAAGCACGAAGGCTAAGCCCTGGACACCATATAAAGACTCCGGCATGCTGTTTCACTTCCGCTTCTGTTGCCGCGCTACGCTGCCGGTACGACGAGGTACATTCGCGGGCAGCGCACCCATTCACATGCTGCGCATGCGGTGGAATTTACGAATGTCATCCTTGCCTGCGAGCAGGGCCACGCCCACGCCCAATGCCACGACGCCGAGCGCCGTTCCTATGATGAGCTTCATTGTCGGAGCCTTTCTTTCTATGCTGGGCAGAGCATTCGCCGCCCAGATCCTGAGCGTCCGATCTGAATCCAGACCGCTCATGTTCATTTCCAGGTTGGCTCCCGGCTTCGGCCGGGTTATAGGGCGAAAGGCCGGCCCGGCCACGGACAGAGGTCCCGATCTGGCGTTTCCCACCCGGCTTCGACGGCCAGGAGCTCGCCAGGCGGGCCGCACATCGTTGCCTGGCCATCCGCGCGAGCCTGACCTGACCGCTCGGCGATCACAAGGATCAGCTCGCTGACCGGCAGGGGGTGCGGTCCTCGTTACTTCTGGCCCGCGGATTCGGGCTTGGGGCCTGGTGCCGGCTGCCCGCTGGGCTCGGCCGACTGCTGGTTGTTCCAGTTCCGCCAGATGAGCCGGTGCACCGGGATCCACCGGGGGATGTCCCGCAGGCCGGGGATGAACGGGATGGCCAGCAGCAGCACAGTGGCCAGGCCGGTCAGGTAGATGGCGATCAGGTCCGCGTTGGCCGAGGTCCTGAAGCCGGGGAGCTGATACCACAGCTGGTACAGCCACAGCCAGGGCTGGCCCGGGTAGCTACCCGTCTCGTTCATGACGCCCCACTGGGTGCCGGTCAGGCCCATGGTGGTGGCCAGGTCGGCGAAGTAGCTGCCGTCCTCCAGGAACAGCAGCGGCTTGGTGAAGTCGGTGCCGTAGAACGGCTGCTGGGCGAGCAGGTCCGCGTCTATCGCGCCGCTGCGGGCCAGGGTCAGCTCGGTGGCCAGCATGACCGGGACGGGTCCGTCGTTGGCCTTGGGCACCACCGGCGTTCCGTCGCTGCTGAACGTGACCTTGGTGACCGCGGTGCCGTAATTGGTCGCCCACTTGAGCTGCTGGGCCGCAGACGCGGCGAGGTAGGTAGTCAGCGCGGTGGCCAGCGCCGGGTCGGTCGGCGCGAGCTTGGATAGCGGGGAGAGCACGAACGTCTGCGCCGCGTTGATCGGCTGCCGGACGCCGAAGATGTCCGCGGGGGCGAAGAGGATGCTTTGCGGGGTGCCGTTGGTGTTGTAAGGCGGGCCGTAGGTGGCGGTCTCGCTGGTGCCGTTGAGCTCGGTGGCGGCGGTGGCCAGGAAGTCGGCCGGGGCGGCCTGGACCCAGCTGGCCACGGTGACCGACGGGACATCCGGTGAGGACAGCAGGCTGGCCAGGCCGACGGTGAGCACCAGCACCACCACGGCCGCGATGGTGCCTTCCTTGAGGATGTCGTAGCGCCGGGTCGGGCCGCGCCAGGGCGCGCCGTCGGCGGCGCGGGCCGCCCGGCGGGCAGCTAGGCCACGGGGCCTGCCGGTGGGCAGCGGGTGGCTCACGCCGCGGACCCGGACCAGGAGGACGTGCGCACCGACGATCGCGATGAGGATGATCGGGATGAGCACGATGTGCCACATCAGCATCTGACCGAAATTCATCAGGTTGAAGAACGCGCCGACCCCGACCCCGTTGAACGCGTCCTTGCCGCTGGTGGAGATCCACTGGGAGTCGAAGTTCTGCTGGGACAGGTACCCGGTGAAGCACTCCACGATCGAGGCGACGAAGGCGACCACGCCGGTGATCCAGGTCAGGGTGCGGCGGCCGCGCCAGGCGGCCATCCAGAACTTGGCCCACAGGTGGATGACCAGCAGCGCCATGAACAGCTCGACGCTCCACAGGTGCAGGCTGTTGAAGAAGTGCCCGACCAGGTTGGTGTGCCACCAGTCGGGGCCGCCCAGGGCGAGGGCGAAGCCGCTCACGATGACCACGCCCAGCGCGGCCAGTGCTCCGACGCCGAACACGTATGCCCAGGAGGCCACGTAGGCGGGCTGGCGGTCGGGCAGCAGCTTGCCCGGCGGCAGGGAGGTCAGCGCTCGTCGGCGCACCCGCGCCGTCCACATCCGCTCATCCCCCGCCGCGGGCGTGGGGTCGGGGCTGTAGTCCGGTGCGGCCGTTTCGGGCAACTGGCCGTTGTGGCGGTGTAGCTTCGGGAACGGCAGCAGCAGCGCTGCACCGAAGATGGCGACCATGACTGCGATCAGTACGAGGTTCGCCACCGAGATCGTGAAGACGTTCCAGTGCAGATAACTGCCGGGCTGATTCAGGTTGATGGCAAGGGCGCTCATCGGAGCCTCCGGGTTCAGGCCGCTAATAGCCCACGCGGCGCGGGCGAGTAGCTGATCACCAAAAGATGCGCTCTAGGGGACCGGCGCCTTTAGAGCTGAGGGTCCCAAAGCCCGTAGGACCAAAGTCCCGGATAAGTACCTCGCGCGTGACATGACCAACTGGATCACCGGACGGCGACACTGAGCGGAAGGCAAATCGCCAGCGTAAGTAATCGGTGATGTCCGCGGTGGCGGGCGACCTGGTGTCGATCGCGTAGCTGAGCGAAGCCTGGATCAAGGTCAGTCGCCCGGTCCGTCTCGTTACGCCGCCTGCCCGCCGCGGGCCGGGATGGCGGTCAGCGCCACGGCGTAGATGATGTCGTCGACCAGGGCGGGCCCGATGCCGTCGTCATGACGGAACTCGTTTCCAGGCGGCCCAGGCCGAAGGCCTGCGCCAGCTCCATGGTCAGCTTGAGCCGCAGCGGCGCCATCGGGTGGCCAGGGCCGAAGTCGTAACCGGCCAGCCGCTCATCCCAGGCCACGTGCAGGGTACAGGTCATCGGGAGGGCTCCCAGAGTCGATGGTAGGCGCCGCCGGACCGGATGAGCTCTAGGTGGGTGCTCGAGTACGGTCATCGGTGTTTCCCTGCGCCCCCCGCGGAGGCGGCGCTGGCTGCGCTGG
>PLDT01000579.1:0-4974 GCA_003136255.1 Actinomycetota bacterium
CGGGCGGGCCCTGCGCGCGGCCGCGCGCAGGCGGCGGCGCTGGCTGGTCATGATCGCCGCCCTGGTGGTCGTGGCCGGGGGCGTGATCGCGGCGATCGTGGTGCCGGGCGGGCCCGCTCCCGCGCCCGTCACCCCGGACGGCCTGATCACCACGTTCCAGCCCGGCGAGCTCCAGACCGTCCCGGCCGCGTGCGGCACGGTCCCGGCCGCCACCGTCCAGAGCTACCTGCCGGGTCACGTCAAGCAGGCGTCCCCGCTGCCCATCGACGGGTCGGCCGAGTCGGCCTGCGACTGGACCATCGACCGGGCGCCGGTCTACCGGCTGCTCGAGCTCAACCTGCTGGCCTACGCGCCGAGCGGGCTGGCCAGCGGCGACGGCAGCGCCACCTACGCCGCCATCGACGCCTACACCCAGACCCTGCAGAACCTGCAGGACCCGCCCAAGCACTCGGCCGAGCCCCGGGCCACGACCGTCATGCTCAGCGGCCTCGGCAACGAGGCGTTCACCGCCACCCAGGTGTTCAGCCGCGGCGGCGCGGTCACCGACGTGGCCACCGTGGTCGTCCGCTACCACAACGTGGTCGTGAGCGTGACCCTGGACGGCCTGCAGCACTCCAACCGCGGCAACTACGGACCGGTCTCCCTGCCCAGCCTGTCCTCGGCCGCCCTGGCCTTCGCCCAGGCCGCCGAGGCCGCCCTGCACTAGCCGCCGGCCGCCGGCCTCCGCCTTCCCACTGCCGCGCAGCCATTAGGCTGGGCGGGTGCTGGTGCTGGGATTTGATACGGCGACGCCCGCGGTGAGCGTGGCCCTGCACGACGGGGAACGGGTCATCTCCGCGGCGTCGGCCCTAGATGCCCGCCGGCATTCCGAACTGCTCGCGCCGATGATCGCGAAGGTCATGGCCGACGTCGGCGCCTCGCGCGCCGACCTGACCGCGGTCGCGGTCGGGGTGGGGCCCGGACCCTACACCGGACTGCGGGTCGGCCTGGTGACCGCCCGGGTGCTCGGGTCCGTCCTTGGTCTGCCGGTGTCCGGCCTGTGCTCACTGGACGTGATCGCCGCGTCGGCCCGCCTCGGGCGCGAGTTCCTGGTCGCCACCGACGCCCGGCGCAAGGAGGTCTACTGGGCCCGCTACGACGCGGCCGGCCGCCGGCTGGCCGGTCCCCACGTGGGCCCGGCCAGCTCGATCCCGGACGCCGCTGACCTGCCTGTGGCGGGCGCGGGGGGACCGCTGTACCCGGAGGCGTTCGGTGAGATGATCGGCCCCGCCTACCCCGACGCCGGCACGCTGTGCGGCCTCGTCGCCCGGCCCGCCGGCCAGGTCCCGCTGCTCGCCCCGGACCCGCTGTACCTGCGCCGCCCCGACGCCCGCGAGCCCGGGCCGCCCAAGCGGGTCACGCCCTACTCGCCCGGGGGGACGACCCCCCCTGTCCCCCCCGCCCGGCCATGAAGCCCAAGCAGCAACAAGCCCGCGAGATCCGCCTCCGGGAGATGCGGCGGGCCGACATGCCCGGCATCATGGCCCTGGAGCAGGAACTCTTTCCCGACGACGCGTGGACCGCGGAGATGTTCGCCTCGGAGTTCGCGCAGACGGCCTCGCGACGGCTCTACCTGGTGGCCGAGGAAGAGGGCACGCTGATCGGCTACGCGGGGATGATGTTCACCGGCGGACCGCAAGCCGACGTGGTGACGCTGGCCGTGGATCCGGGTCACTGGGGCGCGGGCACCGGCACGGCGCTGCTGACCGCGCTGACCGACGAGGCGGCCGGCCGTGGCTGCACCGAGGTGCTGCTCGAGGTGCGCGAGGACAACCCGCGGGCGCGGCGTCTGTACCTGCGGCAGGGCTTCACCGAGGTCGGGATCCGGCGCGGGTACTACCAGCCGTCCGGGGTGGACGCCGTGGTCATGCGGAAGGCGCTGGCCCGATGACTCTTCCTCTGGTACTGGGCATCGAGACCTCCTGTGACGAGACCGGGATCGGGCTCGTGCGCGGCCACGACCTGCTCGCCGACTCGGTCGCCTCCAGCGTGGACCAGCACGCCCGGTTCGGCGGCGTGGTACCCGAGGTGGCCAGCCGGGCCCACCTGGAGGCGATGATCCCCACGTTCGACCGTGCGCTCGCCACCGCCGGCGTCCGGGCCGATCAGATCGATGCCGTGGCCGTCACCGCGGGACCCGGGCTGGCCGGCGCCCTGCTGGTCGGGGTGGCCGCGGCCAAGGCGTACGCATGGGGGCTCGGCAAGCCGCTGTACGGGGTCAATCACCTGGCCGCGCACATCGCGGTGGACCAGCTGGAACACGGCACGCTGCCCACCCCCGCGGTGGCCCTGCTGGTCTCCGGCGGGCATTCCTCGCTGCTCCTGGTCACCGACGTGGCCCGAGAGGTGATCCCGCTCGGCGCCACCATCGACGACGCCGCCGGCGAGGCCTACGACAAGGTAGCCCGGGTGCTCGGCCTGCCGTTCCCCGGCGGGCCGCCCCTCGACAAGGCGGCCCGGGACGGCGACGCCGCCGCGATCGCCTTCCCGCGCGGCAAGTACCACGACGGCACGCTCGACTTCTCCTTCGCGGGCCTGAAGACCGCCGTGGCGCGCTGGGTGGAGGCCCGTGAGGCCGCCGGGGAGCCGGTCCCCCTGACCGACGTCGCCGCCTCCTTCCAGGAGGCGGTGGCCGACGTGCTCACCCGTAAGGCGGTGCAGGCCTGCCAGCAGCACGACGTCCGGGACCTGATCATCGGCGGCGGCGTGGCGGCCAACTCCCGGCTGCGCTCGCTGGCCGCGGAACGCTGCGCGGCGGCCGGCATCCGGCTGCGGGTGCCCAGGCCCGGGCTATGTACCGACAACGGCGCCATGGTCGCCGCGCTGGGCGCGGAACTGGTGGCCCAAGGCATCGAACCGTCCCCGCTCGACCTGCCCGCGGACTCATCCCTGCCCGTCACGGAGGTCGTCGTCCGCTAAGGCTCTACCGGCGCCTCGTGCCTCACCAGCGCCGCGCGCCCTGCTAGCGCCGCCCGCCTTACCAGCGGCCGTAGTGGACGACATCCTGCGCCGGACGGCGACGGTCCCGCAGGTCCCGCGGCGCCGCTTCCGCGTTGTGGCCGATGGCGATGGCGCCGATCGGTTCGTGGTCATCCGGCACGCCGAACGCCTCGCGGAACGGCTCCACGGCTTCGGGCACGATGCCGAAGTACAGCGCGCCGAGCCCCTCGTCGACCACGGTGAGCAGGATCAGCAGCGCCGCCATCCCGGTGTCGATGTGCCAGAACGGCACCGGCCAGCGCTTCTCGTCCCGGTCGGTCCAGCCCTTGTCGGGCCGGGCGTAACGGTCCAGGTAAACCCGCTTGGACGACATGGGCACGATGACCAGCGGGGCCGTCGTCACCGAGTCTGCGGCGGCTGCGCCGGCCACCTCCCAGAAGCGCTTCAGGTCCGGCCCGGTGAGCACGAGGAAGGCCTGGCCCTGCGAGAACCCGGCTGACGGTCCCCGCACCGCGTTGCGCAGGATCCGGTCGAGGCTTTCCTGCGCGATCGGCTCGTCGCTGAACTGGCGCACCATGTGCCTGCGCCGCACGACGTCGGTGAAGTCCATGGCCGGTCAGGTCTTCTTGCCGCTGTCACCACGGTGCAGACGATGCCACAAACGCCGACCGAGCAGCGCCAGCGCCGCGATCCCGGCGGCGACCGGAAGGACCCGCTTCAGTACCGCAGGACCGACCAGCCTGACCAGGTTGATGGAGTCCTGGTTCTGCGCCGCAGGCGGCACCGTCGCCGTCCGTACCGGCGGCGGGGCGGCGGCCGATTCCGATCCTGCCGGGGCCGGCCCAGCGTCAGTGGCCACCGCGGAACCGGTCGCCGCGCTGCCATCTCCGGCGTTTTCCGCACTGCTTGTCGCCGTGCTCAAGCTGGCCGCGCCCGAGCTGGCTGAGCTGGCCGGACCGGCATCAGCCGGGCCCGCATCGGCCGGGCCNNGCATCGGCCGGGCCCGCATCGGCTGGGCCCGCACCTGCCGGCCCCGCACCTGCCGGGCCCGCATCAATTACGGCGGCATCGGCCACGGCGGCATCGGCCGCGCCATCGGCGCGGTCCGGTCCGACCCCGCCATCGGAGATCATCTGGGCCAGGTTCTCCGCGAACTTTTCTACCAGCTTGCCGCCGACTTCGGCGATCACGCCGCGGCCGAACTGGGCCGGCCTGCCGGTCACGTTCATCGTCGTGTGGATGGAGACCTCGGTGCCCTCCCCGGAGGGCACCAGCGACGCCCGGACGGCCGCGGAGGCGGTACCCGCGCCGCGGGTCTCCTTACCTGAGGCGTCCACGACCACCACCCTGGTGTCCGGGTCGCGCTCGGTGAACTTCGCGGTCCCGCGGTAGGTCAGCGACACCGGACCGACCTTGACCCTGATGCGTCCGGTCACCACTTCCCCGTCGAACTCCTCGACCGTAGCGCCGGGCATGCACGGCGCGATCCTTTCCACGTCGAGCAGCACCTCCCAGGCACGGTCCGGCGGGACGGGAACGATAAAGGAGTGGTCGAGCTCCATGCTCATCAGCGAGTCACTCTCTCTGGCTGGATTCAATCAGTGAATTATGCCCGCTATCGATTCGCATCAGCAAAGACGCCGACGGTTGGTTCACCGGACCGGGCGGAAGACCGGCGGTCCATGGGCCGCGGAAGCACCGGCGGAACCAAGCCGCTCAGGCGGTGTCCAGGACCTGGAAAGCCTCGGCCAGGCGGCCGTCCGGAAGACCCGCCTGCTGTGCCATGGAGGCCAGCCTAGTCCGGAGGCCTCCGGCCAGATCGTCCATCTGGCCGGTCTGGCTCTCATGGGCGCGCAGGGCCGCGACCTTGCGCGCGAACGTGTCGGTCACATCCACGTAGTGATTGGGTATCCCGCCGGCGATCCAGACCTCACGGACGGTCCAGGCGGCGAGAGCTTCACGCTCGCGGAGTTCGGGGAACGCGAACGGGTTGCG
>PLDT01000375.1:0-28575 GCA_003136255.1 Actinomycetota bacterium
GCCGCGAAGCGACCGTGCTGGCCTGTCTCGACGATCCGAACGTGGTCCGGCTCTATGAGTACCTTCAGTCCCCGTCGGGCGCCGCCATCGTTACGGAACTGGTCGACGGCGTCTCGCTGCGGGAGATTCTCGCCCGCCAGGGCGCGACCACGGCGGAGGCCGCGCTTGTCGTCCTGGAGGGCTCGCTGCTCGGCCTAGCGGCGGCGCACCAGCGCGGTATCGTGCACCGGGATTACAAGCCGGAGAACGTCCTGGTCAACGGGGACGGCGTGAGCAAGCTGACCGATTTCGGCATCGCGGCCCGGGCCGGGGACAGCCCGATCCCGGCCGGCACGCTGGTCTACGCGCCCCCCGAGCAGTTCGCGGGTACCCCGGCCAGTCCGGCCAGCGACGTCTACGCGGCGACGGCCACCTTCTACGAGTGCCTGGCCGGCCGCCCGCCCTTCACCGCGGACACCGCCGAGGCGCTGCTTTACCAGCACCTGTCCCAGCCGGTCCCACTGGACCCGGTGCCTGAACCACTGCGGCCGCTGGTGATCGCCGGGATGGCCAAGGAACCCCAGGACCGGCCCACCGACGGGACCAGCTTTGTCACCGCCCTCAACGCGATCGCATCAGGCGCATACGGCCCGGACTGGGAGGAACGCGGCCGGTCGCACCTGAGCGAAGCGGCGCTGCTGCTGGCCCTGCTGTGGCCCTCCGGCGCATCGCCCGCGGCCCAAGGCCTCTCCGTAGAGCGGATCAACCTGTCCCGACACGGCGTGCATTCTCAGGCACCCCAGCCATCCGCGGAATCCCGGCACATCTGGCACCTCCGGCACCTCCGGCATCTCCTGCACCTGGAGCATCTGCGAGACATGCGGCGCCCGGTCAAGGCGGTCATCGCGGCCGCGGCGGCGATCGTGGTCGTGGCGGCAGGCGCCGCGCTGGCGGTTGGCCTGACCGGATCCAACGGCGGCCACGGTCACCTGACCGCGCAATCAGGTCCGACGTCCGGCTCGCCGGGCCCGTCCTCGCCGTCCGCCACGCTCCCGGCGGTCACCGGAACCTCCCCAGCGAGCGGGACGACCGGCGGCGGCACCCTGGTCACGATCACCGGAACCCGCCTCGACGGTCCCGTCACGGTCAAGTTCGGCGCCAAGGCCGGGACGATCACCGTTGACCTCAACGCGAAGATCGTGGTCAAGAGCCCGCCCGGCCAGGGCACGGTGGAGATCACCGTGACCACCCCGGCCGGCACCGGCACGGCGGGCGAGTTCAGCTACCACTCCCCGTCGGCTCAGATGGCGGCCCCGGCGGTCACCGGGGTCTCGCCGGCCACCGGGCCGACCGCGGGCGGCACCCTGGTCACGATCAACGGGACTAACCTGGCCGACGCCACCATGGTCAGCTTCGGCGGCGTCGCCGGGATGATCAGCTCTGACTCCGGCAAGCAGATTGCGGTCAGCAGCCCGCCGGGCAAGGGCACGGTGGACGTCATGGTGACCACCCCGGGCGGCACCTCGACCGCGGGCATGTTCACCTACTCCGCCACCGCACCGCGCCCGCCGCATCCGGTGGTCACCGGGATCTCCCCGGCCAGCGGCGCGGCTGCGGGCGGCACCTCGGTCACGATCACCGGGACCGGCCTGTCCGGCGCCAGCGGGGTCAGCTTCGGCGGCGCGGCCGGGACGATCACCGGTGATTCCGACACCCGGATCACGGCCAAGAGCCCGCCCGGCAAGGGCACGGTGACCGTCACGGTGACCGCTCCGGGCGGCAATGTGACCGCCGGCAAGTTCAGCTACAAGGCCGCCTCGTCTCCGCCCCCGCCCACGCCGCGTCCGGTGGTCACCGGGATCTCCCCGGCCAGCGGCCCTACGGCGGGTGGCACCTCCGTGTCCATCACCGGGACGAACCTGTCGCGTGCGACCGGGGTCAGCTTCGGCGGCGCGGGCGGCTCGATCACCGCTGATTCCGGCACGAAGATCACCGCGACCAGCCCGGCAGGCTCCGGCACGGTGAACATCACGGTGACCACCAAGGGCGGCACCTCGGCCACCACCAGCGCAGACAAGTTCACCTACGCCACCCCGGCGCCGGTGGTCCTGGAGGTCTCCCCGGCCAGCGGCCCTACGGCGGGCGGCACCTCGGTGTCCATCACCGGGACGAACCTGTCGGGAGCCACCGGGGTCAGCTTCGGCGGCGCGGACGGCTCGATCACCGCTGATTCCGGCACGAACATCACCGCGACCAGCCCGGCCGGCTCCGGGACGGTGAACATCACGGTGACCACCTCCGGCGGCACCTCAGAAATTACCTCCGCCGACAAGTTCACCTACGTCGTCCCGGCGCCGACGGTTACCGGGATCCGCCCGGACAGCGGGAGCTACGGAACCACCGTCGACATCCTCGGGACGAACCTGTCCGGCGCCACCAGCGTCAGCTTCGGCGGCGTGGGCGTGACGATCAGCTCGGACTCCAGCACGGAGGTCGTCGTCACCGCCCCGGAGGGCAAGGGCACGGTGAACATCACGGTGACCACCGCGGGCGGCACCTCGGCCATCACCAGCGCCGACCAGTTCACCTATGTTTCCCAGATCCAGTAGCGCACCCGCTGCGGTCACCAGGGCACCTTCGGTGTCACGGGCCGGCGCGAGCCGGAGACAGGGCGCCCGTTCGGGGGGCCTACGCCCAGGGCGTGGCGCTCAGCCTGGAGAAGGCCCTCGATCTGGCTCTCGGAAAGGCGGGTCCGGCCTGACCGCTACCGCCGTGGAACCCGCGCACGTCGGTACTATCCCGTAGGTCACAATGCGGCGAGCCGGTATCACCAGCCTGCCGGGATGCTCCGCCAGATAGAGGTCAACAGTGTCGGGCCCGTGGATGCGGTCAGGGCGAACCAGAAGTCGAGGAGGCTCGTGATGCGGCCAGCGATGGACCACCTCAGTATTAGCGCCACCCGGGCCGATGCCCTGTTCGTGTCGGCGCTGCAGCGCGGTGACCATCCCGGGGCGAGGGAAGTCCGGCAAGCCGTTGCCGCGGCGGTCGGGGCATTCGGCCAGCGTGGCTGCGCCGGACGGGTAGCGCAGGAGTTCGGCGATCATCCCGAGACGGCGGTCACCCGGATGCGCTGGGCTCGCCAGGTGGTCGGCATAGCGTTCGGTGAACCGGGACCGGCATCAGCCGGTGCCCGGACGCTCGCCCGGCGCACCGGAGCTCACGCCAGCCGCGCTGCGTAAAACCACCGCGTCCCGCGAGTCCACCGCAAGGCCAGCGCCGCGGTGAGCAAGCTGAGGATTCGGGGGATGCCGGTCTAGTGTTGGCTGGTGAATGCGCGGCAAGCCGAGGGAGGAGTTCGCTGTGCGATATACCGCCGACCCGCGCGTCGACGCCTACATCGATACCCTGCCTGGCTGGCAGCAGGTCATCTGCCGCGAGGTCCGCGACCTCGTCCACGCCGCTGACCCAGAGGTGATCGAAACCGTCAAGCGGACTATCCGGCCGTATTTCGTATTGCACGGCAACATCTGCGCGCTTCTGGCGGCGAAGGACCACGTCAATGTGTTCCTCTACGACGGTGCTATCGTCCCCGATCCCGAAGGAATCATCACCGCCGGGCACGGCAATAAGACCGCCCGCACGGTGGGCATCTGCCAGGGCGAAACCATCAACGCGGCTGCCCTCAGCACCATGTTCCGGCAAATTATCGCCAACAACCGCGCTGGCGGCTGGCGCAAATTGAAACGCGAAAACTGATTAACGCCAGCTCGGGCTGGCGACCGCGGTCCGCCAGGCCGGGAGCTCGCCAACTTCAGGGTCGTTCGATGTATTGCTTGGTACTTGTGATCGCGAGCGCGCCATGCTGCGTCGTTGACTGCCGCGGCCGATTCCGGCGAAGAGCCGGTCCTGAGATGAGCTGCGCGTGCGGCGCGTCAGGTCCGCCGAGGGCGACGGCGCGCACTGTCGGCAGCGCGGCTGGTTCGCAACACGGATCGACGACGATCATGGGGTTGACGGGGTGGCAGCCGGGGCGTTCTCGAGCCGGAAGACGCCGACGCCGAACGGATCCAGAGTGGCGGCGCCGTCGGTGGCCGAACCGTCCAGGCGGGCCAGCCAGAGCCCCGGGGCGAGTTCCGGCTTGACCGTCACCGGTTCGCTCGCCTGACTCACTAGCCAGGCGAAACGGGCTCCGTCGGAGCGGACCAGCACGTCGCAGGCGACCCGGCGATCGTCGGCCGTCACCAGCTTGCGAACTCCGGCGTGCGCCCCGAGGGCTTCGTAGATCGCGCTTGTTGCCTCCGGGTTGGCCCGGGGCGTCGCGGCCGCCATGTGCTCGACGGGATAGGTGCACAGCACCACCGAGCCGGCGCCCACGCGGCGCAGCAGCAGGGCCGGCCTGCCGTGGCCGTCGGCGGCGAGCACTTCTGCCCCGTCCGGGCGGACCGGCAGGTAGGCACGGCTGTGCTCGTTGCCACCAGCGCGGAAGGTCAGCCGGGTGCCGGCCGCCAACGTGCCGAAGTCCTTGACAAAGGTGAAGGCCACCTGGTCGTCTTCGATCGCGTCGACCAGCCCGGCCCTGAGCTGATGCTCGACCCCGAACATCGCGTTGAGGTGGCCATACGAGGGGCCACGGTGCCAGCCGGCCGATCCCGGTGAGTATGAGACGTAGACCGTCGCGCCTGCCCTCGCTAGCCGTTCGAGCTGGTGCCAGGTGGGCGCGAGCAGCTGCTTGACCGAGGGCACGAGGTAGAGCATGGCGTCGCCGCCGACGCCTTCGCTCTCCCTGGTCAGCGCGACCGGCAGGTCTGCCAGCCGGGCGGACACATACGCCTGGCGCAGCGTGTCGTAGATGTATCCGGGGTCAGATGGCGCGGTGAACGGGTAGCTGGTGTCCAGGTATGACGACACCACCAGCGCGGTGTCGGCGGGGGCACGCTGGCACCGGCCGATGTCGACGGCACGGAGCGTGTCGGCGAAGGCCTTCATCTCGGTCAGCTGCGGCTTGGGGCGGCCGTGACTGTCGGTGAGCCCGAAGTGGAGCTCGAAGGCATGATGCCGGTAGGGATCCTGGCCCGCCAGGTCGTCGTAGTCGGAGTTGCACCAGCCGATCCAGCCGGTCGCGCCGGCCAGCAGGCTGTTGTGCAGGACCTGGCGGTAGTAGCGGGCGGCGTTCGCGCCGGACACGAAGTCCGAGCTGACGCCGAACTCCTCAAGCACGACCGGACGGCCGAACGTGCCCGCCAGCTCGCATTCCCACGCCGCCGTGTAATGCTGGCGTACCTCGTCGTCACCCACGGGGTAGACGTGCGGTCCCAGGAAGTCGCAGAGCCGCGCCGCGTTGGCGAGCGAGAACCCGGCGTGCTGGCTGCTGGCCTGGGTCCCCCACGCGCCGTCTCCGAGTGAGAACGGCTGCTGGCCGCCCGCCGCGCGCACCGCGTCCCTGATGATCTGGGCCCAGGCGGCGACGACTTCCCGCGGCGCGCTTCCCCCGCTGTAGATCGGCATCTCGTTGGAGACCAGCCAGCCGCACACCGCCGGATGGGCACCGAAGCGGCGCACCATCTCGCCGGCGAACCAGGCCTGCCGGGCGACCATCCAGACGTCGGTGTAGAGGTCGCGCCCGTCGCGCCAGGGCGGGTCCCAGTTCTCGCCGGACATGTGGCCGACGATGAACGTCGGCACGGTGGACATGTCCGCCTCGGCGTGCCGCTCAAGGAAGTCGGCAAAGCGTTCAGTCATCGCGTCATCGATGCGATCGGGCTCAGGCATGAAGTCCGGCCAGTAGAAGAACGAGCGGGTCATGCCCAGGCCGTGCTCCCGCAGCACGGCCAGCTCCTTGCGGACCGTGTCCGGATCGTAATTCCGCCACATCAGCGGGCCGCCGGTCCGGGACCAGAAGTTGGCGCCCAGCCAGTTGACCGGCTGCCCGGCTACGACGATCCGCGCGGAATTCCGGTGCATACGGGATGGCTCCCTTCTTCGAGCCCGATGCTGCGAGAGTCGACTGGCGGCTCGCGCCAGGACGCGCAAAGTACTATACCGGTTAAGTGTTGCCGACGGGAACGCCGCCTGGAAAGTTATTTATGCTGGGCCCGGCGATCTCTTTCGGGATACGGCCCGAGTGTCACGCGGCTAGGCGGTGCCGTGCCCGATGGCGGGTAGCCGTCGAGAGGGGACAGAAGTGAAGCGTCCGACCATCGCCGACATCGCAAGCCGGGCGGGAGTGACCAAGGCGGCGGTGTCGTTCGCCCTCAACGGCCAGCCCGGCGTCTCCGCGGCCACGCGAGAGCGCATCCTCGCGATCGCGAGCGAGATCGGCTTCCAGCCCAGCAGCGCGGCCAGGGCCCTGGCCGACGGTCGGGCGGGCGCATTCGGGCTGGTCGTCGACCGCCCGGCGCGAACGCTCGGGACGGAGTCCTTCTTCATGCAGCTGATCTCCGGTATCCAGGCTGAGCTGTCCCGGGATCACATCGCGCTGCTGTTCACGACGGCGGAGGATCAGGCGGCGGAGATCGACCTGTACCGGACGTGGTGGGCCCAGCGGCGGGTGGACGGGGTGTTCCTGCTCGACCTCCAGCTCAGCGATCAGCGGGTGAACACGCTGCAGGAACTCAGGATGCCAGCGATCGTATTCGGCACCCCCAAAGGGTCAGGCTCGCTGCCGGCCGTCTGGCAGGACGACGTCGCCGCGACCAGGACCGTGGTGGAGTACCTGGCCGGCCTCGGCCACCGGCGGCTGGCCCGGGTGAGCGGCATCCCTAGGTACTGGCACACCAAGCTGCGCGCTGATGCGCTGCGCGAGGCCGCGCACGCCGCCGGGCTCGAGGCGATGTCCGTCGAAGGCGACTACACCAGCGAGCACGGCGCCGAGGCGACCCGTGAGCTGCTCCGGTCGGCTCGCCCGCCGACCGCGATCCTCTACGACAACGACCTGATGGCGATGTCCGGGCTCGGCGTCGCTCAGCACATGGGAGTGCGGGTACCCGGCGAGCTGTCGATCGTGGCCTGGGACGATTCCGTGCTGTGCGAGCTGGTCCACCCGTCGCTGACCGCGCTCCGGCGGGACATCGCCGCCGCCGGCGCGGAGGGGGCGCGGCGCATGATCGAGCTGGTCGGCGGGTCCGAAGTCGGAGATTTCCAGGAACCGCCGCCGGTGCTCGTCAGGCGCGGCAGCACCGGCACGCCGTCCCGGCCGGCCGGGCGGCCGCCGCACCCGGCTGCCGCTCCTTAGCCGTTCCGGTATCTGATCGAGATCTGAACGATACCGACATAATCCTTTACCTAAGGGTAGTAGAGGGTTAACACTTAACCGGTATAGCTCGTGTTCGGCCGCGCGGGACGCCCGGTTCGGGACGCTATTCCGCGCGGCGCGGACGCGAAAACCAGAACAGGACGCCCGACCTGGCGGTGGCCATGACGCTCTTAGTTCGCGTGCGCTACGGCCGGGTGTTTCGCGCGCCATTCCATGACGCGCATTGTCTTTCCATGACCACGGTTACCCGGGCCGAAAGAAAGAAGGGTTTCAGTGATATCGACAAGACCCTGGCGGGTACGAGCGGCGGCCGTGGCCGCCGCGGTCCTGGCCGGCGGCCTGCTGGCCGCGTGCAGCAGCAGCAGCCCGAGCACTAACAGTCCGTCCACGGGGCCGACCGGCGTGCTGACGATCACCACCGGGGCGGCCGGCACGTTCGCCGACGACTTCAACCTGTACTCCCCCAATGCCGAGGACGCAACGAACGGGATGATCTACGAGCCGCTGTTCTTCTTCGACACGGCGAAGGACGGCGTGGTCGAGCCCTGGCTCGGCACCAGCTACACGTGGTCCAACGGGGGCAGGACCCTGGCCGTGCAACTCAGGCACGGCGTGACGTGGACCGACGGCAAGCCATTTACCAGCGCGGACGTGGTATTCACGTTCAACCAGGCGATTCACAGCACGGCGCTGAACAAGTTCGGCCTGCCGCTGGCGAGCGTGGCGGCTAACGGGCCCTATGCGGTCACCATCAACTTCACCCAGCCCGCTTACACGGATGCTTACTACGCACTCGGCAGGGTCGAGATCTTGCCCCAGCACATCTGGGCATCGATCACGGACCCGGCCACGTTCCTGAACACCAAGCCGGTGGGCACCGGGGCCTACGAGCTCGGCAGCTTCTCCGGCCAGGTGTTCACGATGACCGCGAACCCGCACTACTACCTCCCGGGCCTGCCGAAGTTCAAGACCATCCGGTTCCTGGCCTTCAGCGGGAACACCACATCGGACGCGGCGATCGAGTCGGGCGAGGTGGACTGGGCCGGCAGCTACATCCCCGGTATCCAGAAGCTCTACCTGGCCAAGAACAAGAACTTCGTGGTCAGCGACATCCCGCTGTCCACGGCGTTCCTGGTGCCGAACATGACCAGCGGCCCGACCGCGAACCTGGCGGTCCGGCAGGCGATCAGCACCGCGCTCAACCGGGCCGACATCAGCAACACGGTCTACAACGGGTACGCGTCGCCGACGAACCCCGAGGCGCTGATCCTGCCGAACTACTCGTCGGTCCTGTCCCCGTCGCTGTCCGGCGCTTCGTTCGGTAGCCCGAACGCAGCCGCGGCCAAGAACATCCTGACCAAGGCCGGCATCAAGACGCCGCTGAACCTCACCGTCGACATGGTCTCCGGTTACACCGACTACCTCAGCGACCTGCAGATCATCCAGGCGCAACTCAAGCCGGCCGGCATCAACCTGACCATCGACCAACCCGCCTACGCCACGTTCACCTCGCTCCAGGACACCGGGAAGTTCCAGCTGCTGATGGACAACTTCGGCTATACGCCGAGCCCGTGGGCGTACTACTACTCGATTCTGGACAGCTCGATAGCACCCGCGATCGGACAGGTCGACACGGTCGGCAACTACGGGCGCTTCCGCAACGCTCAGGTGGACAGCCTGCTCAACCAGATCGCCAGCACGACGAATACCGCGGTGCAGGACCCCGACTTCTACAAGATCGAGCAGATCTTCGCCGCTCAACTCCCCGACATCCCGCTGTTCAACCAGCAGGACGAGATCGAGTTCAACGGGAACGTGGTCGGCAACTACCCGTCGGTATCCAACCCCTACGGCGCGACCGCCGTTTACATCCAGCCGGACCTTGGCTGGGTGGCGGCGCGACTCGTCCCCGTGAAGTAGTAAAGCAGCAGGCGCTGAGCAGGTGAGCCAGCCTGACCAGCGACCGGTGGCGCCGCGTCCCCCCCTCGCGGCGCCACCGGTTACGGTCCGTCCGCGAAGTCCGCTAAGGAGGATGAGGCCCAGGTGCGTTATGCGTTCCGCAAGCTCGGTTTCTACCTGATCGCGGCGTGGGTAGCGATTACGATCAACTTCCTGCTGCCGCGGCTCATCCCGGGGAACCCGGTCGAGATCCTGATCTCGCGGATGTCGCAGTCCGGCACCATCCCGACCGACGAGGACCAGGTGCTGACCAGGCTGCTCGGCCTGGGCACCGGGAACATCTTCCAGAAGTACTGGCAGTACCTGGACGGCCTCGTCCACCTGCAGCTCGGCCTCTCGATTACCGATTTCCCCACGCCGGTCAGCACCGAGATCGCCTCGTCTATCTACTGGACGCTCATCCTGGTGGGCACCGCGACGGTGATCAGCTGGGTACTTGGCATCGTGCTCGGGACGCTGGCGGGCTGGAAGCGGGGCTCCAAGCTAGACGCGATCATCCCGTCCACCACCCTGCTGACCGCGATGCCCTACTTCTGGCTCGCGCTGATCTTGATCTATCTGTTCGCGACCAACGTCTGGCACATCTTCCCGGCCGGCCAGGGCTACAACACGAACTCCGACATTGTTCCCGGCTGGAACCTGGCGTTCCTCGGGTCGGCCGTACAGCACGCGCTGCTGCCCGCGCTCACCATCGTGATCAGTTCGGTCGGCGGCTGGCTGCTCGGCATGCGCAACCTGATGGTCTCTACGCTGTCGGACGACTACGTCGTCGCGGCCGAGGCCAGGGGGCTGCCGCCGCGCCGGATCATGATCAGCTACGCGGCCCGTAATGCCGTGCTGCCCAGCGTCGCCGGGTTCGCCATCTCGCTGGGCTTCGTGGTCAGCGGGGCCATCGTGGTCGAATACGTCTTCTCCTATCCGGGAATCGGCTTCAAGCTCGTGGACGCGGTGTCAAACGATGACTACCCCCTGATGCAGGGCATCTTCCTGGTGATCACGCTCGCCGTGCTCGGCGCGAACCTCATCGTCGACCTGCTGTACGGCTTTATCGATCCGCGGACGAGGCTGTCCCGATGAGCAGCGTCACGGGTGTCGTCCAGATCGATCCCGGGGTCGCCGACGCGGGTGCGCACCGGCTCGGCGGGCGGTTGCGCGAGATCTTCAGGTCGCGCAGGCTGCTCGCTGGCGCGTGCATCGTCGGCGTGTTCGCCGGAGTCGGAATCGTCGGCCCGTTTCTGGTCCATAACGCGAACGCCCTCAGCACTCACGACTGGGCCTCGCCGTCGCTCAGCCACTTGCTCGGCACCAACGAGATCGGGCAGGACGTCTTCGCGCAGCTCGTGGTCAGCGCACGGGCCTCGCTGGAGATCGGCGCGGGGGCCGGCCTGATCGCCACGGCCATCTCGATCCTGATCGGTATCAGCGGCGGGTATGCGGGCGGGATCGTCGACGAAGCACTGTCGCTGCTGACCAACGTGATCCTCGTGATCCCCACGCTGCCGCTGGTCATCCTGGTCTTGGCCTACGTGAAGTCGAACAGCCTGCTGCCGCTGATCCTGATCATCGCGCTCACCAGCTGGGCCGCATCGGCGCGGGTCCTGCGGGCGCAGACGCTGTCGGTCCGCAACCGCGAGTACGTGCTGGCAGCCAGGGCGTCCGGCGAGCGAACGTTCCGGATAATTCTCGTGGAGATCCTGCCGAACGAACTCCCGGTGATCGTGTCCAACCTGATCTTCGCGATGATCTTCGCGATCCTCACCCAGGCCGGGCTCGCGTTCATCGGGCTCGGCGACCCGACGACGCTCACCTGGGGCAACATGCTCAACATCGCCTACAACGACGAGGCGCTCTCGTTCGGCGCGTGGTGGTGGTTCATCCCGCCGGGCGCCTGCATCGCGCTGCTCGGCATGGGCCTCGCGCTGATCAACTTCGGGCTTGATGAGGTCCTCAACCCGCGGCTGCGGGTTTACCGGCCGGGAAAGTCGCGATGACCGCAGGCGATCTGGTGCTGCGCGCGGAACACGTGTGCGTGGAGTATGCCGGGCCGCGGCCGATCCGGGCCGTTCGTGATGTGACGGTGGAGTTGCGCCGCGGTGAGGTGCTCGGCATCGCCGGAGAGAGCGGATGCGGCAAGTCCACGCTCGCCTATGCGCTGACCCGGATGCTGCGGCCGCCCGCCGAGCTCACCCGCGGCAGCATCACCTACTTCCCGGACGGCGGCACCCCGGTCGACCTCATGACGCTGGACAGCGAGAGCCTGCGCGGATACCGGTGGAACAAGGTCTCGATGGTCTTCCAGAGCGCAATGAACGCGCTCAACCCGGTCACCAGCCTGGGCAGGCAGTTTGACGACATCTTCGAAGCCCACCGCCCGGCCATGGACCGGGCCGCCCGCCACCGGCGCGCCCGCGAACTGCTCGAGATGGTCGGGATCGACCCGGCGAGAATCCGCGGCTTCGCCCACGAGCTCTCCGGTGGCATGCGGCAGCGGGTCATGATCGCGATGGCGCTGGCCCTGCAGCCTGAGGTCGTCATCATGGACGAGCCCACGACCGCGCTCGACGTGGTGGTGCAGCGGGAGATCCTCGATGAGATCGAGCGGTTGCGCGAGGAACTCGGCTTCAGCGTCATCTTCATCACCCATGACCTGTCGCTGCTGCTGGAGATCAGCGACCGGCTCGCGGTGATGTACGCGGGCGAGATCATCGAGTATGCCCCGTCCGAGAGGGTCGGCTCGGCTCCAGCGCATCCTTACACGCTGGGCTTGCTGCGCTCGTTTCCCGACATCCGCGGGGCCCGGCGCGAGCTGCGCGGCGTGCCCGGCACGCCGCCGGACCTGCGCGAGCACTTCGCCGGGTGCCCGTTCGGTCCCCGATGCTCCTACGCGTTCGGCCCGTGCCGCAGCGTGCCGCCAGTGCTGCGGCCGGTCGCGGCGCGGCGCGGCGGAGCCGAAGCGGACCGCTGGACCGTGGCCTGCCACCTGCACGACCCCGATGCCCGGCCGGACGGCCCGCCGGCCGAGCTCGGCGGGGCAGCACCCGGCACCGCGACCCCGGTGACCGCGGACGATGCGATCGGCGCGGAGAGCGGCGGAGGCGAGCGGTGAGCGTGCTCGAGGTCCGGGATTTGACGGTCGAGTACCGGCAGCGTGGCGGCGCGAGGTTCAGGGCGGTCGACGGGCTCTCGTTCGCGCTCCAGGAGGGCCAGACGCTCGCACTGGTCGGCGAGAGCGGCAGCGGCAAGTCGACGGTCGTTCGTGCGATCGGGCAGCTCGTGAAGCCTACGGCGGGTGAGATCCTGCTCGACGGCCAGCCCGCGGCCCGGCACGGTGCGGCCCTGCGGGCCTACCGGCACCGGGTTCAGATGATCTTCCAGGATCCGTTCGCCTCGCTGAACCCGATGCACACCGTCGCGCACCATCTGCGCCGGCCGCTGCAGCTCCGCCAGCGTCATCTGCGCGGCGCCGCCCTGGATACGGCGACGGCGGATCTGCTGCGCTCGGTCAACCTGACGCCACCCGATGAGATCGCCGCGAAGCACCCGCACGAGCTGTCCGGCGGGCAGCGGCAGCGGGTGGCGATCGCGCGGGCGCTGGCGACCGACCCCGACGTGCTGCTCGCCGACGAGCCGGTGTCCATGCTCGACGTCTCGATCCGGCTGGAGATCCTCAACCTGCTCGACCGGCTGAAGGCGGACCGCAACCTCGCCCTGCTCTACGTCACGCACGATCTGGCGACCGCGCGGCACTTCTCGTCCGAGATCGTCGTGATGTACCGGGGCGAGATCGTCGAGCGAGGCCCGAGCGACGAGGTGATCCTGCACCCGTCGCACCCCTATACCCAGATCCTTTCCCGGGCCGCGCCGGACCCCACGGCCTCCCGTGCGGTGCTGGCCGCCGCTCGCGCCAAGCGCCAGTCGGCGCGGGCCGCGCGGGCCGCGGAGGAGCGCGAGGCCGACCTGGGTACCGGCTGCAGGTTCCGCACCCGGTGCCCGTTCGCGACGGACATCTGCACGCGTCACCCGGAGGACATGGACGTGTCCCCCGGTCACCAGGCGCGGTGCTGGCTCTACGCCATCGCTAACGGCAGCGGCCCGCTGCTGCCCCTCGCGAGCCCGGACGAATGACGCGGCCTCCGCAGCGCGAGATTGCTCGGGTGCCCGTCGACCCGGACCGGGCCGCGGTCTACGCCGAGGGCTGGCAGTCATGGAGCGCCACCGAGATCCTGCCGGTGACCGCGGCGCCCGCCGTCCCGCCACCGGACTCCCTCGCGATCGACTGCCAGTACGGCGCATCGCCGCCGCCCGGCGTGCACCAGGGCTCCGGGCTGCTCGCCCTGGACCCCGGCACTGGAGGGCCGGTGGCACTGTTCGCGGGGCAGGACGCGTCACGTTCTGTTCCGGTCATACAGGCGCGGGTCCTGAACGGGTACGTCCAAGTCACGGCCGACGGACCGGTCAGCCAGATAACGGACCAGGAACCGGGCGGGCTGACGGGCGCGCTGTGCCGGTGGGGCGAGGGGTTCGCTGCGCGGGCGGGCGTAGCGCGCGGCAGCCTGCGGCAGATCCCGCCGGTCTGGTGCTCGTGGTACCAGTACTACGCCAACGTGACCGAGGCGGACATCACGGCGAACCTCGCGGCCATGGACGACCTGCGGCTGCCGGTGCGCGTGGTGCAGATCGACGACGGCTACCAGGCCGCACCGGGCGACTGGCTGGTCCCGTCGGGCCGGTTCGCCGGCCTGCCCGACCTGGTGCGCCGGATCCGCGGCGCCGGCCGCCGGGCCGGGATATGGATCGCGCCCGCGCTGATCGGCAGGAGCAGCGAGCTGCTCGCCCGGCACCCGGAGTGGGCGGTGCGCAGCCCGCAGACCTCGGAGCCGGTGTCCGCGGGGAACGTGGTGCGGGAGGAGTGCACGGCCCTAGACGTCACCCATCCGGGTGCCGCGCGCTACCTCATCGACGTGCTGAGCACCATGCGGGAGTGGGGCATCGACTACTTCAAGGTCGACTTCGCCTACGCGGGCGCCTGCGAGGGCCTGCGCCATGAGGACGTGAGCGGGGTGGAAGCCTACCGGCGCGGTCTGCGCCTGATCCGGGACACGATCGGTCCCACGGCAGTGCTGGTCGGCTGCGGGGCGCCGATCCTGCCCTCGGTCGGCCTGGTCGACGCGATGCGGGTCGGCCCGGACATCGACGCCCGCTACGAGCCGCCGGACGGCCACCCGACGAAGCCGTCGGGGCGCAACGCCACCAGGAACGTCGTCGCCCGGGCCTGGCAGCACGGCAGGCTCTGGGTCAACGACCCCGACTGCCTCTTGGCCAGGCCCGGTGTGCAGCGGCGGGAGGCCTGGGCCGAGACCATCCGGCGATTCGGCGGCCTGCGCTCGTCAGGGGACGGCCTGGCTGAGCTGGACGACTGGGGTCTGGAGGCGACGCGACGCCTGCTCGTGCCCTCTCCGGCCGGACCGCTGGTCTCGGTGACCGGGACCTGACGTCCGTGCCGGCGGTCGCGATGCTAACCCGCGCTGGCGGCCGCGGCCGCAGCCGACTTGACCGCGGCGGTTGTCGCATCGATCATCTGGCGCAGGGCTTGCGAGGTCCAGCTGCTCTGGGCGATCTGCTCAGCCCGGGCCCTGAGCTCCCGCCTGGACAGGCCCGATAGCCGCGGATCGACAATCTTGTGCTCGCACTTGAGGGCGTGCACCAGGGCGATGAGTACCGCGCTGCCCAGATCCGGCGCTGCCTGCTGCACCAGGGCCTGGGTCACCAGCCGGCGGACCGGGAACACTCCCAGGACCCTGGCCGGCTCAGCGCGGACCGCCCCGGCGGCGGCCAGCCGTTCATACAGCGTCCGCCGCAGGTCCCTGCCCAACGGCCTCATCACCGCAGATGGCCTGTGCCCGGTACGCGCCAGCACGATCCGCAACGCCGCGTCGAGGACTTCATCACCGGCCGGGGAGGTTTCACAGACGATGAGGCGGCCCGGCTTGCCCGCACTTCCCTCACCCGACAGGTCCACTTTGCCCATCATGGTGAGCTCGATCAGGTTCGCGCCGGCCAGTGCTGGATCCAGCGGGTCCGTGCGAACATACAGCCGGCCGCTGGCATCATCGGTGACTAGGAGCAGCAGGTTCTCAGCGAGCAGCATTCCTCCACGCTACCGAGCGCGGGCCCGGATTCAGCGACGGGCGTCACCGGCGGCGAGAGCGTGAGAAGACATCCCTGATCACCCTGACGGCCAGCACGGCCAGCACCAGCGCCCTCGTGATCGAGGTCCCGGCCGGCGCCGGGGCGGCCGCGGGCCGGCCGCGAGGGGCTCGATCGACCTGAGCGGCGAGCCGCAGGTCCGCGTCCGTATCGGCTTCCGTCAGCACGCGCCGCTGCTGCAGGAGGTAGAGCAGGGCGAACGCGGGCGCCACGAGCAGCAGCGCGAGGCCCGCGACGACGAATACCCCCACCAGGGACCCGGTGGGCGCGCTGCCCGCGGCCAGCGGCAGCGAGGTGGGGACCAGGTAGGGGTACTGGGCCAGTCCCCAGCCCCCCACCACGGTCGCCACGGCGATCGCGGCCGTCACCCGCAGGAACAGGGCGTGGTACCAGCGCAGCCAGAGCATGCCCAGCACGGCAATCCCCGCGGCGATGGAGACCGCCACCAGCGGCAGGGCGATGCCGGTCAGGCGGGCGTAGACGTAGGGCGAGCTGGCCGACAGTTCTGCGAACGTGCCGCCGGCGAGCGCACCGGTGACCACCCCGGCCGCGGTGGCGCGCAGCGAGAAGTAGCGCACCAGGTCCTGGTGCCCGCGCTGGCGGGCCTCCAGGACGAGGAACACCGCGCTGAGGTAGGCGCAGGCGGCGACGAACAGGAACCCGGTAAGGATGGCGGTGGGCGAGGTCCAGGCGGCCAGCACGTTACCAGCGGGGTGTACCGGCACCTGCCCGGTGGCGACGGCCCCGACGACGGTGCCCATGAAGAACGGTGTGATCAACGAGGCGGCGGCGAACGTCGCGCCGGTGAACTGCTGCATCCGTAGCCGCTGCGCGGTATGCCGGAAGGCGAATCCGACCCCGCGCAGGACGATTCCCAGCAGGGACAGGCTGAGCGGGACGAACAGCGCGGTCATGACGGCGGCGAAGGCGGGCGGGAACGAGGTCCACAGCACCACCAGGACGAAGACCAGCCAGACGTGGTTGCCTTCCCAGACCGGCGTGATGGACTCGTCGATGAGTTCCCGAGCGGCCGCGCCGCGTTCGGGGCCGCCCGCTAGCAGGTCCCAGATCCCGCCGCCGAAGTCCGCCCCGCCGAACAGCGCGTACGCGGCGAGGACCACCACCAGGATCGCGGCGGCCGCGATGTCCTCCGGCGTAGGGCTCATGGCGCCCCGGCCGGCGAGGGGCCGTACGGCACCTGCTCGGACTCCTCTTCGGCGGCCGTCCCCCGCCGCCACCGCCGTGACATGGCCATCGGAACGCCGATCGAGACCACGGTCAAGATGGCGTACAGGACGAGGATCACTCCGAGTGTGATCGGGACACCGGTGGACGGGGTGACCGCCTGGCTCACCAGCAAGACGCGGTAGACGATCCACGGCTGGCGGCCGACCTCGGTGACGACCCACCCCGCCTCCATCGCGGCGACCGCGGCCACGCCGCTGACGGCAGACGGCACCAGGAACCACGGGGTCAGCAGCAGCCGGCGGTGGAACCACCACCACCAGGCCTGCCACGCCGCCAGCGCCAACAGGAAGAAGCCGATGCCCACCATCAGGTCGAAGCTCAGGTGGATGAGCGTGACGAGCGGCGGCCGCTGCGACGCGGGCACGCTGTCCCAGCCGATGACCTTGGTGTGCGGGCTGAATCCGACCAAGATCGAGTCGAACGCCGGGATGGCGGCGCCGAAGTAGACCTTGCCGTTGATAAAGATCCCGCCGACCCATTCGGGAGCGTCGCGCGTGGTGGTGGTGACGTATTCCATCGCGGCGAACTTGACCGGCTGGTTGGTCGCGATGAACCGGGCGATGATGTCCCCCATCATCACCTGCAGCGGGGCGCAGATCCCGCCTATCGTGAACGGGATGGCGAAGCCCAGCCGGTGGTAGCGGTCCCGGCGACCGCGCAGCAGCCCCACCGCGTAGACGCCGGCGACAAGGAATCCCGTCACCATGTACGCGGCGAGCACCATGTGCGCGGTCTCATACGGGGTCGAGGCGTTGAAAAACACCGACACCGGGTTCACGCTGGTGAGCTTCCCGTGGCTGAGCGTGTAGCCGGCCGGTGAGTTCATCCACGAGTTCGCCGCGACCACCGACATGGCGCCCAGCACCCCGGACACCACGATCGGCACCCCGCTCCACCAGTGCGCCCAGGGCGGCAGCCGCTCCCACCCGTACAGGTACACCCCGACGAAGATCGCTTCCAGGAAGAAGAAGATCCCCTCCAGCGAGAACGGGAAGCCGATCGCCGCGCCGAACCGGCCCATCAGGCCCGGCCACAGCAGGCCCATCTCATACGACAGCACGGTCCCCGACACCGCGCCGACCGCGACCAGCACCGCCATGACCTTCGACCAGCGGCGCGCCAGCAGCAGCGCCGCGGCATCGCCGCGCCTGATACCGATCCATTCCGCGGTCATGGTGACGGCCGCGAACGCCACGCCGAAGCACGCCAGGATGATGTGGAACCCCAGTGACGACCCCATCTGCGACCGGGCCGGCACCGGATTCACGGCCAGAACGTGCACCACTGCCACCATCGCGCGCCTCCGCTGCGGACTCGCATCGCGGCTGCAAAGCTGCCAAGCTATAACTACCACCACGTTCCGGGCCCAAGTGAGAGCACCCCCCAACGTTCCCCGGAGGGGCATCCGGCACATGAGAAGAAGCAGAAACGTCGGAGCGGTTGTCCTGGTCATCCTGCTCGGGCTGGTCGTCGGCACGCTCGGGCTGGTCGCGGCCGACCTGTACACCGTCGGGGTGCTGATCCTCTTCGTCGGCGGCGTCGGTGCCGCCGTCCTGGCCGGCGATTACCTCATCCGGTACGTCAGCAGCCGGCGACCGCCCGCCTGACGCCTTTCCGGTCTTGAGGTGACAGCGCAGCCGCGCTGGTGAACTCCGCTATCCGGATGCGCAATGCGCATCATGTCCCGCATGTGCTGATTGTAACGAGTTGATCACAGATTGCGCCCGCCAGGCCGCCAGCTGTTCCCTAAAAGTGACTGAGCTATCACAATAGGTGACATGACTGAGACAAACTGGCGGAAGTCCACCTACAGCCGCTCCAACGGCAACTGCGTCGAAGTCGGGACCGGCCAGGCGCTGGTCGCCGTCCGGGACTCCATGGACCCTGACGGACCGGTGATCGACGTGAGCCCGAGGGCATGGGCCGAGTTCACCGAGCACGTCAAGCGCGCGACGCCCGGGCCCGCTTAGAGCTGTTCGACGATGGTCTCTTCGCGCATCGGCGTGCGTGAGCGCACGGCGACCGTTGCGCTGGTGGTCGGCAGCCAGGGCCGGGCGGCGATGACGTCGTGGACTGGGCTGCGGGGGTCATGCGTCAGCAGCAGACTCGTGCCCGCGTTGCGCCACTCCCAGCGGGTCACCTCCCAGAGGTAACGGGCCGCGCCGAGCTGGCCAGGCACGAACCAGGCCTTGTCCGCGATGAGGTTACGCATCCGGCCCTCGCGCGGCACGACGTGCAGCACCGCGTTGGCGGCCCTCAGGTGGGCCGGGAGGTGCGTGATCACCAGCGACGAAAGCCGTCCTTCCTCATGCAGTCCGAGGCCGGCGAGCAGCCGCCCGGATTGGTCGGTCACCACCAGGTAGTGGTTCACCGGGTCGGGGAAGGGGCTGGCCGCGAGCCAGCCGGCCAGCCGCGTCTGGTTCCATCGCCGCGCAAAGTCGTGCCCGGCGTAGTGCGCGTCGATCGCCGCCGCGATCTCGCCCAGCTCGGCGTCGACGGCCGGCCTGACCGTCAGGCTGGCCCGCGGCCGGGGCGGGCGCCGGCGCATCGGCACCGGAGTGACGATAAGCCGGCCGCCGACCTGCGTGGCCCACCGGCGCGCGTTGCCCGCCGAGGCGGCGTTTCCGGCCTGGATATAGGCGACAACGATCGCGTCATGTCCGGCGAGCTCGGCGGCCCGCTGCAGCCGCCAGTCCGTCAGCCGGGCGGCAATCCCGCGCCTGCGGTAGTCCGGGTGTACCCGCAGCGTGCTTAGCAGCGCGTAGCGGACGTCTTCGCCCTCGAACCGGCAGGTGCCGAGGTCAAGCTGACCCGATGCGGCGACCGCCCCGTCGACCTCAGCGACGACGCACTCCGAGATGTCGTGCTCCCGGGTCACCTCGCGGGCAGGGACGTGCTGCTCCGCCGTGAACGCGACCGCCCCGCCGTCGGGGCTCGCCCCGGCCAGCGCGGCCAGACCGGCCTCGTCTTCTGGCCTGGCCGCCCGCACGATCACATCGGGATCCTAGCGATCTCCTGCGGCGGTGACCTCGTGTGCGGCCTGGGTGATCATGTCGGGCTGACCGGGGATGCCAAGTTGGCGAAGTCCGGGCAGGATCCGGGTCTGGACGAACGTGCCGAACAGCTCTTCGCTGTCCCATACGTCGGTCATGCTCAGCACGCCGTCGCCGAATGAGGCGACGTGCAAGCGCATTCCGGCGGGCATGTCGCGGTCCCAGCCGACAATCTCGCGGAGCGCGTCGTACTGGTCGGGCGTAAGGCCCTCCCACTTCTGCATGATGACGGTGGCCATGGTGACTCCTCCTGGTGGTGGATGTGGTGGTGAAACGGGCTCAGAGGGGCAGCGAGTGGCTGAGCACGCCGCGCCCCGGCCGGCGGCCGGTGAGCGTGCGGATGTACTCGATGGCGTCGATCTCGACGTGTTCGCCGTCGTGGCCCTGGCGGAAGGTTCCGCCCGCCGGGCCTTCCAGCACGAGGTCGAACGGCTGACGGTGAATCGAGGCCCATTCGGCAACGATGTCGGCGACCAGGCGGCCGTCGTGGCCCGGCGTGAGGTCCATCGGCCTGCCGGTCGCGTGAGCGATGTCGATGCGGTGGCACCAGATGTCGCGGGTGAATCCTACGTCGAGGAGGTACTTAAGCGGCTGCCAGCCAATCGGCGGGCCGAACGGGAGCGGCAGGTACCGCATCGGGGGCGGCGTGTGCCACCGGCCCCGGACCGCCTTCGGGCCTACCTCCTGGAGCTGGCCGACCAGGTCCTCGTCGGAGAGGTGGGCGCGCTCGCGGATCTGCAGCTCGTTCAGGCCGTCTACCCAATGATGCGAATCGATCTGCTTGTTCAGCGGCAGCCCCCCGCGCAACTGGTGCGCGAACTCCCGCACCGAGGCCTGCGCGTCAGCCGATCCGAGCACGTGCAGGGCGATCTTACGGACGTCCCATGCGCTGCAGTCGGTGGGCAGCGTCCACTCATCTGGCGTGAGTCCGGCGGCTAGCTTCGCGAAGCGCTGGAACTCCTCCTCGGCGAGGCGGCGAGCTTCCGGGCGGTCGATGCGATCAGGTTCCATTTGGTCCTCCCCTGGCAATGGCGTCGTCGACCAGGAGGTCGACGAGACGGTCGAGATGGCGGAGCCAGCGGTTGCCGCCAGGATCGTTGCTGAGCTGAGCCTCGGTGAGACCGGCGGTCATGGCGACGATGCAGTCGATGTCGCCCGGCCCGGTCACCCCTGCGGCCCGCATCAGCGTGACCGCGCGGTCCAGTACCTCCTCGGCCGGCGCATACGATTCCCGCGAGGGTGTGAAGCCGGGGATCGGCCGCTGGAACAGCAGCTGGTAGCGGGCGGGGTCCTCACCCGCGAACGCCGTGAAGACGGCCAGCCACTGCTTGAGCGCGTCACGGGGCTCTCGGGAGAACGTCGTAGTGTCCAGGCGTTCGACCAGCCGCCGGTTGCCGTCGGCGAACATCGCGTCGTACAAGGCGTGCTTCGAGTCGAAGTACTCATACAGCGACGGCTGACGGATTCCGACCTCCCGGGCCAGGGCGTGCAGCGACACCCCGGCGATCCCGTGTTCCCGGGCTAGCGTCCAGGCACACGCCACGATCCCCGCCATCCTCGCCTCACGGCGCTTCGCGACCGAGCCCGCCATCACGGACTGATCAGATTGTCGACGGCCGGGGCGTGAGCCAGGTAGATCCGTGTCATCTGACCCTCCCTCACGCTTTCCTATCGCTGATAGGACATTATCCTATCAGCGATAGGCAGTCAAGGATTTCCCTGCGGAGGATTGGGTGAAATGTACTTCGGTCAAGTATACTTCGGTCATGCACGCTTCACAGGCTGGGACGCCACCTAAGCCGCCTCACCTGTTCGGCCGAGATACCGAGTGGACCGGGCTGGTCGCCTTCGCCACCGATGCCCGGCCTGGCGCCACGCTGGGCGTGGTCAGCGGACGGCGCCGACAGGGCAAGAGCTATCTCCTCCAGGGGCTGGCGACGGCCCTGGGCGGGATCTACTTCCCGGCCTTGGAGCTGACCGAGACGGTCTCACTCCGGTTGTTCGCCGACGAGCTCATCCGCTTCAGCAGGTCGCCGGTCCCGCCGTTCCGGGACTGGCTTGACGCCATTGCGTACCTGTTCCGGCTGGCCGGGGATCGTGTCGTTCCAGTGGTCATTGATGAGTTCCCCTTCCTGGTCAAGGCGTCACCCAGCCTGCCGTCGATCATCCAGCGAGAGCTTGGCCCGGGGGGAAGCGGATCAACGAGCCGCACGCGGCTCCTCCTGTGCGGCTCCGCCATGTCAGTGATGGGCGGGCTGCTTTCCGGGTCGGCGCCGCTGCGGGGGCGGGCGGGCTTCGAGCTGATTGTCCACCCCTTTGGCTACCGAGACGCCGCACGGTTCTGGGACATCACCGACCCCAAGCTGGCCGTGCTGGTGCATTCAGTGGCAGGCGGAACTCCCGCTTACCGGCGGGAGCTCCTGCGCGAAGACACCCCCGCGGACCTCGCTGACTTTGACCCCTGGGTGATCCGGACCGTGCTGAACCCGCAGACCCCGCTCTTCCGGGAAGCCCGCTACCTGCTCGCCGAGGAGACCGAGATCCGCGACCCGTCGCTCTATCATTCTGTGCTCGCGGCCGTCGCCGAGGGAAATAACACCTCCGGCGGAATCGCCAGCTATATCGGCCGGAAGTCCAACGAGGTCGCGCATCCCCTCCGTGTCCTGGAGGATTCCCGGCTGCTGATCAAGGAGCCCGATCTGTTCAGATCGGGACGGGCGAGGTACCGCATCGCCGAGCCGCTCATNNACCTTCTACCAGGCCGTCATGAGCCGGGAATGGGCACGCCTGGAACTCGGCGGCGGATCAGCCGTCTGGTCCGGAGCCCGCGCCCGTTTCCTGTCCCAGGTAACGGGGCCGCATTTCGAAGCGATCTGCCGCGACTACGCGGCCGCTGCTGATCCCGCCGTCTTCGGCGGGCCGCCAGGCGAGGTGGGGTCCGGGGTAGTCGCAGACCCAGCCAACCGGACCCAGATCCAGATCGACGTCGCGGTGCTCGCGCCCGCCGAGCACGGGCGGCCGCGCAAGGTTCTTTCCCTCGGCGAGGTGAAGTGGGACCGGGTTATGGACCTGCGCCACGTCGAGCGCCTGCGGCGTGCCCGGGACCTGCTCGCGGTCAAGGGATTCGACACCCAGCACGCGGTACTCGCCTGCTACTCCGGCGCAGGCTTCGACCGCCAACTGCTAGCCGACCAACGCCCCGACATCCGTCTGGTCGGCCTGGATCAGCTCTACGCGTATTAGAGGATGCGCAGGTGGCCCCGGGTCCGTGCTATAAGACCTCACTCTTCTGCCGATGAGCGGGCGTAAATGTGCAGGAGCTGTCGTGCAGTCGAAACGGATCCGGAAAGAGGTAGACTACTCGATCAGCCTGTTACAGCATGAACTCTCAGGCTGGCTTATAGCAGGATTGATATGTCTCCGGCCACTAGCTTTATCGGCCAATTGACTCAACTTCGTTCGTGAGGAACGACTATGTCGGAGGATAAACCAGAGGCTGGCAAGGGCGGCCGAGGCGACCCCAACACAGGTGCTTGGATAGGAGCAGGAGGGCTTATTGTGGCCGCTGTCGTCGGCGGCATTTTTGCTCTTCTCGCTGCACGAGGAGGAGGCCCGCCAACCCCAACGACGAGCCTGTCCTCTCCCGCAGTGTCGGTCTCCGCAGCCACAACTAGCCCGTCGTCTAGTACGGTCGGCAACCTAGTCACGCTGGTGAGCCCGGGGGTGGACACCGTCGCGTACAGCTTCGACGGCAAGTACCTAGCGGCTGGGAATGCGAATGGGATCGTCCGTGTGTGGCAGACGAGCAATTGGCAGGTTGCTGACTCAATGACTAACCCGAATAGCAAAGGTGTCACCTCGATAGCCTTTAATCGCGCTAGCTCGCTGCTAGCCGCGGGCGACGCTAACGGACACGTCTATGTCTGGGCCAGCGGCCACGCCACTGTTCTAAGCGATCCGTCTGACGCACCCATCCGATCAGTCGCATTCAGTCAAAACAATAAATACCTGGCAGCTGGCGATACGAGCGGAACGATCAACGTCTGGCAGACGAGTACGTGGAGGCTGGTCAGTTCAATGACCGACCCAGGTAGTTCAGGTGTCAACTCAGTGGCCTTCAATCCCACTAACTCGCTACTTGCCGTGGGCGACGCTAACGGGCGCATCTACCTTTGGGCTAATGGCCACGCGACCGTTCTGAATGACCCGTTTGGGGCCGCTGTGCGGTCAGTCGTCTTCGCCGCGGACAACAGGGCACTGGTCAGCGGCAATAGTGCTGGCTATGTCTATGTATGGCACGTGGGCAACGGCGAGGCATGGCTGACGACGCTTTCGCCCAGCCACTACGAGGTCGCCGAAACTCTGCACGATCCTGATACTAAAGGAATCGAGTCGATTTCATTCAATGCCAGAAGTACTACTATCGCGGCAGCCGATGGAAACGGGCGAGTGTACTTGTGGCTATACAACCCCACCCCGGGACAATTCCAGTATCCCACCAACGACGCTGCACTGTCTGTTGCCTACAGCCCCGATGACAGTTACTTGGCCATTGCATCCGCCAGCGGGAATGTCTATGTGAAGCTGGTAGGCTCTTAGTCTGGAACAGCACTTATGCCGGTAAGTTTTCGAGGTCGGCAGTGGGGCCGGCACCAATGTTCACGGGCGGCGTGGGCGTCAGATGGCTCTGGCCTCCCGGCCCTCGTAACGCCCACTATCATGCCGCCGCGAGCGCGTCACCGGTCAGAGCCCTAGTACGCGGCGAAGTCCCCGGTCGACGTCGTCCATGAGGGATGCAGACGCGTAGCCGACAGGTTCCTCAAGGTCGGTCTTATCGAGGGTGATGAGGGCGGTGACGTTGATGACTGAGTCCTTGGGGAGGCCGGAGACGGCCGCGGGCAGGAAAACGTTGCCGGGCATGGCGGCCAGCGCCGTATTAGACGTGATGACGGCCGCGATGGTGGTGTTGAGCCGACTGGCGTTGAAGGGGTCGGACTGGATGATCAGGACTGGGCGTCGCTTGGCGGGCTTACTGCCGCGCGCCTCGCCGAGATCGGCCCAGCAGATGGCGCTGCGCTCGGTCACCAGTCGTCTTGGCCGGCCAGGTAACTGCGGCCAGCGGCGGCAGCGGCGGCGTTGGAGTCGTCATCGCCGGTTCGCAGCGCCTCGTCGATCTGCTGGGTGAGCGAACGCGAGGCCAGCTGGTCCAGGTAGCTGCGGGCAGCGCGGGCGAAGAACTCGGACCTGCTGATACCCAGTTCCTGTGCTTGCCTGGTGGCTTGCTCGTAGGTGTCGTCGGGGAGCGAGATCGCTGTCTTCATACCCTCAGTATAACCGGGTATTACTTCGATGAGAATCGCTAGGGCGACGTCGTCAGCCCGCACTCTCATGCCGCTTTGCGGGCTTACCGCATGTTTAGTCTCCCAGCAGTGAGGAGGCGACTGTTCGGATGGCTTCCTCCAGTGCATCGGAATTGCTTATTACAGCTGCAGGCGGGAACGTCCAGCCCCGGATCGCGCCTGTCCTCGGCTTGGCGGTGCCGGCGAGCACGCCCAGCGTCTGGAGGTAGACGTCAAGTCCCGCCCTCCCTGAGTCTGAGACGGCGACCCCGTTGGCGTCTTCGTACCAGCCCAGGGTGACATCAGTGAGGCCCATCCACCGGGGCGGTCCCGGCGGAAATATCCAGCCGATAGACAGAGGCCCCCTGCCTGGCACCGCTACCCGAAGTGAGCAGCCGGTAGTGCCCCAGAAAACGGTCAGGCCATCGACTCTTGCCAGTGCTTCGAAGAGGTCTTGCAGGTGATGGCGGTACTCATCATCGGTGATGGTCGCGCAAAGGTCATCGGCGCCCGCAAGGGCAGTCTTCGCCGATCCTTTGTCGCCTGGCCGGAACTCCGCCGCAGCGATTACCCGCGCCTCGAACGCCCCGTGATCCCCGCCGCTGAAGCGGACCAGTTCGACGGCAGAAAAACGCGCTGACTTCATGGTCGCGTTCAGGTACCGGAGCGTGCGCAAAACGGACAGCGTGAAGTGCTGTGCTACCGCGACGTAATGAAAGCTGCCGTCACGAAGCTGTGCCTGCAGACGTTCCCGCCAGTCCACAGCATCATCTACCGCCGAGCCCCACAAAGTGGTTACCGCCTCGTCGAGTGAAGCCCCTGGCAACACCGTTCCAGGCGGACAATGCGGACCGTGAAAGTACCGCTGAGCGACCCTCGTCTCGAATTCCTCCAGGGTCATTCCCCATAGGTCCGACCCGTAGTCGAGCAGCTGAGCCAGGCACTCCCGGAAGTCAGGATTCTGCGGACCGGTCTTGAATTCCACCACTGCCAGATCGCCACCGTTACCTAGCAGAACCAGATCGACACGACCGGAATCCAGGCTCGACTCGCGCCCCACAACCAGGGCGGGACCTACCAGTCCGAGCTCTTCAAGAGGCAACAGCTCAGGCTGCCGCTTGAGCTGTTCCTGCAGCTGAAGCTCATGCTCCGCGGGTACCTGCTCAAGCAGCTGCCAACTGCCATCCGGTAGCTCGATCGCCAGCTTGTGCGCCATGACCATCACCTTGCCACGCTGTAAGGAGTCAGCGACCGGAATAGGCTGAACGAGTTAACACCAGCCGGTCGACGGACCTCCGCCACACACTCACATGCCGCGGACAGAGCGCCGACCAGGCCCGGTTATGGCGCTGGCGGCCACATCCCGGCGTTTCCGCTACGCCTTGTGCGGTATTTTACAAGCCGTTTCCGCGGAGACGCTCTCACGTGCCGCGAGGATGACTGGTCCGGCTGGCCCGAGCCTGCGGACGCGATTACCGGGCCCGGTCCGTAATCCGCAAGTAGTACCCGGCCGGATCGAGGATCCGGAAGTCCTTCATGCCCCACGGCCGGTCCTGCAGATCCTCCGCCAGCGGCCATCCCGCCGCCGCCACCCGGTCGCGCTCAGCAACGACGTCGTCAACTTCGAGCACCAGCTCCACCCCGGCAGGCGGCAGCCGCGCGGCACGGACATCCGGAACTACCCGCCTGGCGGCCCCGACACGCACGCTACCCCGCTGCAGCGAGACATACTCATCCCGCTGGCCGCGCCGATCGGCGGTGAGGCGGAAACCCAGGACGCGCATATAGAAATCAACGGTGGCGTCAAGATCGTCCGGGAAGATCTCGAACCGCAGTGTCATCTCCACCATTGGATGGTGGCATACCGGCATCAAATCAGCTCAGCGTCAGCCTGTAACGGGCCACCAGACTCGTCCGCATCTGCGCATGGTGCTTCACTGGTGCTTCACGTCCGCTGGGCCGGACCAGGAAGCTGGAGTATCGGCTCGTGCCAGCGTCCGGTGGAACGCGGGGTCCTGCTGTGGCCTCAGGGATGGGTAACCGGGACGTGGCTGCGGTTTACCACCGATGGTGGACCTGGGCGCGGAAGCGCTGGTCGTAGATGGCCTTGATGGCGCTGAGCTGGTCGCCGGTGAACGGTGGCAGTGCCGCGGCGGCCGCGTTCTGGCGGGCTTGGTCTGGGTTGCGCGCCCCGGGGATGACGGTGCTCACGCCCGGCTGCTGGATGACCCAGGCCAGGGCGGCCTGAGCGGGGGTCGCTCCGGGCGGTGCCAGCGCGGCGAACTCGCGGGCCGCGTCGACTCCGGTATCGAAGTCGACGCCGGAGAACGTCTCGCCGGCGTCGAACGCCTCGCCGCGCCGGTTGTAGCTGCGGTGATCGCCCGCGCCAAATGTCGTGTCGTGGGTGTACCGGCCCGATAGCAGCCCAGAGGCCAGCGGGACACGGGCGATGATCCCGACCCCGGCGGCCAGGGCGGCGGGCAGCACCTGGTCCAGCGGCTTGCGGCGGAACGCGTTGAGGATGATCTGCACGCTGGCCACGCCAGGCCGGGCGATCGCGGTCAGCGCCTGGTCGCAGGTTTCCACGCTGACCCCGTACGCGGCGATGCGCCGCTCGGCGACCAGCGTGTCCAAGGCGTCCCAGACCGCGTCCAGGGAGTAGACCGGGTCAGGCGGGCAGTGCAGTTGGACGAGGTCCAGCGTGCTGGTACCCAGGTTGGCCCGGGACCGGTCCGTCCATGCCCGGAAGTTGGCGAGCGTGTACAGCGCGGGGTCCAGGGCAACGCGGCGGCCCATCTTGGTGGCCACCGTCACCCTCAGCCCCGGATGGGCGGCCAGGAACCGGCCGATCAGCCGCTCGCTGCGGCCGTCACCGTACACGTCTGCCGTGTCGAAGAACGTGACCCCGGCCTGCGCGGCCGCCTCCAGCGTTGCTAGCGCGTCAGCGTCGGCCACCTCGCCCCAGTCGGCGCCCAGCTGCCAGGTTCCCAGCCCGATCACCGAGACGGCGCAGCCGGTCTTGCCCAGAACGCGTTCTTCCACCTGCCCACACTACGTGTCGCGGTCCCCGCCGCCGGCAGGGCAGGACAGGACCGCGGACGTGGCATTGAACCGCGGCCCGCCGCCGCGGACGCCCGATTGTGCCGGTGAGCGGTAGTTTGCTCGTGGGCGGCGCTCTTGAAATGCTTCGGTTAGTTCGAGGCGTTCCTCGACGAGCACCGCAGTGGACTCAATCGCTGCCTGGACGGGCTGACCGAGGAGCAGGCACGCCGGTCGCTGGTGCCTTCGCGGACCACATTGCTGGGCCTGACGACGACACCATCGCCAGCGTCCAGCAGGCACACCGCGAGGCATGCGAGTCATCATGGCGTGCGACGTCATCCCTGGGGCTGGACGACACCGTCTACGGCTACTGACGCGGCCCGCTCCCGCTGCGCTGGGTGTACCTCCACGTCCCCCGCGAACTCGCCCAGCACGGCGGGCACGCAGACATCCTGAGGGAGCAGATCCTCAACGGTTAGCGCCGGGTGTCCGCTAG
>PLDT01000029.1:0-7781 GCA_003136255.1 Actinomycetota bacterium
CTGGTCCACCTGCGGGCCAGGCACGTGGACGAGGCGCGCGGGAATCACCGGGTGCCGCGCTCCGAGGCGATCGCGATGTCGGCGGCGGCGTGGGTGATGGCTGGGCCTGGCCGGTTCGCGACCGCGCAGCGGGCGAGCCGGCTTGGGCGGCCGCTTGGCCGCCGCCGCGGCCGCATCAGCCAGCTGCCGCCGCCGCTGGCGGCCTGGACGCGGGCACGCGACCTGCCTGTCCCGCCCGTCCAGACCTTCCGCCAGTGGTGGCGCGACGAGCACGGGAAGCCGTCATGAGCGCGCGCGAGGAGGTCCTGGCCCGTATCCGCGCCGCGCTGGCTGACGGCGGCGAGCCTATCCAACCGGCTAGTGCAGGACCGGACGGGGCCGGGGCGGGTAGTGACACCGCGTTCCGGACCCAGGGCGGCCTTGACCCCGGTCAGCTGCTTGACCTGCTGGCCGAGCGCCTGACCGACTACCGGGCCCTGGTCCGCCGCACATCGCCGGCCGAGCTGGCCGCCACGGCCAGCCTGGCGCTAGCCGAGCGCGGCGCACAGCGGATGGTGGTGCCGCCCGGACTCGACCCGTCAGTGCTGCCCGACGGGATCGAGATCGTGACCGACGACGGCCTGTCCGCACAGGACCTTGACGGCTTCGACGGAGTGATAACCGGTGCGGCCGTCGCGATCGCCGAGACGGGGACCATCGTGCTGGACGGCTCACCCGATCAGGGTCGCCGGGCCATCACCCTCGTGCCCGACTACCACCTGTGCATCGTCCGCGCCGCCCAGGTCGTCGAGATTGTCCCCGAGGCCGTCGCCCGCCTGGCTGCGCAGGCCGACCGTCCCCTCACCTGGATCAGCGGACCGTCAGCCACCAGCGACATCGAGCTGAAGCGGGTCGAGGGCGTGCACGGCCCCCGTACGCTCGAGGTCATCCTGGTCGGCCCTTAACGACAAGACAGCGCGGGACGGCCAGGGCCGTAACCGCGCTGTCTTGTCCAGGAGTCCTGGAGCTGCCTTGCTTGTGGTTCCTACTTCTTGGCGAGGTGCCCGACCCACAGGATCTCCCGTCCGTAGGAGGCCTGGCCTACCGTGGCGAGGGTGAGGTAGAAGGCGACGCCGGCCAGCACGATGCCCAGCCACCCGCCGGCCTTGACGGTGGTCACGCTGGCCGAGTAGTTGCCGGCGGCCAGCACGAACAGGGTGGCGACCAGCAGCGAGATCCCCAGGACTGTCACGAGGGAGGTGCGGAAGGAAGCGGCGAGCAGCACGACGGCGACGACGCCGAAGGCGATCAGCATCAGCGCGAGCGCGTGGCCGGCCTGGGCCTTGGGCACTTCCTTGGAGTAGAACTGAAGGTAGTAGTACAGGGCAACCCAGAAGGCGCCGAAGGTGCTGAACAGCACGCCGTGGAAGGTATCGCCAATGCGGAACTGGAGCAGCCCGGCGATGAGCTGGGTGACTCCGCCGACGGCGAACCCGACGCCGAGGACCACGGGCAGGGTCGCCGCGTTGAACAGGCCGGTGTTGATCAGGCTGAGCATCAAGGTGGTGACCGCGAATGCGACCAGCGCGAGCGGCGCGGTGTTTCCCCACGTCTGGCTGGCGGCCGAGGGCTTGTCCTCTGCTGCGAAGCCTACGGCNNTAGGGCCGAAAGGGTAGCGTCAGCAACCTCAGGAACGGCTTCCTGCCTGGCAGCCGCGGCATGTGCATAGGTGGCGCTGATGAGCACGCAGATTTTCGAGACGCACCGCGACCTTGGTGATGTCCCCTCCGACGACCCCTGGCGCGGCTTCCACGGGCAGGTGTGGCGGGATTCGATCGACACCCGCCGTTTCATCCAGGACAACTACACGCCCTACGAGGGTGACGCCGGGTTCCTGGCTGGGCCCACCGAGCGGACGAAGGGCATCTGGGCTCGGCTGACCGCGATGTTCCCGGTCGAGCGGGAGCGTGGCGTTTACGACGTCGATGCCCGTACCCCGTCGTCGATCACCGCGCACGCCCCGGGCTACATCGACCGGGATGCCGAGCTCATCGTCGGCCTGCAGACCGATGCGCCGCTGAAGCGGGCCATCATGCCCAACGGCGGCTGGCGCGTGGTCGAGACCGGCCTGCGGACCTACGGTTACGAGGTGGACCCGCGGCTCAAGGAGATTTTCACCAAGTACCGCAAGACCCACAACGACGGGGTCTTCGACGCCTACACCGCGGAGATGCTCGCGGCCCGCCGGGCACATATCGTCACCGGCCTGCCTGATGCCTACGGGCGCGGCCGGATCATCGGTGACTACCGCCGGGTCACCCTCTACGGGGTGGACCGGCTGATCGCGGACAAGCGGAGGGTCAAGTCCTCGCTGGACGCGCTGCCGTCCGATGAGCACGTCATCCGCGACCGAGAAGAACTGGCCGAGCAGATCCGGGCGCTGGGTGAACTGGCGGAGATGGCCGCCAGTTACGGCTTCGACATCTCCGGGCCGGCCCGCACCGCGAAGGAAGCCGTGCAGTGGCTCTACTTCGGATACCTCGCCTCGGTGAAGGAGCAGAACGGTGCGGCGATGTCGCTGGGCCGCACCTCGACATTCCTCGATGTCTATCTGCAGCGGGATCTGGACGAGGGCCGGATCGGCGAGTCCGGCGTCCAGGAGCTGATCGACGACTTCGTCATCAAGCTGCGGATCGTCCGGTTCCTGCGGACCCCGGAGTACGACGCGCTGTTCTCCGGTGACCCCACGTGGGTGACCGAGGCGATCGGCGGGATGGGCGATGACGGGCGGACGCTGGTCACCCGGACGTCGTTCCGGCTGCTGCAGACGCTGAACAACCTCGGGCCCGGGCCGGAGCCGAACCTCACGGTGCTGTGGTCGCTGCGGCTGCCGCAGGGCTTCAAGGACTTCGCCGCGCGGGTGTCGATCGATACCAGCAGCATCCAGTACGAATCCGATGAGCTGCTGCGGTCGGTAACCGGGGACGACACGGCGATCGCCTGCTGCGTCTCGGCGATGCCGGTCGGCAAGCAGATGCAGTTCTTCGGGGCGCGGGTCAACCTGGCCAAGACACTGCTCTACGCCATCAACGGCGGGCGGGACGAGGTGAGCGGCGAGCAGGTGGCGCCGCCGAGTACGCCGGTGACGGCGGAGTACCTCGACTACGACGATGTCAGGGCCAAGCTGGACGCCGAGATGGACTGGCTGGCCAGGATCTACGTCGATGCCCTCAATGTCATTCACTACATGCACGACAAGTACGCCTACGAGCGGCTGGAGATGGCGCTGCACGACTACCCCGTGCGCCGCACGATGGCGATGGGGATCGCCGGCCTCGCGGTCGTCGCGGACAGCCTGTCCGCGATCAGGGATGCGCGGGTGAAGGCGGTCCGCGATGACACCGGTCTGGTGGTGGACTACGAGGTCGAGGGCGACTACCCGGCGTACGGGAACAACGACGACCGGGCGGACGAGCTCGCCGTCTGGATCGTCGAACAGTTCATGGGCAAGGTCCGGCAGCACCCCACCTACCGTGATGCGGTGCACACCCAGTCGGTGCTGACCATCACTTCCAACGTGGTGTACGGCAAGGCGACCGGGAACACGCCGGACGGCCGCCGGTCCGGCGAGCCGTTCTCGCCGGGGGCGAACCCGATGAACGGCCGCGATCAGCACGGCTGGGTCGCCTCCGCGCTGTCGGTGGCGAAGCTGCCCTACGACCAGGCGCTGGACGGCATCTCCCTGACCAGCACCCTGGTGCCCTCCGTGCTGGGCAAGACGCCGGCGGAGCAGGTCGCCACCCTGACCGGCCTGCTCGACGGCTACTTCGAGGGGTCCGGCTTCCACGTCAACATCAACGTGCTCAACCGGGACACGCTGATCGACGCGATGGAACACCCGGAGAAGTACCCGCAGCTCACGATCCGGGTCTCCGGCTACGCGGTGAACTTCGTCCGGCTGACCCGTGAGCAGCAGCTGGATGTGCTGCACCGGACGTTCCACGGCGCACTGTAGCTGTCCATGACGATTTCCAAGCGGCTCGCGATCACGCCGGTACGGGAACACCACGGCGGGTCGCGGGCCGATCTGGAGGCAGAACTCGCGGCCGAGGGTGACCCTGAGATCGGCTACTACCACTCCTATGAGATCACCGGGTCGGTCAATGGCCCGGGAATCCGGTTCACGCTGTACCTGTCCGGCTGCCCGCTGCGCTGCCAGTACTGCCAGAACCCCGACATGTGGACCCTGCGCAACGGTCGGCGCGTCACGGTCGGCCGGATGCTCGACGAGGTCGCCAAGTACGCCAGCTTCATCCGGACCGCGCACGGCGGGATCACGGTCAGCGGCGGCGAGCCGATGCTGCAGATCCGCTTCCTCCAAGCGCTGCTCCGCCGCTGCAAGCAAGACCTCGGCCTGCACACCGCGGTCGACACCTCGGGCTTCCTCGGCGCCCGCGCGTCGGAGGACTTCCTGGACCTGGTGGACCTGTTCCTGCTGGACATCAAGGCCGGCGATGAGGAGCTGTACCACCTGGTGACCAGCGCCGAGCTGGCCCCGACGCTACGCTTCGCCCGCCGGCTCTCCGACCGCGGCAACCGGATGTGGGTGCGCTACGTGCTGGTCCCCGGGCTCACCGATGCCGCAGACGACGTCGAGAAGGTAGCCCGGTTCACCAGCACGCTGGCCCACGTAGAGCGGGTAGAGGTGCTGCCCTTCCACCAGCTGGGCGCGGGCAAGTGGGCCGACCTGCGGCTCTCCTACCAGCTGGCGGACGTACCGCCCGCCGCGCAGGAGCTGGTGCGCCGGGTGGAGGACCAGTTCCGGGCCCATGGCCTGACCGTCGTCTGAACTGCGCGACGAGCCGCCTAGGTGTTTGCCGACGGGCCCGACGCCGTCCACCGACGCCGTCCACCGCCGCTCGATCGCCCGCGAAGAGCTCAGGCGAGACGCTCGTTTGGAGGTTGACCAAAACCGTCGGGAACCGCTGTGGGAGCCTCAGCCGCCGGCCACTAGGGCACCGGGCCAACCCGGGTGTCAGTGCCGTGGCCCGGCTTGCCCGGTGGTTCTAGGCGGGCGGCGAGACGGAGCAGATCGGCGATGTGCACCGCCCGCACCTTTGATTTCCGGCGGCGCAGCCCTTGGCGGAGCTGACGCAGGCAGCCGGGATTGACTGCCACCACGTAATCGATCCCGGCCGCCTCGATCTGGTCGAGCTTGGGATCGAGTACCCGCCGGGAGTCGCGCGGCCGCACCAGCGCATAGGTCCCGGCCGCCCCGCAGCACCGTCCTGCGTCCGGCAGCTCCACATAGTCAGCTATCGCGGCGAGCAGCGCCCGCGGCTCGCGCCATACGCCGAGGCCGTTGCGGAGATGGCAGGAGTCTTGCAGGGCCACCCGGGCCCGCCGGTCCCCGATTCGGACCTCGCCGAAGGACTTATCCCGCAGGTATTCCGACAGCTCGGTGACCCGGTCCCGGCCGATCACGGCGGCCAGGTACGCGGCGCATCCGCCGGAGGTGGTGACGATCTGCCCCGGCAGCTGGGCGCCGAGCTGCTTGGCTAGCTGCCTACCCCGCTCGGGCTCCCCGTTGTGCGCGTGCAGGGCTCCGCAGCATCCCTGCCGGCCAGGGACCGCGAGCTCAGGCACCAGCGCCAGCGCCGACCTGCTCACCCCAGGGAACAGGCTGCGCTCGAAGCAGCCGAGCATCAGCGAGGGCCCTGACGCCGAGGCCGGAGTGTGGGCGGCACCGCGCAGCCGCCCGGCGACCCGGTGCGCCCAGGCGCGTTCGGCTGCGATGACCATGAAGCGGACGACCAGTGGGCGGCGGCGCCCCGCCCACTGGTACCCGCGCCATTGCTCGAGCAGCTCACCGTACTGCACCCCCGCCGGGCATACCGGCTCGCACGCGCGGCAGCCCAGGCAGAATGAGGCCTGCTCGGCCAGCGTCGGGTCGTCGGGCGGGAGCGTACCGGACTCCAACGCTCGCATCAGGGTGATCCGGCCCCGCGGGGAGGACGCCTCGTCCCCGGTGAGCCCGTAGGTCGGGCACGCCGGCAGGCAGAAGCCACAGGAGATGCAGCGGCTCAGCAAGTCCGGGTCGAAGATCGAACCGGCCTGTGACACCTTCGCATCGGTCATCAGGATCCGAGCTTTCCCGGGTTGAGGATGCCGGCCGGGTCGAAGGCCGTCTTGATCCGCCGGAGCAAGGCCATCTGCTCGGTTCCCAGGCGCTGCCCCAGGTAAGGCAGTTTGGCCGCGCCGACTCCGTGTTCGCCGGTGATCGTGCCGCCGAGCTCGATGGCAGTACCGAAAACGTCGGCAAAAGCACGCTCGGCCCGGGCGATTCCCTCAGTGTCCGCAGCGGATTCCAGCACGCAGGTCGGATGCAGGTTGCCGTCACCGGCATGACCGAACGTCGCCATGGTGACCTGGTGCTGCGCGGCGATCTCGTCGATGCGCGCGACCATCTCGGCCAGCCGCGGCCTGGGCACGCTGGCGTCCTCCAGAATCGTCAGCGACCCCAGCCGGGACAGCGCGGGCAGCGTGCAGCGCCTGGCGGTCAGCAGCGCTTCGGACTCGGTGGCATCACCAGCGGTCTGGACCTCGATAGCGCCGGAGTCCGCGCAAGCGGCGGCAATCCGCTCGAAGCTGCGGGCCACGGCCACCTCATCGCCGTCGTCGCCGAACAGCAGTAGTGCGCCCGCATCGGAATGCAGCCCCAGATGCGCGTACTGCTCCACCGCGTCCATGCACTTACGGTCGAGAAATTCAAGCGTCGCCGGGATCACTCCCGCAGCCAGGATGCCAGCGACCGCGCGGCCGGCCTGGGTCAGCGTGTCGAAATAGGCCAGGCCAGTGCGGCTGGTGGACGGGTCCGGCAGCAGCGCCACCGTCACCTCGGTGATCACGCCGAGGGTGCCCTCGGACCCGGTCATCAGCCGGGTCAGGTCGTAGCCGGCGACATCCTTCCAGAGCCGGCCGCCGGTCCGGATGATCTCGCCGGTCGGCAGTGCCACCGTCAGCCCCAGCACGTAGTTGCGGGTGACACCGTACTTGAGCCCCCGCAGGCCGCCGGCGCAGGTGGCGACGTTGCCGCCGATGGTTGAGACGGTCTGGCTGCCCGGATCCGGCGGGTAAAACAGGCCGTGGGCCGCCGCCGCATCGTTGAGCGCCTGCGTAGTCACCCCAGTCTGGGCGCGTGCCAGCATCTCGTCGGGTGCTACCTCGAGGATGCGGTTCATCCGCACGGTCGATAGCACGATGCCGCCGTTAAGCGGTACGGTGCCCGCGCAGAGATTGGAGCCGGCGCCGCGCGGTACGACCGGGATGCGGTGCTCGGTAGCCAGCCGCAGGATCCGGGCGACCTGCTCGGTATCCGCCGGCGCGATGACGGCATCGGGCATGCCCCGGATCAACGGCGTCGCGTCATGCGCGTACACGGCCAGCTCGCCGTCGGCCAGCCGGAGGTGCTCCGGGCCGACGATGGCCCGCAGTTCAGCCAGAACCGGCTGGGGAATACGGATCCTATCTAGCATCGTCAGCTAAGCAAACATCCATGACACGCCGTTGTCCACAACCGCCGACGGATTTTGATCACCGACGCGCGGGCAAGCGCGTCGCTATCCAGCAGGTACAACCGAAAAGCGCAGCGACGAGGGCAGATGCCACAACCGTCCGTTCGTCGAGCTGGCCTACTCAGCATGGTTGGAACATTGCTCTCTACCAATTTGGCCGCGGGAGCCGACCTCAAGGTCGTGCAGGACCAGCTCGGCCACTCCACCATCACCCTGACCGCCGACACC
>PLDT01000529.1:0-4997 GCA_003136255.1 Actinomycetota bacterium
GGCGGGTACTTGTGTGTGCCGTGATGCGCGAGCGCGCAGTGGTGCGTCGTTCCGGGGAGGGTTTGGGCTTCCGGGAGCCCGGGTGCATCCGGGTGCACAAAAGCCTCCCCTGAGCCCGAATACTCCCATGAGAGCCGATCGTATGGGATTCATGTGCGAGGGGATGCGGATGGGGTTGATGAAACCCGCCAGTCAGCGCGGCGTGCCCGAACCGCCCCGGGCGGCCAGCCTCTCAAAGGGTCCCATAGCCCGCAACCTAGCTGGCGTTCCGACCGGGCAGGGTGGCTCTGTGGCAAGCTTGGCCACAGCAGCCCGCTGCGGGCCGCACGTGGTCAAAGGAGACCGGCATGAGCGTGTACAGGGTGACCGAGATCATCGGGACAAGCAGCACGTCGTGGGAAGACGCGGCGTCAGAAGCGATTAAGACGGCGGCCGGGACGCTCCGCGATCTGCGGGTGGCCGAGGTCGTCAAGCAGGACATTTCCCTGGACGAGGACGGGGCGATCACCTATCGCACCAAGCTCCAGCTCTCCTTCAAGTACGAACCCGGCAACTGATCCCAGGTCAGCCTCGGTACGAAGCCGAAATCCAGGAGCTAGACGTACCATTTACCTGATGGCTGAATGGTGGTCGATCGAGGTCCTGCACGGCGAGTCTTCGGCCTTCCGGTGGCAGGAGCAACACGACTCTGCCCTGATCGAGGCCGCGCTGACGAACGGGGCCGTCGACGGGTCGTGGCATGCGGACCGCTGGGGCGTGGTGTTCGAGATCTGCTTTGAGAATGAGGAGCGGTGGGAAGCGTTCCGCAACCTGCCGGTCGTACGTGGGGCCCTGGACGGCGTGCCGGATCCCGTTAACGGCCTGCTCGTCTACCGCGGCCGCGGCGGCGGGGCAGGTGCCCGCGAGCCGCGCCAGCCCCGGCCGGCGCCCAGCGCGAGCGCTGTCTCGCTGCCTACGCCGCCAGCCGAGCCGCATCTGGACCTCACGCGCGCCTGAACGTCAGTTGACCCGGCTTCCCTGACCGTCGGGCATGACCGGAATGGTGGTGCCAGGCCTGACACCGGCCGGGTGACTGTTGGTAAATTCGCCGGGTCGTCTGCGTTGGTGTCGTGGCGGCGCTCGGTGCCGTGCAGGAACACCGAGGTGATGAGCGCGGCGGCTTTCTCGACGCCTGCTACGCGCTCGGCGGTCATCCGGGCCGCGGCCTGTAGCAGCTGACCAAGCACAAAGCCCAGTTCCTCGACGGTAAGGTCGCCGCGGAACGTGCCGTCGTCGAGGCCGCGTTGCAGCAGCGCGTGGATCATCGTGCCGATCTGCTGTTCGGCGGCGCCGGCGGCGCCCAAAATGCCGAACCGGCTGATGAGAGCAGCGTACTTGCTGCCGCCCGCCGCGACCACCCGCGCGACGCGGGCGATGGCCTCGGTTACCGGGACCGCGTCCAGGTCGGCTTCGGCGAGCCGGGTGGCGGTGGCGTCGCGGGCGGCGGTGCTCAGGGCCTGCAGCAGCGCCTCGCGGGTGGGGAAGTGCCGGTACAGGGTCGCCCGGCCCACGCCTGCGGCCGCGGCGATCTCGGCCATGCTGGGCGGCTCGCCGCCGCCGGCCAGCAGGTTCGCGGCCACGTCGAGGATCGCCTCGGCGACCCGGCCCTGGATAGCTGCGCTCCTCGCCATGGGCAGAGTTTACATCATTGACTCGATGCTGTACGTTCTCTCTCAGATGTGAGACATTAATGTCTCATTAGGAGAAGGAACTGCCTCAGAAGAGGGGACTGACATGGCTGCTATGGCTCGCTGGTGCTTCCAGCGCCGCGCCTGGGTTCTAGTCGGGTGGCTGGCGCTGCTGGCCGTCCTAGGGGTGACCGGGCGGATCGCGGGGTCCACTTACTCGGACGCGCTGACGTTGCCCGGCACCGGCTCCACCACCGCGCTGAACCTGCTGGAACAGGCGTTCCCCGGGCACGCCGGGGACCAGGACACGATCGTGTGGCGGGCCAGCGACGGCGCGAACGCTCCGGCGGTACGGGCCCGGATCACGGCCATGCTGGGCCAGGTCGCCGCCGCGCCCGCGGTGGCCTCGGTGATCAGCCCGTACTCGGCTCGCGGCGCCGCCCAGGTCAGCCGGAACGGGCAGATCGCCTACGCGACGGTGGTCTTCGACGCCCCGCAGGCGGGCCTGGCCGTACCGGACGTCACCCGCGTCGTTCACCTCGCGGAGTCGGCGCGGGCCCCCGGCGTGCAGGTCGACATCGGCGGCCCGGCGGTTGAGAACGCGCTGCGGCCCTCGATCGGCATCAGCGCCGGCGTCGGGGTCGTGGCCGCGGCAATCGTGCTGCTCATCGCGTTCGGCTCACTGCTGGCCATGCTCGTGCCGCTGGTCATCGCGATCGCCGCGCTGATCTCGGGCCTGATGACGACCGGGCTCCTCTCGCACGCAGTGACCATTCCCTCGGCCGGCCCGACGCTGGGCATCCTGATCGGGCTCGGGGTCGGCGTCGACTACGCGCTGTTCATCGTCACCCGGCACCGTAACAACCTCAAGGGCGGGATGTCCCCCCAGGACGCCGCCGTCCGTGCGCTGAACACCTCCGGCCGCGCGGTCCTGTTCGCCGGGACCACCGTGTGCATCGCCCTGCTCGGCATGCTCGTGCTGCGCATCGGCTACATATCCGGTCTGGGCATCGCCGCGGCGATCACGGTGCTGTTCACGGTGGCCGCCGCCACCACCCTGCTGCCTGCGCTGCTCGGCTACCTCGGGATGCGGGTGCTGTCCCGCCGGGAACGCCGTCGGCTGGCCGCAGCCGGGCCCGTACCCGACGGCTCATCCGGGGCCTGGGCGCGGCTGGCCGGTTTCGTGCAGCGTCACCCCGCGCCGCTGGCCGCCGTCGCCGCCACCGTCATGCTCGTGCTGGCCATCCCGGTGCTTTCGCTGCGGCTCGGCTCCTCCGACGCGGCCAACGACCCGGCCTCGACCACCACCCACCAGGCCTACGAACTGCTCGCTACCGGATTCGGCCCGGGCTTCAACGGCCCGCTGCAACTGGTCGGCACCACCGGTTCCCCCGCTGATGCGGCCGCGTTCGCCCGGCTGGCCCGCACCCTGAGGACCGAGCCCGGGATAGCCGCGGTCTCCGCGCCAGTCCCTGGTCACGGCGCCGCGCTAATCAGCGTGACCCCCACCACCTCCCCTGAGGCCGCGGCCACCGGCCACCTCATCAGCCAGCTGCGCGACAGCGTGATCCCCGCCGCCGAAGGTGGCACCACGCTGCACGTCTACGTCGGCGGCGTCACCGCCGTCAACGGGGATTTCGCCACCGTGATCGCTCCCAAGTTGCTGATCTTCGTCGCGGTCATCCTCGTCCTGGGATTCCTGCTGCTGATGCTGGCCTTCCGCAGCCTGCTGATACCGGCGGTCGCCGCGGTGATGAACCTGCTCGCCGCCGCCGCGTCGTTCGGCGTGCTGGTGGCCGTCTTCCAGTACGGCTGGGGACTGCGGGCCCTGAACCTCGGCCAGGCCGGGCCGGTCGAATCGTTCCTGCCCGTGCTGATGCTCGCGGTCCTGTTCGGCCTGTCCATGGACTATGAGGTCTTCCTGGTCTCCCGGATCCGCGAGGAGTGGGCCGTCACCGGCGACAACCACCAGGCGGTGCGCACCGGCCAGGCCACCACCGGCCGGGTCATCATCGCCGCGGCCACCATCATGATCTTCGTGTTCAGCGCGTTCGTCCTGTCCGGCCAGCAGGTCATCGGCGAGATCGGCCTCGGCCTGGCCGCCGCCGTCTTGCTCGACGCCTTCCTGCTGCGCACCGTCCTCGTCCCCGCCCTGATGCACCTGTCCGGACGCGCGAACTGGTGGCTGCCCGGGTGGCTGGACCGCATCCTCCCGCACCTGTCCATCGAACCCGCCGCCGGGCTACCCGCCCCGCCCAGCCCCGCGCCCGCGAGCGACCAAGGACACCAGCGCGCGGGGCGCTCAGGCCCGGGCGAGACTGAACTGGGCGGCGGTGTCGCGGGCGATGGCGGTCGCGTCGACGGCGGTCGTGATCAGCGTGCAGCCGGCGTCGCGGTACCGGCGGGCGACGGCGCCATCGGTGGCGTGCACCCCGACGGGCTTACCCGCGGCGGCGCAGGCCACCCAGATGCGCTGCAGGGCCCCGTTCAGCACCGGGTCATCCGGGTCGGGCGCACAGCCCAGGGACAGCGACAGGTCCCCGGGGCCGACGTAGAGGCCGTCGACTCCGGCCGCGGCCAAGGTGGCGTCGAGGTCGGCGACAGCGTCGGCCGATTCGGCCATGACCAGGCAGAACGGATCCGGCGCGGCCAGCACGCCGCCCGCGGACCGGTACCCGGCGGGCGGGTAGCGGACGGCGCCGGCCACCTGGCGAGCCTGGGCGGCCGAGTCGACGTTGGGCACGATGACGCCCTCGCAGCCCAGGTCCAGAGCCCGCCCGATGTCGGCGGTGTGCGGATGCCGGACCCGGGCCACGGGCGCCGCCCCCGCTAGCCGGATCGCGCTGGTCATCGCGGGCAGGTCAGCTTCGGCGGCCCCGCCGTGCTGCAGGTCGATCACGACGTAATCCAGGCCCGCGGCGGCCAGCAGCCGCACGCTCAGCAGCGACGGGATCACCGACCAGGCGCCGTAGAGGGGCTCGCGGGCGACGAGCCGGGAACGGAAGGTGGCAGCGGCCATCGGCATGAGGCCAGCGAACCACACCCNNCCCCTTGCCCGGTGTCGGTCGCGGGCATAGGGTGGCGGATGTCATCTTAAAGTACTGGTTCGTACTTTTGGTGACCCGGTTCCTCCGCGTATGCGTTCCCCAGAGCACCTTTGACCAGGATGACAGGCGTGAAGGGAGACCTGGATGGCTATCACTCGGGCGACATGGCGGGTGTGCACCCGGCTGGCGGCAGCCGGGATCACCCTGGGTGCCCTGGTGGCGGCGGCGCCCGCGGTGAGCGCGGGCACCCTCGGCGGGCAGGCGGCCGCCGGCGCCGGCGGGC
>PLDT01000621.1:0-2943 GCA_003136255.1 Actinomycetota bacterium
CGGCTGCTGGCCTCTCGCGGGGCACGGGTGGCGGTGCTGGACCGGGTTAAGCCCCCGGAGGCCGCGGAGGATGCCGGAGCCGCGGAGGATCCCGGGGCCGCGGAGGATCCCGGGGCCGCGGGGGACGGCATCTACCCGGTCATCGCGGACGTGACCGACGATGCCGGGGTCCGGGCGGCCGTGGCGCAGGCCGGTCAGGCCCTCGGCGGGCTGGACATCCTGGTGAATAACGCGGGCATCGGGGCGGCGGGCACGGTCGAGGATAACGACGACGACGAGTGGCGGCGGGTGCTCGACGTGAACGTGCTCGGCATCGTCCGCACCACCAGGGCCGCCTTGCCCCTGCTGCGCGAGGCGGTGCGCGAGCACGGCCGGGCGGCCATCGTCAACACCTGCTCGATCGCGGGCACGGCGGGGCTGCCGCAGCGGGCCCTGTACTGCGCCAGCAAGGGCGCCGTCTACGCGCTGACGCTGGCCATGGCGGCCGACCACGTGGCCGAGGGGATCAGGGTCAACTGCGTGAACCCGGGGACGGTCGACACCCCGTGGGTGGGCCGGCTGCTCGACGCCGCGGCCGACCCGCAGGCCGAGCGGGCCGCGCTCAGTGCCCGCCAGCCCATGGGCCGCCTGGTCACCGCGGAGGAGGTCGCCGCGGCCATCGCGTACCTGGCCAGCCCGCTCGCCGGGGCCACCACCGGCACCGCGCTCGCGGTCGACGGCGGCATGAGCGGGTTGCGCACCAGGCCCCGAACGGCCTGAACCGCGTGGTACCCGGCCCCGGATGTCACCGCGGGGCGCGGGGGTCCTGCTGCTCTGGCGGTGAGGCCGGCGGATCGGCTGATGCCGTCCTGGGCCCCTCCACGGCCGGCGGGGCGGCGGATGCAGGCAGCTGCGCCTTCATCCGGGTCAGCTCGTCATCCACGTCATGGCCTGCGGTCAGGGCATCCAGCTGAGACTGCACGTCGTCGCGTCCGCCGGGCACGGTAGCGTCCTGCAGGGCGCCGGAGGCCATCAGCTCGTCCAGCGCGGCCGCCCGGGCTTGCAGTTGCTCGGTCTTATCCTGAGCGCGCTGCATGGCCAGGCCGATGTCGCCCACCTCCTCGGAGATCCCGCTGACCGCCTCCCCGACGTAGGTCTGCGCCTCGGCGGCGGTGTAGGCGGCCTTGATGCTCTCCTTACGAGTGCGGAACGCATCCACTTTCGCCTGCAGCCGCTGCGTGGCGAGGGTGAGTTTGTCCTGCTCCGCCTGGAGTGACGCCTGCTGGCCCTGCAGGTCGCTGATCTGGGAGGTTACCGCCGCCCGGCGGATCAGCGCCGCACGAGCGAGATCCTCGTGCCCGGCGGCGAGCGCCTGCTGCGCCTGGTCCTGCAGTTTGCCGGCCGATAGCCGCAGCTGGGTGACCTGCAGTTCGACGCGCCTGCGACTGGTCGTCACGTCCGCCAGCCCGCGGCGTACCTTCTGCACCATCTCAAGCTGCTGCTCGTAGGAGTAATCGAGAATCTCGCGGGGATCCTCGGCGCGATCCAGCGCCTTATTCGCCTTCGCCCGGAACAGGGTGGCGATACGGCGGCCGATGCTCATCCCGGCCCACTCCCCTCACTGGCTGGAGACCCTGGCCCGATGGTACGTCCAGGGCCAGGGTCCAAGCCTGCCGCTGATCACGAGCCAGTGGGCGCGGCGTGACCGTCCCGGACGCGAGGGCCTGGATCAGCGGGGCTAGCGGGGATGCGGGCCGCGATGCCGTCGAGCAGGCAGTCCAGGCCGAACTCGAAGCGCTCGTCCCTGGTTTCCGGGTCGTCAGGGTCGAAGCCCGTTTCCATCAGGCGGGTGATCCTGGGGTAGCGGCCGGAGGCCTGGAACCATTCATGAAAGCGGTCGTGCTCGGCGCGAACCTCCTCGGGCGTCAGGTCCGCCTCGGCGCTCTCCTGGTCCCGCTGGACGCGGATCTCCTGGGCCTCACGGATCACCGCGCCGATCACGTAGGTCCCGACCGTGCCCAGGATGCCCATGGTCAGGGGGGCGTCCAGCCCGAACCCGTCGAGCAGGCCGATCAGGCGCTCCAGGTTCTGCGCGTCGTTCGGGCCGGTCGGCGGCCTGCTGTAGATGAACTCCAGCGCCCACGGGTGCTGCCGCATGCCGGCCCGGATCCGGTGGGCGAACGTGGTCAGGTCGGCCCGCCAGTCGCCGGACGCCTCGGGCGCCTCGACCTCCGCTTCGATCGATTCCAGCATCAGGTCGAGTAGTTCCTCCTTCGACCCGACGTACCAGTACAGGGACATCACGCCCGCGCCGAGCTCTCGCGCGATGCGCCGCATGCTGATCGCGTCCGGGCCCTCGGCGTCCGCCACCGCGATCGCGGTGCGGACGATCTCGTCCCGGGACAGCCCGCTGGCCCGGCGGGGCGGCCGCGCCCCGTGCTCCCGGTGCCGCTGAATGTGTTCGGCTATCCGCTGATCGCGCGCCTCCTCACGGGACGCCCGGCCGGGACGCGGGTAATCGCGCGGACGCCGGAAGAACGGCCACGGCTCCTCGCCGCGCTCGCCTGATGGGTCCATGCCTGCCCCTTCCGTCGTCCAAGCATGCCCGAAACCACCGCCGCCAGCCACGCCAGGACCGCGCTCCGTTATCTGCTTGCACTCTCGTACACCGTACTGCTATGGTACATCGTACTGGGACGTACAGCGTACGAGTAGCAAGTAACGGGGAGCGGCAATGAACGAGACTCCAGCCATCGCGGCGGAGGGGCTAGTCAAGAACTACGGGAAGACCAAGGCACTCGCCGGGTTCGACCTGGCGGTACCGCCGGGCACGGTCTACGGGCTGCTCGGGCCCAACGGCGCGGGGAAGACGACCGCGGTCCGGGTGTTCGCCACGCTCCTGCGCCCGGACGGGGGCCGGGCGCAGGTTCTGGGGCACGACGTGGTGACCGGGGCCGCCGAGGT
>PLDT01000621.1:2963-7014 GCA_003136255.1 Actinomycetota bacterium
ACCGAGGCGGCCAGCCGCGCGGTCAAGACCTACTCGGGCGGGATGCGGCGGCGGCTGGACCTGGCCGCCAGCTTGATCGGCTATCCGTCGGTGCTGTTCCTGGACGAGCCGACCACCGGCCTGGACCCGAACGCCCGGGCGATGACCTGGGACATCGTGCGCGAGCTGGCCGCGGAGGGGACCACCCTGCTGCTCACCACGCAGTACCTGGAGGAAGCCGACCAGCTGGCCCGCCGGGTGGCGGTGATCGACGGCGGCACGGTCATCGCCGAGGGGACACCGGACCAGCTCAAGGCTTCGATCGGCGGCGCGCACCTGGACGTCGTGCTGGCCGCGGGTTCCGATCTCGAGGCGGCGATCGTCGCGGTCAAGCCGTTCGCCACCGGCGCGGTCCAGCCGGACCCCGACGGGCTGCACCTGTCCGTTCCGGTGGTGGCGGCCGAAGGGCTGACCACGCGCGTGGTGCGCGCCCTGGACGTGGCCGGCGTCGAGGTCAACGACGTGACGATTCAGCGGGCNNCGACGACAGCAGCACCGACGAGGAGAAGGAAGAGAGTGAGGCCGCATGAGCGCCATCACCGCGGACCTGGTGCCGCAGCAAGACGTCACCTACGGGCGCAGCCCGGTCGCTCATTTCGTCACCGACGTCTGGGTGCTGGTCAAGCGCGCCCTCGCGCGGATCAGGCGGGAGCCGGAGACACTGGCCGACGTCACGTTCCAGCCGGTCATCTTCATCTTGATGTTCGCGTACGTGTTCGGCGGCGCGATCGCCCTGCCCGGCGGCGGGAACTACCACGAGTACCTGATCGGCGGGATGCTCGGCATGGGCCTGGCCCAGACCGCGCCGGGAGTCGCGGTCGCCCTGGTCAGCGACATGTCCACCGGGATAGTCGACCGGTTCAGGTCGCTGCCCATGTCCCGCTGGGCGGTGCTGGTGGCGCGCTCGATCGCGGAACTGCTCACCCAGATCATCAGCACGGTCGTGGTGGTCGGCGTCGGCCTGGCCATCGGCTGGCGGGTGCACACCAACGCGCCGGACGTGATCGCCGCGCTCGCGCTGGCCCTGCTGTTCGGCTACGCCTTCACCTGGGCGGGCGTCTGCCTGGGCATGGTGCTGCGCAGCCCGGAGGCGGCCCAGCAGACCGGGTTCCTCATCTTCTTGCCGCTGACCTTCATCTCCAGCGCGTTCGTGCCGACCCAGGGCATGCCCGGCTGGCTGCAGCCGGTGGCGGAGTGGAACCCGATGTCCGCGCTGGCCGCCGCCACCCGGCACCTGTTCGGCAACCCGAACCCCGCCGCCACCATCCATGCCTGGCCGATGCAGCATCCGGAGCTGGCCGTGGTCTGCTGGTCGGTGGNNGCGCCAGCCGGGTTCCGCTCCTGGCAGCGTCTGGGGTCGGCCCTGTCTCGCTGGAGGTCTGGCCCGGGATGATCTTGTGTGCCCGGGCTGTGGCGAGCCGCTGGCCGGATGGGCTGTGAGGGCAGGCGGGCCTGGCTGCCTGGTCAGGTGGCCAGCGTCCAGGCGCCGTCGCGGCGGGCCAGGCCCTTGCCGAGCAGGTTGCGGAGGTTCAGCGCGGCGGTGCGGCGCTTGAGCCAGGCGTTATTCTTGGCCGTCCCGCGGTAGCGGAGCTTGAGCCGGCGTCCCCGCCAGGTGGCGACCTGGGCGATGGCGCGTTCGACGTTCGGGCGGTGCCTCATGTAGTCGTTGCGCAGCCCGCTGCTGGCGGCCCAGCCGGCCCGGGCGGCGCGGAGCAGGTCGTCGCGGGGGTGCAGGGCGAGTGTGCGGCCGGTCTTGGAGGTGGTGCACCGGGTGCGCAGCGGGCAGGTGCGGCACCGGACGCCGAAGGTGGCGATCCGGGTCCGGCTCAGCGGCACGGTGTGCCCGGCCGGGCAGGTGACCGTGCCCTGCTGCTGGTCCACGGTGAAGTCGTCGACGGTGAACCCGCCCTGGACCGGGGCCTGCAGCGGCTTGGGCTTGAGCACCGCCCGGTGGCCGGCGTCGCAGATCGCGCCGCGCAGGTCGCCGGTCCCGTAGGCCGGGTCGCCGTACCAGCTCAGCTCCCGGCCGGCGGCCGCACCGTCCCCTGGCCCGCCCGCACCCGGGGTACCGGGACTGCCCGCCTCGGCGGCCAGGAACTCCGCTGCCACCGCCGGGCCGGAGTTCTCCGTCCGGGCCGCCCTGGTCAGCTTCTCATCGGTGATGATCCCGGTCTCCGGGTCGGCCGCCAGGTGCGCCCGGTACCCGTCGCGGCGAGCCTCAGGGGACTTACGGGTATGCCGGGCATCAGGGTCGACGGTCGAGATCACCCTGTCCCCGGCGACCTTGCGGGCGATCCGCCACCGCCCGTCGGTGCCGTCGGAACCCTCGGCGGGCTCCACGTCCTGCCCGGCGACCAGGGCCAGCAGCGCCAGCGCGGACGCCGCCCGCTCCTCCAGGTCACGGTCTTGCAGCGCGGCCACCACCGCGTTCGCGTCGTTCACCAGCGCCGAGACCAGCGCGTCCTTCGCGGCGGGATCATCCCAGTCGATCTTCGGCTTGCCCGGCCTGCAGTAGTCATGGCCGGTGCACACTCGCGCGATCTGCTCCGCCGCACCCGGCACCTCCCGGGCCACCTTGCGGATCGCGGCGACCAGCTGGGTCACGGTGTCCTGGGTCGCGACCGCATCAGCCAAGATCGTGGAATCCACCGCCCGGCGGCGCCGGCCCCTCAGCACCCCGGTCTCCCGGACCACCTGCCTGACCGCGTCGCTGATCCGGTGCGGCCGGGCCGACCTCGCGATCCGGTTCCGCCAGTACACCAGCGAAGAAGGGTCGAACCCCGGATCATCCAGCGGCGCGCCGATCGCCACCTTCCACCGCACATCGAACCGGGCCGCCTCAGCCGTCTCCCGGTCCGAGTAATCATGCAAGACCTGCAACGTCAGCACCGCGGCCATCCGGGTCGCCGGCAACGACGGCCGGCCCACCCCCGGCGGGGCGAACAGATCCGCATAATCGCTATCCGGGAACACCTCAGCCCGGTGCGCGGCCAAAAACGCGAACATGCTCCCCGCCGGCACCAGATGCCCCACCGCGGCGTCCAGTAACTCCCCGTCCAACCGTTCGAACCCCTGCATGACCAAAATCATCCCAGATGCCCGCCAAGCCGGCCAGATACCCGACGGGCAGCCTGGGCTTTTCAGCNNGGCTCCTAGCCGTCGCCGCCGACGCCGAACTCCGCCGCCGCCACCCCGACCGGGACTACCCGACGCTCCGCTCCGCGGAACCCGAACCCGCCACCGACAGCCAGCGCGCCGAGCTCACCCTGCCGGCGGGGGAACCGCCCGCGGAAATGGGCCAGTGGATCAAGGACCTGGCCACCGCGCACCGCACGTTCGCCGAGCGGCTCGCAAACCTGCCGAACCTGGCCATCCCATCCCAGGACCCCGATTACGGCGACCTCGGCCAGGCTTTCCCGCCCTGGCCACGGCTCGCCAGAGATGCGATCCTGCAGCCGTCCAAACCGGAAATCCGGCCGTCCCCGCAAGTCCTCGAACGTGCCGCGGACCGCGATGCCGACTGGGAGGCCGCAGACTGACAGCCTGCCGCGTGCACCCTGCACCTAAGAGGGGCGGTATCAGCTGCGGGACCGTGGGGTTACGTAACTGCCCCGGCCGTGCACGGTGACGACCTTTCCGCGGTCGCGCAGCAGCGCGATGGCCCGGCGCACGGTGACGCGGGCCACTCCGTACTGTTCGGCCAGTTCTGCCTCGCTCGGGAGCCGTGTGTCGGGCGCGAGCCTACCCGCGTCGATGTCGGCGTCGATGTCGGCGGCGACCTGGACGGTCACGGGCGTGGCCGAGTCATGCCTGATCCGGGCGGCCCGGTCATCCAACGCCATGATGATCATGCTAGAAGCGCTATGACCTGCGAAGACACTTGCCTACGTCCTAAGACTTTCTAGAACGTCCTAGAACAACTATCGTGGAAAGCGGATACCGCTGCCCTTCTATCCCTGGCAGGTTCGCATGACCAACCTCCCCACCCCCCTGTTAGACGGCGCTCAGGATG
>PLDT01000407.1:0-14553 GCA_003136255.1 Actinomycetota bacterium
GCTTATGCGGAGCATTTTGGCAGCTGGAGCTGCCCGGATCCTCCGCGTAAGCCGGATCCACCACGATAATGGGACGCTGACGTACTACCGGGGCCTGCGGGACGACGGCATGCGCGGGCATCGCGGCCGCGGCAGCACAGACGACCCTGCTCAGTTTCGGCTTCCTGCTCAGGGGACATCTGCCAAGGCTAGCCTTACAAGTTTATATCGCAAGGCTAGGCTTTCTAATTTCACCAGCTCAGCTACGACCAGTGCGGCGGGTAATAGCCGGTGTAGTTCTCGGCCAGGGTGGTGGCGGCGGCGCGGGAGGAGATGATGTAGCGGAGCTGGGCGAGCTGCAGCTCGGCGCCGAACCGGTCCGGGCCCGGCTCCACGTGCAGCATGGACGTCATCCACCAGGAGAAATGCGTGGCGCGCCAGACGCGGCGCAGGCTGGTGTCCGAATAGGCGTCGGCCGGGCCGCAATCCCCGTCGCGCAGCAGGCTGGTCAGGGCCTCGGCCAGGACGGTGACGTCGGCGATGGCCAGGTTGAGGCCCTTGGCCCCGGTCGGCGGGACGATGTGCGCCGCGTCCCCGGCCAGGAACAGCCGCCGGTACCGCATGGGCGAGGCGACGAAGCTGCGCATCGGCGAGATGGCCTTCTCGGTGATCGGACCGTCCTTCAGCTCCCAGCCGGGGACCTCCAGCCGGTGCCGCAGCTCGGCCCAGATCCGGTCGTCCGGCCAGTGCTCAATGTCCTCATCCGCGGGAACCTGCAGGTACAGCCGGCTGACCTGCGGGGTGCGCATGGTGTGCAGCGCGAACCCGTCCTGGTGCCGGGAGTAGATGAGCTCGTCGGTGGACGGCGGCACGTTGGCCAGGATGCCGAGCCAGGAGTAGGGGTAGGCCCGCTCGGCCACCTGGACCAGGCCGGGCGGCATCGAATCGCGGCAGATGCCGTGGAATCCGTCGCAGCCGGCGATCGCGTCGCAGCGGACCTCGTGCCGGGTCCCGGCGGCGTCGGTGTACCGCAACAGGGGCCGGTCCTGGTCGAGGTCGGCGACCTCGGTGCCGGAGACCTCGAACTCGATCTGGGCACCGGCCGCCAGCCGGGCCTGGATCAGGTCCTTGACGATCTCGGTCTGGGCGTAGATCGTCACCCAGCGGCCGCCGGTCAGGTCGCGGAAGTCCAGATGGTGCCGCTCCCCCGCGAACTGCAGGTAGATGCCGCCGTGCTCGAGGCCCTCGGCGTCCATCCGCTTGCCCAGGCCGATCGCGCGGAGCAGCTCGGTGGTGCCGGCCTCCAGCAGTCCGGCCCGCTGCCGGGCCTCGCAGTAGGCCCGGCTACGGTTCTCCACCACGATCGAGTCGATGCCGCGCAGCGCCAGCAGGTGCGACAGCAGCAGGCCGGCCGGCCCGGCCCCGACGATTCCGACCTGGGTACTGGCGGTCATAATCACAGGCTAAAACGGATACGGGGCGATGTCGCCACGGATGGTGACCCAGCGGGTATCGGTGAACGCATCCAGGTTCGACGTGCCGCCGAACCGGGCGCCGGTGCCGGAGGCGCCGAGTCCGCCGAACGGGATGTTCGGCTCGTCGTCCACGGTCTGCTCGTTGATGTGCACGATCCCGGTCGGGATCTGCCGGGCCAGGTCCAGGCCGCGCATGACGTCCCGGGTCAAGATGCCCAGCGACAGGCCGTACTCGCTGTCCGCGGCGAGCTTGGCCGCGTCTTCGGCGGTGGCGAAGCGGATCACCGGCGCCACCGGGCCGAACACCTCGTCGGCGTAGGCCGGCATCTGCGCCGACACGTCGGCCAGCACGGTGGGGCTGTAGAACAGCCGGTCGTAGCTGCCGCCCGCGGCCAGCCGGGCCCCGGCGGCCACACTGTCGCGGACCAGGCCGTGGACCTTGTCCCGCTGGCGTTCGTCGATGATCGGGCCGAGGGCCACCTGCTCGGTGGCGGGGTTCCCGACCGGAAGGTGGCTGGCCTTGTCGGCCAGCCGGGCCACGTAGTCGTCGTAAATCGCCTCGTGCACCAGATGCCGGCCGGTGGTCATGCAGATCTGGCCCTGGTGCAGGAACGAGCCCCAGGCACCGGCCGAAACCGCGCGGTCCAGGTCCACGTCTTCGAGCACGATGAGGGCGGAGTTCCCGCCGAGTTCGAGGTGCACGCGCTTGAGCTGGCGCGCGGCCAGCTCGCCGACCCGGCGGCCCGCGGCGGTGGATCCGGTGAAGGAGATCAGCCTCACGAGCGGATCGGTGACGACCGCCTCACCGGTGTCCGCCCCGCCCGGCAGCACGTGCAGCAGGCCCGCGGGCAGCCCGGCCTCCTCGAAGACCCGGGCCAGCGCGACACCGCCGCACACGGCGGTGCGCGGATCGGGCTTGAGCACCACGGCGTTGCCCAGGGCCAGCGCGGGCGCCACCGAGCGGATGGCCAGGATCTGCGGGAAGTTGAACGGCGCGATCACGCCGACCACGCCGACCGGGATCCGTTCGGCGAAGCTGAGCCGGGGCTGCTCGCTGGGCAGCAGCTCACCGTAGGCGCGCGAGGGCAGCGTGGCGGCCTCGTAGATCTCCTGGGTCGCGACGTGGGTCTCGAAGGCCATCGCGGGCGGGATTTTGCCGCTCTCCCTGATTCCCCACCACTCGATGTCGGGCGCGTTGGCCAGCCACAGGTCGGCGGCGCGGCGCAGCAGGGCCGACCGCTCGGTGTGCGGCGTCGCCGCCCAGGCCGGCTGCGCGGCCGCCGCGAGCTGGGCCGCGCGGGCCACGTCGGCCGGGGTCGCGATCCCAATCCGGCCGAGCTCGGCGCCGGTCGCGGGCTCGGTCACCGGAGCGTCGCCGCCGCTCCCGTCGACCCAGCCGCCAGAGTAGATCTGGCCGCGCCAGACGGCCTCGTCCATGAGTGCCATGACCGCTCCCATTCTCAACAACCGTACGTAAGACGAACGATAGTTCAGAAGGCGAACGGGCGGAGCCCCGGTCTATGATGTCATCGACCGAGCGGGAGGCCCGATTGACTGACAGCCAGGAACAAGGTCATGACGGGGACTTCGTGCAGTCACTCGAGCGCGGCTTGTCTGTCATCCGCGCCTTCGACGCGGATCACCCGAAGCTGACCCTGAGCGAGGTGGCCGCGGCCACCAACCTGAGCCGGGCGGCGGCCCGCCGGTTCCTGCGCACGCTGGTCCAGCTCGGCTACATGCGCAGCGACGGGAGCCGGTTCACGCTCCGGCCGAAGATCCTCGAGCTCGGCTATGCCTACTTGTCCAGCCTGACTCTGCCTGAGGTCGCGATGCCGCACCTGGAGCAGCTGGTCGAGCAGGTACACGAGTCGTCCTCGGTCTGCGAGCTGGACGGGGACGACGTGGTCTACATCGCCCGGGTCCCGACCAAGCGGATCATGACCGTGACGATCAGCGTGGGAACCAGGTTCCCCGCCTACGCCACCTCGATGGGCCGGGTGTTGCTGGCCGCGCAGTCCGACGAGCGGCTGGATGATTACCTGGAGTCGACCAGTCTGCGCGGCCTGACCGGCCATACCATCACCAGCGCGACCGCGCTGCGCCGGGAGCTGCGCAAGATCAGGTCCCAGGGCTGGGCGCTGGTGGACCAGGAACTCGAAGAGGGGCTGCGGTCCATCGCCGCCCCCATCCGCGACGCGGACGGCCAGGTCATCGCGGCCGTCAACATCTCCACGCACGCCGGCCGACGCAGCCTGAACACCATCGTGGAGGAGTTCTTGCAGCCCCTGCTCACGACCGCGCGCCGGATCGAGACGGATCTGGCGCGGGCCCGCCCCGCCGCGGGCGGCTTCGGCGGGGTCGTTCCCCCGGGCTAGCACCACCGAGCCCGGACCCGGCCGGACGCTTAGTAGTACTTGGTCAGGTCCCGGGACACGGAACGTTCCGGAGCAGGGCCACCGCACCGTTAGCCGGATACGTGAGGGACTGCTGTGAAGCCGAGTGACCTCCGGGCGCAGATCCCAACAGCATGGCTGTGGCATCGTGATGGCACTAACAGCATGGATGTGGCAGCGACGCCGTTGGCGAAGGCCCCGCGAGCCAAAGGGCGCGGCGCCGACTGGACTGACGAGCGACGAAGGAGCGAGGAGGGAAGGAGGCGCGTCAAGAGCGCCCGGAGGCGAGCGGGACAATAGAGCGAGCGGGGGGAAATCCTGCAACACTAGCTTGCTATGCGCACGCTCGTCGTCGATCACCCGCTGGTCACCCACAAGCTCACCGCGCTGCGCGACGTCGCCAGCGATACCGCGACGTTCCGCAGTCTGACCGACGAGCTGGTGACGTTGCTGGCCTACGAGGCGACCCGTGAGATACGGGTGCAGCCGGTATCGGTCACCACGCCGCTGGCCGTGGCCCGCGGCGTCAAGCTGGCCCGGCCGGTCCCGCTCATCGTGCCGGTGCTGCGAGCTGGCATCGGCATGCTGGACGGCATGACCCGGCTGCTGCCCATGGCCGACGTCGGCTTCGTGGGGCTGCGCCGGGACGAGGAGTCGCTGATGGCCGAGACCTACGCCAACCGGCTGCCCAGTGACCTGACCGACCGGGACACGTTCGTGCTCGACCCCATGCTGGCCACCGGCGGGACCCTGGCCACGGTCATCAGCATGCTGGTCGCCCGGGGCGCCGCGTCGGTGACCGCGATCTGCCTGCTCGCGGCGCCGGAGGGCCTGCGCCACCTAGAGCTGGCGTTCGCCGACGACGCGGCCCAGGAGAAAGCGGCGGTGCCGGTGGTGGTGGTCACCGCGGCGGTAGACGAGCGGCTGAACGAGCGCGGGTACATCGTGCCCGGCCTAGGCGACGCCGGCGACCGGCTATTCGGGCGGATCTAAGACCCCGCGAGCCAAGGGCGCCGACGCCGACTGGACTGATGAGGGAGGGTGGGGCCAGGAGATGAACGGGAAAACAGATCTTCGGGCGGGGCGCCGGGCCTGCCGCAGAAACGTAACGGCAACGAACCAGTCCGCAGGTTTAGGCCCCCCCATACCCGCAGGTGGACGGTACCACCGCGAGCAGGCCCGGCACCCTGCCGCTACTTAGCCAATCATTACCGGCCGTGGTCCGGTATCCCTGAATCCGGGGTGCCGAGTGATCATGCGGGCGGCCAGAATCCGGCTTAGACTGACCTGACCGCGCCCGATCGGGCCATACTGCGGGCAGGAGACCCATGCTGAGCCGTATTCCCGGGACCCCGTCTTGTGGCGTGAGCGCGTGCGTGCGCACCGCCTTGGGTCAGGAAGTGCGGATCGCGGAGGGAAGCCAGCTGGTCTTCGGGCGGGGGCCGGAGGTGGATCTGGCCGTGGTGGCCGGACGGGGGCTGTCCCGGCGGGCGGGCATCGTGGCCGCGATGTCGGCCGGTGCGTGGATCACCAACATCAGCCGCACCCACGCGCTGTACGTGGAGGGCGAGGGATACCGGATCAGGCTGCCGCGGCTGGAAGACGGCGGCGACGAGCCGCCCGGCGGCTGGCTGCTGCACTCAGGGACCGCGCTGGTCGGCTCGCGCGCCATGCTCGACGAGGGGTTGCCGCTCACCGTGATGGTCACCGGTCAGCGGGCCGGAGACGGGGCTTCGGCCGATAGCGAGCCGGACGGAGAGGGCACGATCCTGCCGCTCTACCTGGACCCGATGACCAAGCTCTTCCTGGTCGCGCTGATCTGGTGCCGGCCCTGGCTACTCGATCCGAGCGCCACCACGCCGCTGCCCCGGACGCCGGAGATCGCCCGGGGGGCGCTGGAGGTGACCGGCGCCTACCACGAGCTTGAGCGGTTCGAGACCGACGCCGAGTTCCGCGACCTGCTCTCGGCCCGAGTGGCCGAGCACATCAAGGTGCTGCGGCGGAAGATCAGCGACCGCGGGCTGGCCAGTCCGGACGTGCGGCTCTCGGACGAGGTGGCGGTCCGGATCCTGATCGAGCACGGCATCATCACCTCGGCCGACCTGCGGCGGCTGGCCGACCCGGTCTGGCGCTCCCGCCAGGAGGACCTGTGGTGGACCGAGGCCTGATCATGGCCCGGACGGCGCCGGGGGGGAGCCCGGCGGGAGCACCATGAACTGCGTCTGGGCCTGATTGCCGTCGGGCGCGGTCACCTGGACCGTGAACAGCCCCAGCTGCAGCGAGCCGGAGTAGAGCTCGCTGACCAGGACCTTGAACTTGCCGTTCGCGGCGGCGACCGGCTTGACCGTCGATGTGACGCTGAGCAGCGGCTTGTTATCCGGCGGCGGGCCGACCTCGGACAGCGTGACCACCAGGGGCGTGCCCGGCGGGAAGCCTTGTCCCTCGAGGAGGAACGCGGTGCCTGGACCGCCCTGGCTCTGGTTCATGCAGAGCTGGTGGCTGGCCACGTCGGCGGCACCGCAGACGGTCTGCGGCGCCGGCGGGACCAGCGAGGGGCCGGCTGAGCTGGTGAGCGACGCGCCGAGGATGACGCCAGCGACGACCAGGGCGGCGCCGACGGAGACCCAGCCGACCCAGGCCAGGTGGGTTCGGATCCACCCTCGCCAGCCGGTCCGCCGGGACGCGGCGCGCGCCCGCCGGCGCGGGGACTTCTTCGACAGGTAGGAGGCGGGCAGCTCGGTATAGGAGGCGGAAGTCGAGTCCCCTCCGCTGTCCTGCGGGGCGGACTGACCGGGCTGGCCGGCCAGCAGGGGGTTGCGCTGGTACTGCGCGACCAGGGCCATGGCCGTGTCGGACAGGTAGGAGTGCTCCCCGGCCGCCCCCGCCCGGGTCTCGGTGAACTGCCCGAGCTGGGCCAGCATCGCCGACGACGTCGGGCGATCCCGCGGCACGCGCTGCAGGCAGGCCGCGATCAGCTCGGTGAGCTCGCCGGGCAGGCCAGACAGGTCTGGCTCCTCGGTGGCCAGCCGGGCCAGCACGTCCATGACCGTGCCGCCCTGATACGGCGGATGCCCGGTCGCCGCGAACAGGAGCGTGGCCCCCAGCGCGTACACGTCGCTCGCGGCGGAGGCCTGGTGGGTGTCGCGGGCCTGCTCGGGCGCCATGTACGCGGGGGTGCCGACGGCGCCGCGCGAGGTGGTAACCCCCATCCGTTCGGCCGCCCGGGCCACGCCGAAGTCGATGACGCGCGGGCCATCCGGCGCGACCAGGACGTTCGACGGCTTGAGGTCCCGGTGCACCAGGCCCGCGCCGTGGATCGAGTCCAGCGCCTCCGCGCATCCCGCCGCCAGCCAGCGGACCGTGTCGACCGACTGCGGGCCGCACGCCTTGACCAGCCGGGCCAGCGACGGTCCCGGTACGTAGGCGGTGGCCAGCCAGGGCAGGTCGGCCTCCGGATCGGCCTCCACGACGGCGGCGGTGAAGAACCCGCTCACCCGGCGCGCGGCCGCCACCTCCTGCGCGAACCGGGTGCGGAAGCCGGCCTCCTCGGCCAGGTCCACCTTGATCGTCTTGACCGCCACCAGCCGCCCGGCCGCCGAGCGGCCCAGGTACACCTGGCCCATCGCACCGGCCCCGAGGCGGCCGAGGATCACGTAGGGCCCGATCCGCTCCGGGTCCCACCTGCGCAGCGACTCGCCCTCGTCCTTATCCCCCGACTGCGGTTCCGTCATCTGTCTGCGACTCCCAACCCTTTCAGAACCCGCGGTCAGCTTCCATCATGCCGGTTCAGAGTCGCCGTGTGCACTGCCTCGGCAGTGACAGTTGCAGATGAGCGAGGAGAGGAACCATGTTACGTTCGGTAAAATTGGTATTACAGGTGGCGACGGGGTCCTAGGATACTCACCGGAACCACCGCGTCGCTGAGCGCACGGGCGGTCGCGAAGCCTGGTTTGATGACCGTGTTGATCAGGCGCAGCCGTTCGTCGAAACCGGCGAACGCGCTCTTCATCGCGTTGATGGTCAGCCACTCGACGTCCGACCAGCCGTACCCGAACTCCTCGGCCAGCCGGTGGAATTCCGAGCTCAGCGTGACCTGGCTCATCAGCCGGTTGTCGGTNNCCGGTCTGCACGTTGGAGGTCGGGCACATCTCGAGCGGGATCCGGCGGTCCCGGATGTAAGCGGCCAGCCGGCCCAGCCGGACGGCGCCTTCCGGGCCGATCCCGATGTCGTCCACGATCCGGACGCCGTGGCCGAGCCGCTCGGTGCCGCACCACTGCACCGCCTCCCAGATCGACGGGAGCCCGAACGCCTCGCCCGCGTGGATCGTGATGTGGAAGTCCTCCCGCTTGAGGTACTGGAACGCGTCCAGGTGCCGGCTCGGCGGCCAGCCCGCCTCGGCGCCCGCGATGTCGAAACCGACCACGCCCTCGTCCCGGTGGCGGACGGCCAGCTCGGCGATCTCCAGTGACCTGGCCGCCGTACGCATCGCGGTGAGCAGGGCGTAGACCGTGATCCCGCGCCCTTCGCCGCCCTGCCGGAATCCCTCGAGAACCGCGTCGACCACCTCGTCCAGGCTCAGCCCGCGTTCGGTATGCAGCTCCGGCGCGAACCTGACCTCGGCGTAGACCACCCCGTCGGCGGCCAGGTCCGCGGCGCACTCGGCCGCGACTCGCCGCAGCGCGTCCGGGGTCTGCATGACCGCGACCGTGTGCCGGAACGCGTCCAGGTAGATCTCGAGGTGGCCGCGGTGCGCGCCTTCGGTCAGCCGGCGGGTCAGTTCCTCGACGTTGTCGCCGGGCAGATCCCGGTACCCGATCTCGTGGGCCAGTTCCAGGACGGTCTGCGGGCGCAGGCCGCCGTCCAGGTGATCGTGCAGCAGGACCTTCGGGGCAGCCCGGATCTGATCAAGGGTGAGCATCCCACCATTGTGCGGTCTCGATTGTGGGGTCTCGCCAGGGGATTAGCTGCCGATGTATTCGAGGATCGGGGACGGGAGCGGCGGGGGTGGCTCTTCGCTGACCGTCACGGCGGTGGCCAGGGCGGCCAGGGCCGGACCGAAGCGGCCCGGGTCATCGGCGCGCAGCTCGAGCAGCGGCTGCCCTTCGCGTACCCGGTCGCCCGGCTTGGCCAGGCAGATCACGCCCGCGGCGGCGCTGACCGCATCTTCCTTCCGGGCCCGGCCCGCGCCGAGCCGCCAGGCCGCGGTGCCCACGGCCAGCGCGTCCAGCCGGGTCAGCCAGCCGTCGGCGGGCGCCGGGAGGGCCGTTTGCACGTGCGCCGCCCGCGGCAGCGGGGCGTCCGGGTCGCCGCCCTGCGCGATGACCATCCTCCGGTAGGCGGCCAGGGCGCGGCCGTCGGCGACGGCGGCGGCTGGGTCTTCGTTGATGCGGGCCAGGGCCAGCATCTGGGCGGCCAGCGCGAACGTGACCTCCATCAGGTCGGGCGGGCCCTGGCCGTTGAGCGCGGCGACGGACTCCTGCACCTCGACGGCGTTGCCCACGGCCCGGCCCAGCGGGGTGTCCATGGCGGTCAGCAGGGCCCGGGTTCGCACCTGGTGTTCCTCGCCCAGGGCGACCATGGTCTGGGCCAGCTCGCGGGCCTGGTCGCGGCTCTTCATGAACGCGCCGGTGCCGACCTTGACGTCCAGAACCAGTGCGCTCGTCCCCTCGGCGATCTTTTTCGACATGATCGAGCTGGCGATGAGCGGGATGGATTCGACCGTGCCGGTCACGTCCCGCAGCGCGTACAGCCGGCGGTCGGCCGGGGCCAGGCCCGAGCCCGCGGCGCAGATCACGCAGCCGGCTGCTTTTAGGGTTTCGATCGTCTCGGCCGGGGTCAGGGCGGTGCGGAAGCCGGGGATCGACTCCAGTTTGTCCAGCGTGCCGCCGGTATGGCCGAGGCCGCGCCCGGACAGCTGCGGGACCGCGGCGCCGCAGGCCGCGACCAGTGGCGCGAGGATCAGGCTGACCTTGTCCCCCACTCCGCCGGTCGAGTGCTTGTCGACGGTGGGTTTTTTGATGGGCGACAGGTCCAGGCGGTCGCCGGAGGCGATCATCGCGGCGGTCCAGGTCCGCAGCTCGTCGCCGTCCAGACCCTGGAAGTAGATCGCCATCAGCAGCGCGGACATCTGCTCGTCGGCGACCTCGCCCTTCGCGTACGCCTCGAACAGCCAGCTGATGTCGTCGTCGCCGAGCCGGTGCCCGTCCCGTTTGGCCCTGATCAGCGTGACGGCGTCCGTCACCGCGGTTCCCTCCGCTCGGCCAGGTCGGTCGTGGTGAAGGCCGCGGGGAGCAGGACGTTCAGCTCCACCGGGCCATCCGGGCCCTCGACCAGCAGGCCGGCGCCGCCGGCTTCGAGCAGGAGCTGCCGGCAGCGACCGCACGGCAGCAGCGGCTGCCCGTCACCCGCGACCACGGCTACCGCTACGAGCGAGGCGCCGGGCGCGGGGCCGGTTCTGGATGCGGCGTCGGGGTCGTTTCCGGCGTCGGCTCCTGGCACCGCGGGTCCTCGCACCGCGGGTCCGGCGCCGTGCAGGGCGCTGACCAGGCTGCACTCCGCGCACAGGGTCAGGCCGAAGGAGGCGTTCTCCACGTTGGAGCCGACGATGATCCGCCCGTCGTCGGTCAGGCCCGCTGCGCCGACCCGCAGGCCGGAGTAGGGCGCGTAGGCCCGGCCGACGGCGGCGATCGCGGCCGCGCGCAACGCCGGCCAGTCGGTGCTCAAGCAGGCACCTAGCAACCGCTAAGGTTCGGGAAGTCTTGGAGGTCCTTGGGAGCGTGAGGTCCGAGTGGATAAGGCTGCAGGGTTGCCTTATCCACTCGGACCCTCCCATGTCATCCGCGCGGCAGCGGCAGGGATGCTGTCGGCGCTGGAGCAAGGAACTCTGCCACTAATCATGCCCAACGACTTCCTAGGACCTACCTTGGAAGAAGTTCAGGTTTGGTTAAGATCTTCGCCCGATTGGGCGAGCGCCGGTTTCGTGCTTAGCGTGGAGGTCGTGAACGCACGTCTGGGCCGGGTCCTCATCGTAGAAGACGATCCCGGCATCGCGACTCAGCTTGTCCGCGGCCTGACCCGGGCCGGCTACGAAACGGGGAGCGTCACCACCGGCCAGGCGGCGCTGGACTGGCCGGTGCCGGACGTGGTGCTGCTCGATCTCGGGTTGCCCGACATCGATGGCATCGAGGTCTGCCGCCGGCTCCGCCAGGCCTGCGACGCGGCCATCATCGTGGTGACCGCGCGCGGCGAGGAATCGGACCGGGTGCTGGCCCTGGACGAGGGGGCCGACGACTACCTGATCAAGCCGTTCGGGCTGCAGGAGCTGCTGGCCAGGATCCGGGCCGTGCTGCGCCGCAGCCGCCAGCCCGCCGGCCAGGTGCTGCAGCACGGCGCGCTGACCGTGGACCTGCGCACGCACAAGGTCAGCGTGTCCGGACAGCAGATCGCGGTGACCCCCAAGGAGTTCGCCATCTTGGAGTGCCTGGCCAGCGACCCCGGACGGGTGGTCGGCCGCCAAGAGATGCTCGAGCGGGCCTGGGATGAGCACTGGTACGGCCCGACCAAGGTGCTGGATGTGCACATGGCCGCCCTGCGGCGCAAGCTGGGCGACCCGGGCCTCATCGAGACCGTGTACGGTCACGGATTCCGGCTCGCCGACCCGGACGGTCACCAGTGACCAGGCGGATCTTGTTCATGCTGCTGGCCTTCACGGCCATCGTGCTGGTCGGCGCGGTGGTCCCGCTGACCCTCAACGCGACCATGCACGACCGGAGCTCGTTCATCCAGGCCGCGGCGGGCCAGGACCGGGCCGACGCGGCGATCGCCCAGGCCCGCCTGGACGGCGAAGCCGATCAGCCCCTGCTCGCCCTGATCACTCAGACGCGGCTGGGGGGCGACGGCCTGCTCGTCATCGCCGACAAGTTCGTGAACGGCGCCTGCGAAAACCTGACGCATGTCGTCAGCGAAGACATGCCCACAGGTGACTGGGCCCAGGTGGCCTGCCAGGCGGACCTGCAGGGCCGGCAGGCGAACCTGACGGGCCAGCCTGTCGAGCCGACAACGCAGACCACAGGATCCTGGGTCATCGCGGCTATGCCCATCTACCAGCGCGGCAAGGGCCCGCTGGTGGGCACGGTGATCCTGGCCAAGTCCACCCAGTCGCTGGACCACGAGATCTTCGCGCTGTGGATCATCCTCGGGACCATCGCCGCGGTAGCCATGATCGCCGCGGCACTGATGGCGTTCGGCCTGGCCCGGTGGGTGAGCCGGCCGCTGAAGGGCCTAGATACCGTGGCCCGCAGGCTGGCCGACGGCGACCTCGCGATCAGGGCCAAGGTCGGATCGGGGCCGCCGGAGCTGCGCCGGCTGGGCACCACGTTCAACACGATGGCCGGGCGGCTCGAGGCGCTGGTGCACGGGAACCGGGCGGTCATCGCGGACGTGTCGCACCAGCTGCGCACCCCGCTGGCCGCGCTGCGGCTGCGGCTGGACCTGCTCGCCGCCGACACCGACCCGGAGACCGGCCACGAGCTGGCCGGGGCGCTGGACGAGCTGGCCCGGCTGTCCCGGCTGGTCGACGGCCTGCTGACCGTGGCCCGGGCCGAGAACGTGGTACCGGTGCCGGTGGTGGTGGACGTCGCCGAGGTGGCCGGCGAGCGGGTCGTGGCCTGGCATCCGGTAGCCGACGACCGGAGCATCATCCTGGTCGCCGCGACGGCGGGCAACGGCAGCGGACTGGGCAGCGCGCTCGGCGTGGGCCGGTCCACGGGCACGCCGGTGCTGGCCTGGATCGGCGAGGGACACCTGGAGCAGATCCTGGACAACCTGATCGCTAACGCCCTGGAGGCGCTGAACCCGGGCAACCTGGTGCGACTCACCACGTCGGTCACCGCGTCCGGGGTGCGGATCACGGTCAGCGACAACGGCCCTGGCATGAGCGCCGAGGACCGGGATCGGGCCTTCCTGCGGTTCACCACCTCGAGCCCGAACGGCACCGGGCTGGGCCTGGCCATCGTGCACCGGCTGGCCATCTCCAACGGCGGGACGGCCAGGCTGGACGAGACGCCCGGCGGCGGGCTGACCGTCACGCTCGACTTCCCCGGCGTCCCGGTGACCAATGGCAGCGCCGCCGCTCCCACTTCCGCTCCTGCTCCTGCTCCTGCTCCTGCTCCTGCTCCTGCCAACGGCACTTCCGGCACTTCGATCCAGGACGTCATCAGCCTGTAGGAAAACCCTCTGGGAAGCCCTGAAGGAGAGCCCTGAAGGAGAGCCCTGGGGGACAGCCCTGTAGGAAAGCACGCGGACGCCGGGCCGGAATCGCGGCTGTATGTCCGGCAGGCCAGGGATGTCATCATGTTCGGGTTCCGATTCGGCAACGAGCGGGCCGGATCGGCGCGTGTCCCCTTCCCAGGCGAGACAACCGGGCATACCCTGCGGGACAACCCAGGACGAAGACGAGGTCAGGCGCTGCTAGCGCCTGGCCCAGTGGAGGTAAGCGTGAAACACAGCCCATGGGCCACGGCGGCGCTGGCCGTGTCGGCGACGCTGGTCCTCGCCGCATGCGGCAGCAGCACCAGCTCGGCCTCGTCGTCGAGCACCACCAGCCCAGCCGGCACGTCCACCAGCTCAGCGGCGGTCGGCGGCGCCAAGTTCCTCGGCTGCATGGTCACCGACACCGGCGGCATCAACGACCGGTCGTTCAACGCCTCGTCGTGGGCGGGGATGCAGGCGGCGGCGGCGGCCGACCCCAACATCACGGTTAAGTACCTGCAGTCAACGACGCAGAGCGACTACGTGCCGAACATCAACACGTTCCTCGGCGAGAAGTGCGGCATCATCGTCACCGTTGGCTTCCTGATGGGCGCCGCGACGGAGACCGCGGCCAAGGCCAACCCGACCCAGGACTTCGCGATCGTCGACTGCTCGTACGCGTCGGAGTGCCTGACCGGCACCAAGGAAAGCAACATCGACCAGCTGGTATTCAACACCGTCCAGGACGGTTTCCTCGGCGGATACCTGGCCGCGGGCATGACGAAGACCGGCAAGGTCGCCACGTTCGGCGGGGAAGACTTCGGGACCGTGACCATCTACATGGACGGCTTCTGGGACGGCGTGCAGTACTACAACTCCAAGCACGGCACGCACGTGACCGTGCTCGGCTGGAACGAGCAGACCCAGAAGGGCTCCTTCACCGGCGACTTCACCAACCAGACCAAGGGCCAGGCGCTGACCCAGACGTTCATCAGTGAGGGCGCCGACATCATCTTCCCGGTCGCCGGTAACGTCGGCCTCGGCGCGGCCAAGGCGGTCCAGGACGCCGATCACGCGGCTGGCAGCGACAAGGTGAACATGTTCTGGGTGGACACGGATGGCTGCACCAGCGCGCCACAGTACTGCACCTACTTCATCACCAGCGTGACCAAGGGCATCGTGGCCGCAGTTAGTAATGCGGTGCTGAACGCGGCGAAGGGCAGCTTCGCGGGCGGGACCTACGTCGGTACCCTGGCCAACGGCGGGGCGGTGCTCTCCCCGTACCACGACTTCGCAAGCAAGGTCCCGGCGGCGCTGCAGGCGGAGCTCAAGACGATCGAGACGGGCATCGAGAACGGCACGATCCAGACGCCGACCAAGAGCCCGGTGTAACAAGCGGATAACCGAACACGACAGATCTGGCAGCGGTGCGGCGTCGTGGCGCACCGCTGCCAGA
>PLDT01000394.1:0-16005 GCA_003136255.1 Actinomycetota bacterium
TTGTGGACCATCTTGACGAAGTGGCCGGCGCCGTCGGGGCCGACGTGCGTGCAGCACGGGGTTCCGTCGACCTTGGCGCTGATCTTCTCGAGCATGGGGCCCAGGGCCTGGTAGGACTCAGCCGATCCGCCCGGCATGATGGACGGGCCGAGCAGCGCGCCCTCCTCGCCGCCGGAGACGCCCATGCCGACGAAGTGCAGGTTTTGCTGTTTGAGCGCGGCTTCGCGGCGGCGGGTGTCCTTGAAGTGGGCGTTGCCGCCGTCGATGAGCATGTCCCCCGGCTCTAGCAGCGGGGCGAACTCGTCGATCACGGCGTCGGTGGCCTGGCCCGCGTTGACCATGATCAGCAGGCGTCTTGGGCGCTCGAGGGCTTGTACGAAGTCTGCGGGGTTCGGCGCCGCGACGAAGGTGCCCTCGTGGCCGAACTGGTCCACGGTCGCGGTGACGCGGGAGGCCGTGCGGTTGTGCAGGGCGACGGTATACCCATTGCGGGCGAAGTTGCGCGCCACGTTGCGGCCCATCACGCCCAGTCCGGTGACGCCTATCTGCGCTTGTTCGGGCATTAGCTGCTCGTCTCCTCCCGGTCGGCTTCGTGGTTCACTATGCCATCCCGGGTGTGGCGCCGCCGGACCAGCAGTGCCGTATCGAGCTTGTCCCCGGCCCGGCGGGGTGCCGATGGTGTCTGGGCGGACGTCGCGGACCGGGAGACGGTACGCTCTGGAGTGAACAGCCGCCCGCTTCCGGGGCGGCGCCGCGGGCGTAGCTCAATGGTAGAGCTCCAGCCTTCCAAGCTGGTCATGCGGGTTCGATTCCCGTCGCCCGCTCCAGTTCATAGATAATTTTCGATTTGGTGTTCCCGTAGACCTCGATCCAGGCCTTTCTCTCGGGCGGCGAGCCTATACATGCGATATTTCCCCAGCTAAATTACAATCCTCGAACATATTTATGCTGACGTGAGGGGCTGGTGGGACTACCCGTCGTTCTACCCAAAATGCCAGCAGCCTTAAGGCTGGAGCTGCGAACTTGAATCTGCCGCCCGCTCCACCGTGATGTCCCAAGACACCGGTAGAGGTTGAGGGAAAGTCGGAGGCCGGTCTTGGTGCCGCACCGGAATGGCTTGTTCTGCGCGCGCTCGATATGTGCCCAGGTCAGGGAGTGTCTAACGGGCACGGACACGGGCGCTCAGGGCCCCTCCGGCGGTGGTCGCAGGCCAGCAGGGCCGTACCCACTGCCGGCGCGATGACCCAGGCCGTCCGGCTGACCCAAAAGGCGGGCGTGGTCAGCTATGAGTGGCTGGCGACTATCGCGCTACGGCACGGATCACCGCTGCGTCGGCCCGCCCGCCGTCAGGCGGCTCGCGGACCCCGCAGCCTTGTCGAGCCGTCCCGCCCAGGCGCTCGGAGCGTGCCCTCGGGTGGACGCGCACGGTGAGCCGCATCTGCCCGCTCACCGGGGCCGGCCGGGGCGTGCTGCAGGGTCCGGAATGTCATCGACCACCGCTCCTCCGGAACCGGTGGGATGTGGTGCTGCCATTGTGTCCGCGCCGGACCGGACAGGACGTAGGCGGAGCGGGGCTGCAGGGTGAGTTCGGCCGTCTGCCAGGCGCGGGGCTGGCCGCGGCGGAACCGCATCCGGCACGCGGCCTGGAGCGAGGCCAGCCGAACCGCCCCATACCGGGTCAGTTGTCATCACGAAATACGGGCCAGATCCTCCAAATTCGGATGCCGTTGACCGCTTCGACAATTACCCGTAAACGAAGCTTAGCGGCCACGCGTATCATATTCAGAACAAGGCGCCAGCGGCCCGTACAGTTGGCTAACTGTCAGAAATCCATGACGAAAGGCTGGTAATGCCCCGAGCCAGGGAATATTGTGCGCAATCTTCGCGAGGGGGACATTCTTTTTTGGTACTTGCCTGCATGGCAGCCACTTTTCGCGGAGTACGGCAGGTCCCAGCTATGCCTTAAGCCGCTCGCTTTGATACGCGTCGTCGCGTATCAGCCGCACGTCATGGCATGGGCAAAGGTGACCTTCGGGGAGCCTCGGTAAGCATTCCGGGGGATGTCAAATGTATACGACTGATTATTTGGGCGAGTTGGCCGACCTCCGACGGGGCAGGCTTCTGCCGGAGCTCGCAGCTTCCGAATTGGCGGTTTTCCGGGCTGCCGCGGCGGCACCGGAGCGGACGTTGGTCGATGTTTTCGAGCGCACCATGGCGGGCTGCCCAGATGCCCCGGCGCTGGATGATGGGCGCGCTGCCTTCAGTTACCGGGCGCTGGCGGCCGAGGTGGGCACGCTGGCGGCCCGGTTGCGCAGGGCCGGTATCGGCGCGGGCGACCATGTCGGTGTCCGAGTGCCGTCCGGCACGGCCGATTTGTATGTGGCGATCCTCGGTGTCTTGGCCGCCGGCGCCGCCTACGTCCCGGTTGACATGGACGACCCGGATGAGCGCGCCCGGCTGGTCTGGTCCGAGGCCCGGGTCTGCGCGATCCTCGGCGCCGGGCTGGCCCTGACCACGTGCCCCGGGGTGGTCCCGGGCGGCGTCAGGCGCCGACCGCACCCGGATGACGACGCCTGGATCATCTTCACCTCGGGCTCGACCGGGAAGCCGAAAGGCGTGGCGATCAGCCACCGCTCGGCCGCCGCATTCGTGGACGCCGAGGCGGCGCTCTTTGTGCGCAAGCCGCCGCTGGGTCCCGGCGACCGGGTCCTGGCCGGCCTGTCGGTGGCCTTCGACGCCTCGTGTGAGGAGATGTGGCTGGCATGGCGGCACGGCGGCTGCCTGATGCCGGCGCCGCGTGCGCTGGTCCGTGCCGGAGCCGACCTCGGCAGCTGGCTGGCCAGGCGGCGGGTGACAGTGGTCTCGACCGTGCCTACCCTGGCCGCGCTGTGGCCGCGGGAGACCCTCGCGCACGTCCGGCTGCTGATCCTGGGCGGCGAGGCGTGCCCGGCCGAACTGGCGGCCTGGCTGTGTGACGGCACCCGTGAGGTCTGGAACACCTACGGCCCGACCGAGGCGACCGTGGTCGCCTGCGCGGCGCCGCTGTCGGCCCACGGCCCGGTCCGCATCGGCCTGCCACTGGACGGCTGGCAGCTGGCCGTACTCGACCCTGGCGGACACTTGGTGGCCTGGGGCGAGACCGGGGAGCTTGTGATCGGCGGTGTCGGGCTCGGTCGCTACCTGGACCCCGCTACGGACCGCCAGAAGTATGCTCCGGTGCCGAGCCTGGGCTGGGAGCGCGGCTACCGCAGCGGCGATCTCGTCCGCGCTGACCCGGCCGGCCTGCTGTTCGTCGGCCGCGCTGATGACCAGGTCAAGCTGGGCGGCCGACGGATCGAACTCGGGGAGGTCGAAGCGGCGCTGCGGGCATTGCCGGGGGTGCGCGCCGCCGCGGCTGCCATAAAGACGATCGGCGGCGGCGCTCAGCTGCTAGCCGGGTACGTCGTCCCGGAACAGGGGGCGACCATCGAACCGGCGCGCGCCCACCAGACACTTGCCCGCCAGCTGCCGACCGCGCTGGTCCCGGCGATCATCGTCCTGGACAGCCTGCCCATCTGCACCTCCGGCAAGGTCGACCGGACCGCCCTGCCCTGGCCACCGCCGGATTCCGCCGACCCAGGCCGACCAGTCGGCCGGTCCGTGGACATGACGGACACGGCGAGAATGCTCGCCACCCGCTGGGAAGAGCTGCTCGGCGTAGCCGTAGACGACGAACACGCGGACTTCTTCGCCCTCGGCGGCACGAGCCTAGCGGCCGCCCAGCTGGTCACCACCTTGCGCCATACCCAGCCAGGGGTTTCAGTCGCAGACATCTACCAGCATCCGGTGCTGAGTCAGCTGGCCGGCCGGCTCGACGAGCTCACCAGCCCGCGGCACAGCCGACGGCTAGTCCGCCCGGCACCGCACGGGTCCGGCCTGGCCCGGATGCTGGTGCTGCTGCTCACCGCGACGCTGACCGGCATTCGGTCCCTGATCGTCTTGGGTGTCGTAGCCGACGTGCTCCGGCTCGGCTGGGTCAGCTGGCTGCCGTACATCCAGGTTCCGGAACTGGTGGCGGCCTGGCTGATACTGATGAGCACCCCCGGCCGGGTCGTGCTCACCGCGATCGGAGTCCGGGTGCTGCGCTGGCGGATCAAACCCGGCGAGTACCGGCGCGGCGGCCTGGTCCACCTGCGGCTGTGGGCGGGCGCGGCGATCGCCGCGAGTTTCGGTATGGGCAGTATCTCTGGCACACACTGGGCCGCCCGTTACGCGCGGCTGCTGGGCTGCCGGGTCGGCCAGGACGTCGACCTGCACACCGATCCACCGGTGACCGGCATGGCCATGTTCGGAGACGGCTGCGCGGTCGAGACAGAAGTGGACCTGTCCGGCGTCTGGCTGGACGGGGACGTTCTGCACGTCGGCACGGTTAGCATCGGCTCCGGCGTCCGGGTGGGAACTAGGACGACGCTGATGCCCGGCACCGTGATCGGCGACAACGCTGAGGTCGAACCCGGCTCCTGCGTAAACGGCTACGTCCCCGCAGCCCAGCGCTGGGCCGGCTCGCCAGCCCGCCAGAGTGGCCAGGCCGGCGACACATGGCCACCACCGTGCGCCTTCCGCTCCCGCCGGTGGCGCACCGCCTACACCGCGACCGTGCTGTTCCTCTCCGTGCTGCCGCTGCTCGCAGCGGCGCCAAGCCTGCTGATCATAGGCCTGCTCCTCCGCAACACGGTCAGCGCGCGCGAGGCCGCGCTACTAGCCCTGGCCAGCTCACCCATCACCGTGACGCTCGGCCTGCTCACCTACGGCCTCATCACGGCTACGCTCGTCAGGCTGCTGGCCCACCTGCTACGCCCCGGGCTCTACCGGGCCGACGGCCGGGCCGGATGGGCGGCGTGGTTCGCCGAGCGCCTGACCGACATGGCCCGCACGGCGCTGTTCCCGATCTACGCGAGCCTGATCACCCCACTGTGGCTGCGGTTGCTCGGCGCCCAAGTGGGACGGCGGGTGGAGGCCTCAACCGTACGTGCCCTGCCACACCTGATCCGGCTGGCCGACGGCAGCTTCCTAGCCGACGATGCCCAGCTCGCGGCGTACGAGCTGCGCGGCGGCTGGCTGCGGCTCGGCTACGCACGGGCCGGCGAACGGGCGTTCATCGGCAACTCCGGAATGGTCGGTCCGGGCCGCGAAGTGCCGGACGGCGGCCTGATCGGCGTACTGTCCGCGGCGCCGGCCAGCGCTAAGGCCGGGTCGTCCTGGCTCGGCCAGCCGCCGATGCTGCTGCAGCGCAAGGCCGACGCCGCCGACCCGGCGCGCACCTTCGACCCGCCGCGCCGACTGATCCTGGCCCGGGCCTGCATCGAAATGTGCCGCCTGATCCCGGTGATCCTGTCCGGCGCGCTCGGCGTGCTGGTTCTCGGCGTGCTGGTCGGCATGCTCGCCCGGTTCGGGCTGGCGCTGACGGCCGCCGCCTCCGGGCTGGTGCTTCTCGCGGCCGGCATGCTGGCCTGCGCGATCACGACGACCGCCAAATGGATACTGGTCGGGCGATGCCGAGCGGCCGAGCACCCGCTGTGGAGCTCGTTCGTCTGGCGCAACGAACTGGCTGACACCTTCGTCGAGGACCTGGCCGTGCCGTGGCTGGCCGGGTCGGCGATCGGCACCCCGCTGCTCAACGTCTGGCTGCGCAGTCTCGGGGCGCGGATCGGCCGCGGCGCCTGGATCGAAACTTACTGGCTGCCAGAGCCAGACTTGATCGAGATCGGGCATGACGCGACGGTCGGCCGTGGCGTGGTCGTGCAGACTCACCTGTTTCATGACCGGATCATGCGGCTCGGCCGGGTTCGGATCGCCGCAGGTGCCACCCTCGGCCCGCACACGATCGCGCTCCCCGGATCGCTGGTGGCCGAGGGCACCACGATCGGACCGCAATCGCTGGTGATGCGGGGCGAGTCCGTCCCGGCGCACAGCCGCTGGATCGGCAACCCGATCTCGGCGTGGGAGGACACTCCTGGCCGCACAACTCGTCGGACGCGTGGCCGAGACGGCCGACCCTTAGGCCGACAAGGTGACGGCGACAGGTTGGTTGGGACAACCCGCCGGACAGGCGGCGTCATAGCTATCGATCCTGGCAACGCGCGCATATCGCGCAGCGCCTCGCACCAGATCCGCACGCAGCGTTAAATTCCAGCGTCCCTGCGTCCGTCATCCGATGAAGCGCTGTCCGGCCACGGCGCAGGCCGCAAGACCGCGTCGGGGGCGCAGAGGAAAGCTATTGCCGCCGCCCGGTATTGGCGAGAACGCCTGGTCTGACCGGACGCGGCGCCCTTCGATGATCTCGGTCCCGCTGCCCATTGCCCGGGCGAAGTCGCGGCTGGCCTTGCCGACCCAGAAGCGGTGACCAGGGCCCTTCAACCCGTCGGCGAAAGGGTCCTTGTTCGCAATCGGCGCTGGCGACTTCCCGCGGCCGCCGTCACGGACGGTCGCCGCTAGGCCAACACGCGGCGCGCGCTATCCGCCGTTCTGGACGTCCCAGCGGGCCACTAGATGGTTGTCCAAGGCGTGCAAGAACGGATGTTCTGTAACGTCGCGCCGATCTGCAGCCACTGCCGCGTCGCTCCTCGGAGGCCCTGGGACGTGCCGGTGGTTCTTTGAGCTAACGATTAGCTGCGATCCTCTCCGTGGCGCTCGGAGGGCTGGGAGGCGAGCGCGTCGCGCAGCGCGGCCCGGGTGGTTATGCCAAGTTTGGGAAAGATCTGGTACAGGTGGGCTCCGACCGTCCGATGTGACATGGAAAGCCGTTGGCCGATCTCCTTGTTGGTCAGGCCGGCGGCGGCCAGCAGCGCGATCTGGCGTTCCTGCGGCGTGAGCGAGTCGGATGCTGGCTGATCGGCGCGGGGTTGGGTTTGCCCGGTTGCGCTTAGCTCGCCGGCCGCCCGGCTGGCCCATGGGCTGGCGCCGAGGCGTTCGAAGATCTCGAGGGCAGCAGCCAGATGCGGCCGCGATTCTTTCATGGCCCGGGCGCGTCGCAGCCGTTCGCCGTAAAGGAGCTGCATCCGGGCCAGGTCGAACGGAAAGTGGTCAACGCCGGGGATCGCGAGCGCTTCCTCGAACAGCCCGAGAGCGCTGCTGTCGGGCGCGACGATCGCCTGCGACCCTGCGGCCAGCAGGGCCAGCCGGGGCGAGATCGCGGCGATGTGAGCCTCGCACATGGCGGTGACATGGGCGGCTGCCTCGGTGCGGCGGCCGGTGCGGACGGCGGCCTCGACCAGGTCCGGGAGCACCCACAGGGCGAGCGGGACGTAGGAGGTGAGGACGCCCGCTGGGCTAATCGCCGTGGCGTGCTGGTAGGCATCCTCGAAATCACCCCGCGCTAGCGCCGCTACCGACCTGACATGATGAGCCGCCAGGCCGGCCAGCCCGATTCGTCTTGGCGCGGCCCAGCGCAGCATCTCGTCCGTCAGCGTATGCGCCCCGTCGTAAGCGCCGCGTGCCGCGGCGATCAGTGCCTGGCGGTAGCGGAAGGACCAGGTCAGCAGCGGATAGCCGTGAGCCAGGCTTAGCTCGAGGCCTTCGTCCGCCAGTTCCTGCGCCTGGTCCCACTGGCCCGCCAACCAGGCGTCGAGACCGAGATGATCCAGGGCCGTGATCAGCGGAGCGGCACCGCTGCCCCGCCGGCCTTCGCGGACCACTCGCCACAGCGCTTCCCGGCAACCTGGCTGCCGGTCGGTGAAGTGGCCGGTTGAGCTGATCATCAGGATGCGAAGATGGTCCGTCTCGCTGCGCAGGCCGGCGATGGCGGCGTCTACCAGGGGTAGAACGCCGGCCGCGGTACGGACCGGGTCGGCGCAGGTCTGACCGAGCAGATACAGGTCCTTGGGCACATTCGGCGCGAACCCGCTCATAGCGGCGTGAAAGGACATCCACAATTCCGGCCGTCCGCCCAGGCGGCACATCAGGAAGAGGCCAGAAACCGCCTCGAAAAGCCCGGTGTCGCTGATCCGGTAGGGCCTGGCCTGATCCTCGATGGCCTGGGTTAGCAGGCGGTGCGCGGTGATGACGTCGCCGTCCCCGTTGAGGAGCACGAAGGCGGCCGCGACCGCGGTGAGCAGGTACGTGGCGGGCTCCGGGCTGGCTTCGCCCACGCTACTGAGCAGCGGGGAGACCGTGTCGGTCTCCAAGCTGAAGACCGCGCCTACGGCGGAGGCCTGGGCGAGTCGGCGGCTCCGGTCCGCGCGCGCCGGGCTCAGCTCGGCCGCGCGCAGCAGCGCGGACGCGGCACCGACCGCATCGGCGCGCCGCATGAGCCTTTCCGCCGTCTCTTCGAGCAGGCCCGCGACCTGCTCGTCAGGCTCGACGGCCGCTTCACCGAGGTGCCAGGCGCGGCGTTCGGGCTGATCCGCCAGCTGGGCAGCCAGCGCCCGGTGGGCCCGGCGGCGGTCGCCGCTGGTGGACAGCTCGATGATCGCGGACCGGGTCAGCGGGTGGCGGAAGACCAGTCGGCCGGTTCGATCATCGACGCGCACCAGCCCTGCCTGCTCGGCGGGAGCGAGGTCTTCGATCTGCTGTTGCCCGGCCGCGGCCTGCAGGACGCGAAGGTCTCCGCTGCCGTCCAGCACTGCGAGCAGGAGCAGCCAGCGGCCCGATGCGGGCAAAGCTGAGGCCCGGGAAGCGAACAGGCCCTGCAGGCGCCGGCTCAGCGGCAGGACCGCAGGCAGCGCCTCGGCCGCGGCGCGCTGCGCGCCGCTGAGCGCCGCCGGGAGCTCCAGAAGGGCGAGCGGATTCCCGTGGGCTTCGGCCAGAACCCGCTGGATTACTCGCGGCGCCAGCTCCGGGAAACGGGAACTCAGCAGGCCGCTCGCCGCCTGATCATCCAGCGGCCCCAGCTCATGCTGTGCCAGCCCGGCGCGTTCGAAGAAGCTCTCCGGTTCCGGCCGTGACGCAGCCAGGAAGCCGACGCGGCTGCCGGCCAGCCGGCGTGCCACGAACCCGAGCACTCCGGCGCTGGCCCGGTCCAGCCACGGCAGATCATCGACGATCACTAGCACCGGGCTGGCGGCGGCCGCCTGCCGCAGCACCGTCAGTGTCGCGGTGGACACCAGCAGCCGATCCGGCGGCGGCCCCTCGCCGTAACCCAAGGCGACGTTCAGCGCGTCGCGGTGCGCGGCACTGAGCTGCCCGAACTCATCGAGCAGGGGAAGCAGGACCTGGTGCAGCCCGGAAAAGGCCAGGTCGGCCTCGAACTCCACCCCGGCGGCCCGCAGCACCAAGGTGCCAGCATCCGATGCTGCGCCGACGGCGGCGTCCAGCAGGGCCGTCTTGCCGGCGCCCGGCTCCCCGAGGAGCAGCAGCGTGTCCCCGCCAGTGCAGGCCCGCTCGATAAACGCGCCGATCAGCGCGAGTTCGCCGCCGCGCCCCACCAGAACCTCGGCCACGCCCGCCCACCGGTTCGCCCAAGCTGTCCAGCGAGGTCAGCCCAGAACATAGACAGATCTCTCCTTGGCACGATACGCCCCTGGCACGGGCCTGGCCACGTACCACGTCTCAGCCAGCCCAGTCAGCCCGGGCACCGTCGGGCATCCGCCGACCGCGCGGGCGCACCGGTCATCTGACTGCGGGTCATCGACGGGCCGGCGGGCCAGGCCGAGTCATTTGACAGATTCCCGGGTCTGCTGGCTGGGTCATGATCGCAGCAGGGCAGATCCCGGGGAAGACCCGGCCCGGACGGATGCCAGCTGGCGCCCGCCAACCCCGGAAGGGAGCTAGTAATGCCTGATCAGAACCGCTTCCTGCACGGCCCGTTCACCCCTGTTGAGGAGGAGCTCACCGTTTTCGACCTGCCGGTGACCGGCAGCGTGCCGGCCGGGCTGTCCGGGCGCTACCTGCGCAACGGCCCCAACCCGCTGGGCCTGGAGGATCCCGGTTACCGCTTCTGGGAGGGACACTGGTTCCTGGGCCCGGGCATGGTGCACGGGGTGCGGCTACGTGATGGCAAGGCCGAGTGGTACCGCAACCGCTGGGTCCGCTCCCGCCAGCTGGCCGAGGCCTTGGGCGATAAATGGCCGGCCGGGCCGGTCCACAACGACATGGACTTCGCCGCCAACACCCACATCATCGCCCACGCCGGCCGCTACCTGGCCACCGTCGAGGCAGGCCCGCTGCCCTATGAGCTGTCCGGCGAGCTGGACACGCTCGGCCCGTGCGACTTTGCCGGCACGCTGCCCGGCGGGTTCGCCGCCCACACCAAGCTCGACCACGCGACGGGTGAGCTGCACGCCATCGCCTACTTCTGGGCCTGGGACCACATCCAGCACCTGATTATCGGCGCCGACGGCACGGCCAGCCGCACCACCGACATCCCGGTACCCGGCGGCCCGATGATGCACGACTTCGCGCTCACCGGAAGCTACGTGGTGCTGCTCGACCTTCCGGTCACCTTCAGCCTGGACGCGGTATCGGCCGGGCTGAAGCTGCCCTACAACTGGAACCCCGCGCACCAGGCCCGGGTCGGCCTGCTGCCCCGGGGGGACGCCGCGGCCGGGGTCCGCTGGTTCGAGGTGGACCCGTGCTGGGTCTTCCACACCCTCAACGCCTACGACGACGAAGGCCGGGTCGTGGTCGACCTGGTCCGGTACGCAGGCGCCTACGACGCCTCCACCTTGACCGGGAACGGGCCGCTGACCCTGGACCGGTGGATCATCGACCCGGCCACCGGGAAAGTCACCCAGCAGCGCCTGGACGACCGCCCGCAGGAATTCCCCCGCACCGACGAACGGGTGACTGGCCAGCCGCACCGCTACGGCTACAGCGCCGTCATCGCAGCGGTAGGTCACGCCACGATCTCACCCGGCGGCGACTTCGCCGACGAGGCGTTCAGCAACGCGCTCCTCAAACACGACCTGGCCGCCGGCACCGTCCAGGCCCACGAATTCGGCAAAGACGCCACCGCGGGCGAAGCGGTCTTCGCCCCTGCCGCGCCGGACGCCGCCGAGGACGACGGCTACGTCATGGCCTACATCCACAACCCCGACCGCGGCGCCGCCGACCTGGTGATCCTCGCCGGCCAGGACTTCACCGCCGAACCGGTCGCCCGCGTCCACCTGCCCGCCAGGATCCCCCTCGGGTTCCACGGCAGCTGGATCCCCGACCAGTAGATCCGCTTGATCCCGCCGTTGCCGCGCCCTGACGGACCGCGACCAGATACCGGACGCGGCCGGTCGCGGCAGGTCCCAGTCACGAGGAGAGCCATGAAGATCGACGGATCGGTTGCCCTGGTCACCGGGGCCAACCGCGGCCTGGGCCGGGTGTATGCCCGGGAGCTGGTCAGCCGGGGTGCGGCCAAGGTCTACGGAGCCGCGCGTGATCCGGCCGCCGTCACCGAGCCCGGCGTGACCCCCGTTGCCCCCGACATCACCGACCCGGAACGCGTCGCCCAGGTCGCGGCGCAGTGCGCGGACGTGAGCCTGCTGGTGAACAACGCGGGAGTGCTGAAGTACAGCACATTCACCGGCGCGCCAAACCTGGACGCCGCCCGGCTGGAGATGGAGACCAACTACTTCGGGACGCTGAGCATGTGCCGGGCCTTCGCGCCGGTACTCGCGGCCAACGGCGGCGGCGCGATCATCAACATGCTCTCGGTCACCAGCTTCTACACCAACCCGTTCGACGCCTCCTACGGCGCCTCGAAAGCCGCTGCCTGGTCGCTGACCAACGGCGTCCGCCTCGAACTGCATCACCAGGACACCCTCGTGGTCGCCGTGCATGCCAGCTTCATCGACACCGACATGGGCGCGCTGACCAACGCACCCAAGGACAAACCCGAATCAGTCGCCCAGCAGGTCTTCGACGCTGTCGAGGCCGGCCAGATCGAGGTGCTCGCCGACGAGCGGACCCGGACCGTCAAGGCAGAGCTGTCGCGCGATCACGAGCTGATCTACCCGCCCGTTCAGGAGTTCTGGGACGCCGCGGTGAGGGGCGCCCCATGAGCGCCCGGCGGGTGAGGATGCCCCGTCCTGATGCAGGAGGAACACGATGAGCCACAGCAGTACCGCCGGAGCCGGTGGCCGGTCCCGGACCCTGATCCTGACGGCGATGATCTTCGCGGTCGCGATGACCTTCATCGACCAGACGATCGTCTCGATCGCCGCGCCCACGATCCAGCACGCCCTGGGCCTGACCTCCAGCGGCATGCAGTGGGCGATCAACGCCTACCTGCTGGCCCTGGCGGCCCTGTTCGCGTTCGGCGGCCGCCTGGCCGACATCGCCGGGCACCGCAGGATGGTAGTGCTCGGGGTGATCATCTTCGCCGGCGCGTCGGCGCTGTGCGGGCTGACTCCCCGCGGCGGCGCCGCGGAAGCATGGCTGGTGGCGTTCCGCGCGGTGCAGGGCGCGGGCGGGGCGATCATGTTCCCGGCCGCGATCGCCATCGTGGTGGTGACCTTCGATCTGCGCTCGCGCGGCCGGGCGCTGGCGCTGTTCTTCGGCATCGCCGGCGCGCTGACCGCGATCGGCCCGATCGCGGGCGGGTACCTGATCCAGTGGACCTGGCGGGCGATCTTCTGGATCAACATCCCGGTCGCGCTGATCGCGCTGGCGCTGATCGCGGTCTCCAAGCCGGCCAACGAATGCCGCCCGGCGCCGATGGACTACCGCGGCCTGGCCCTGATCATCGGCGGTGTGGGGCTGAGCGTGTTCGGGTTCCAGCAGTCGGCCCTGTGGGGCTGGGGCAACCCGGCCATCTGGGCGAGCATCGCGGTCGGCGTGCTGCTGCTGATCGTGTTCTTCTCCGTTGAGCGCCGGACCGAATCGCCGCTGATCAACGTCCGTATCTTCAGCAACCAGGCGTTCTTGGTGGAGAACATCATCCTCGGCGTGGCCATGATGGCGTTCATCCCGGTGTTCTTCTTCGCCGCCATCTACGGGCAGATCGCCCTGGCCGAGAAGGCCACGACCGCCAGCCTGCTCATCTTGTACTTCTTCCTCGGCTTCGTGGTTTGCGCGCAGATCGGCGGCCGGATGCTGGACCGGATCGGGGCCAAGCGGCCGGTGGTGCTCGGCAGCGCCCTGGCCGCCGCCGGGTTCGGGCTGTGGGCCGGCCGGGCCACCGACCTGCATGTCGGCGGCCAGGTGACCTACATCGTGATGGCCGGGGCCGGCATGGGGCTGATGTTGGGCCAGGCCAACACCGACGCGATCAACCGGGCCTCCCGGTACTCCTACGGCGAGGCCACCGGCATCACCCAGACCGTCCGCAACTACGGCGCCAGCGTCGGCTTCGCCATCTTGGGCACTCTCCTGATCACCCGGTTCCGGTCCGCGATCACCTCCTCGCTGACCGGCCGGGGCCTGCCCGGGCCAGCGGCGTCAGCGGAAGCGGCCAAGATCGCCCAGCTGCAGGGCGGCAACGGCAACATCACCGCCATCCCCGCGTTCATCCGCGCCGACTTCGCCGCCGCCATCCGCGACGTGCTCTACGGGATGGCCATCATCATGGCCGTCGCAACCGTCGTGGCGCTGCGCGGGCTCCGGCGGGGCATCCAGGAAGACACCGCACGGACCGCGCAGGAGTTCAGCAGCCAGCTACCCGACGAGGACCCAGGCGCCGACCTCGACCCGCCTGGCGCTAAGCCTGGAAGGATCCGATGATAAAAGCCTTCAGCATTATCGCGGCGCTGGCCACCGCGGTCCAGGCGGTCGCGTTGATCATGCTGCATCTGCTGCCCACCGGTTACAACCCGGTACGCGATGCGGTCAGCGACTATGGCGTCGGCCGTTACCGTGGCTGGTTCTGGCTGCAAGCCGTAGCCGGCGGCGTAGGCTGCCTGGCCCTGGGGATCGCCCTGGCCCAGCTGCACCCGTTTACCCCGACCCACGTGGTCGCGGCGCTGATCGTGACCGCCGCGGCCCGGTTGCTCATCCCGTTCTTCGCCACCGACCAGCACGGCAGCCGGTTCCAGACGCTCCACGGGATCATTCACATGATCCTGGCGGTCATCGCCTTCGGCGGGCTGGTCTGGGCGGCCACCGGCCTGTGGTCCACGCTGAGCCATTACCCGGCCTGGAACGGGGCCGAGAGCGCTCTCACCATCATCCCCTGGATCATGCTCGGCAGCGTCATCGCCGTCGTGCTCGCGATCAGGGGCCCGCGGCTCAAGCCCTTCTTCGGGGTCTTCGAGCGCCTCTTCTACCTGTCCTCGATCCCCTGGATCCTGATCGTCGCGATCGATCTCGCCCGGATTTCAGGTTAAGGGCCACCCCGGAACTCAATCCAAGCCCCGCCGTGAACCACCGCCACCGAAGGAGACCCGGAATGCCTACCGTGACCGTAGAAGGATCCGTAACCCTGCAACAGGCCGCCAAGGCGCTGCAAGACAAACTCGGCAGCCGCTACGAGATAACCACGCACGGAAGCGGTACCCAGCAGGCACTGAAAGTAAAGCAATCGGCGGCTGCCACCGCCACCGTGCACCTGGACCAGGACGGCAACGCCACCACGTTCCACGTCCACGGCGGCGGCCTGGTCATCTCGCGGATGGTCAACGAGTTCGGCATCGCCAAGAAAGTAGCCGCGACAATCGCAGAAGCCTTCACAACCCACCCCGCCAGCTGACCATCGCGCTGAACGAGGTCCGCGGCCTGAGCACGCCGACCAAGATCATGGGCGTGACCTGGAGAGGCAGACAGGGCCGGCGCCAGGGACCATCACCCGCGGGCGACAGCCCGTCGACCGCCGCTGGGGACCATCCAAGGTCACCAGCACACATCAAGAAGGAGAAACCTGATGGGAACCATCACCACGAGGGACGGCACCGAGATCTTCTACAAGGACTGGGGCAGCGGCCGCCCGGTCGTGTTCAGCCACGGCTGGCCGCTCACCGCCGACGCGTGGGATGACCAGTTGTTCCTCGTGGCCTCGAACGGCTACCGGGCCGTCGCGCATGACCGCCGCGGCGGCGGGCGCTCCGGCCAGCCGTGGAACGGCAACGACCTGGACACCTACGCCGATGACCTCGCCGAGCTCATCGAGGCCCTCGACCTGCACGACGCGGTCCTCGTCGGTCACTCCACCGGCGGTGGCGAGGTGACCCGCTACATCGGCCGCCACGGCACCTCCCGCGTCGCCAAGGCCGTCCTGGTCAGCGCGATCCCGCCGCTGATGCTCAAGACCGACGCCAACCCCGGCGGCCTGCCGATCGAGGTGTTCGACGGCCTGCGGGCCAGCCTTTCCGCCGACCGGTCACAGTTCTACAAGGACATCAGCGCCCCCTTCTACGGCGCCAACCGGCCCGGTAACACCGTCTCCCAGGGCCTTCGTGACTCGTTCTGGCTGATGAGCATGACCGTCGGCGTCAAAGGCGCCTACGACTGCATCAAGGCCTTCTCCGAAACCGACCTCACCGAAGACCTCAAGAAGATCGACGTCCCGACCCTGATCATCCACGGTGATGACGACCAGATCGTGCCGATCGGCGCCGCCGCCCTCCAATCCTCCAAGATCGTCAACGACGCCACCCTGAAGGTCTACCCCGGCGCCCCGCACGGCCTCGCGCAGACAACCGCCTATAAAGACACCTTCAACACCGACCTGCTCAGTTTCATCAAGGGGTAAGCCTCTCTACATACCCGCCGGCACGAACGCATCCAAGCCCGCCGGCAGGAGCGACGAGAACGCCGCGAAACGCGGCGCTAGGAGTGATGCGGAGAGATCACAGGGCTCTTCGATCGTGCCGGCCAACCCGGCGCATACCTCGTCCACTTCAGCGGGCACCGCCGCTCATCGCCGAAGCCATCAGGGACGTCGCCTTTCACTACATCCCTCGGCTGGCGCCGGGCGGCACAGGCGATGGCGATGAGCCAATGACGCAGTTGTGCGTTCTTCCTCTACTCTCATGCGTCGGCGGCTCGTATCGTGAAAGTGCGGAGCCGAGGCCGCTCCGAATTTAATGATCTGTACTCATCAAGGGCGAGAACTAGAGACCCGAGCCATAGCAAATATTCGGCAGGTGCGATTTTGAAATGCTGAGC
>PLDT01000515.1:0-3155 GCA_003136255.1 Actinomycetota bacterium
CGGAGCGGCATGTCCGGCTCGATGGCCAGCTTCTGCGGCACGTACCCGATCGAGGAGTCCCGGTGCGGCCGCGGTGCGCCGTCGAGCAGCACCGCGCCACTGGTCACCGGCTGCAGGCCGAGGATGACCCGGAGCAGGGTGGTCTTGCCCGCGCCGTTCGGTCCGATGAGGCCGGTGAACTCNNTCGGTCAGCATCCAGGACTGGTAGTCGTAGCCGGGCGTGGGCATCGTCTCGTAGACGCCGACCACCGGGATGCCGTTCTGCTGGGCGAGCGTGATGAACGATTCGGTCAAGGTGTCCGTCACCTGCTGATTGTAGAGAAACACCTTCACCTTGTGCTGGGTGAACAGGTTCCGCTGCGCCGCGACGTCCTGCGCCGACGGGTCGGTGCCNNAGCATGTAGTCCGCCACCGGCTCGGTGGTGGCCACCGGGGTGTCCGGGTAGCTGGCCTTGAACGCGGCGATGGCGTTGTTCCAGGCGTTGAGCGAGATGACGAAGTCGGCCGCGTTGACCCTGAAGTAGGCGGCGTGCGCGGGCTGCAGCGCGCCCAGGTCGGCGGCGACCGTGAGCGCCACGGCCGGCATGGTGACCGGCTTGTACCACAGGTGCGGGTTGGGCGTGCTGTCCGGCAGCCCGAGCAGGTTCTGCACCACGATGACCTTCCGCGAGGAGCTCGGCGCGGCGTTCTCGATCGTGTTCATGAACCCGTCGTAGCCGACGCCGTTCTGCACCACGAGCTGCGCCGAGCTCACCTCCCGGGCCACCGACGGGCTGGCCTCGAAGGTGTGCGGGTCGGTGTTCGGGTTGCTCATGATCGCGCTGACCTGGACGTACTTCCCGCCCACCTGGGCGATGACGTTCGCGTACTCGTTCTCCGCGCCCACCGCCACGAGCTGGCCGGCGGCCGCGTGGGTGGCGCCGGACGCCGGGGAGCAGGCACTGGCCAGCAGCGCCACCCCGGCCGCGGCGGCGGCCGCCAGCCACCGCCGGCCCCGGCGGTGCTGGCCGCCGTTACGGCTCTTATTCATGAAAGCCACTCCGGGCTCGGAGGTTGTAGAATGTTCACATGATAATGATTCTCAATTTCGTTTGCAACTCGGCCAGGGTTGGCCGGGACGGGGGTCCAGGTTGTACCGTGCGACTGTGACCACGCCGCAGCCGCAGGACCGGGCGCAGGCCGGGACCACCGGTCCGGCCCGCGGACCCCGGGCGCGCGGGACGCGGCAGGCGCAGGCGCTGGCCGTGGCGCTGGCCAGGCTGCCGGGCTTCGCCAGCGCCCAGGAGATCCACGCCGAGCTGCGCCGCAAGGGCGAGCAGGTGGGCCTGGCCACCGTCTACCGGCACCTGCAGGCGCTCAGCGAGGACGGCAGCGTCGACGCCATCCGCGACGCCAGCGGCGAGACGCTGTACCGCCAGTGCGGGACCACCATGCACCACCACCACCTGACCTGTCGCAACTGCGGACGCAGCGTGGAGGTGGAGGGCCGCGCGGTCGAGCAGTGGGCGGCGCGGGTCGCCACGGAGGCGGGCTTCACCGACGTAGGGCACACGGTGGAGTTGTTCGGGCTGTGCCCGGAGTGCGCGGGCTAGCGGTTAATCGATCGCGACGGGATCTGCCGCGGTTGCGGCGCTGCGGTGCCGGGCTGCGCTTCGGGTTGCGAGGCGGCGGCCAGCACGGCGATGGCTAGCGGGAGCGCGAGCGGGAGCACGGCGGCCGGGACGACGACGCCGGAGTCGTCGGCGAACCAGCCGAGCACCGGCATCAGCCACAGCACGGCCAAGGTCGGGCGCAGCAGCGGCTCGGCCGCGAAGGCCAGCGGCATGGTCTTCAGCCCGAACCAGGCGGGCCGCCACAGCATCAGCCCGGTGACCACCACCGCGATCGGGACCAGCGGGCTGAACATGCCGACCGAGAGCGAGCCGAGGTTGGTTCCGATCTTGCGCAGCAGCACGCTGCCGGCGTGCCCGTGCAGCGCGTCGCCCGCGAACGCCCCGATGTCGGACTTGCCGGTGACCGCGGTGAAGTAGCTGACCAGCGCGAACACCACGAACAGGGCCAGCCCGCTGACCGCGGCCACGGCCAGGCGGCGCCAGGTGAGCCGGACCCCGGCCACCGCCATCGCCAGCACGGCGAAGCACGGCACCATAGCGATCGTCCCGCCCACCTTGCCGCCGAACCCGGGCCAGCCAGACGCGAACACGGCGAACACCGCCACCGCGGCCACCGCGGCCAGCGCCGGGCGCCGGGAGGAGGGCCGGGAATGGGCACTGCGCCGCAGCGCGATCAGGGCCAGCCAGGCCGCGGCGAACAAGGCCGTGACGCCGTAGATGCCCAGCGCCTCGTTGCCGATGCCGTAGAACCGGCCGGTCTGGATCACCGACAGCCCGAACGGCGTCTCCAGCTGCAGCCGGGATCCGGTCATCACGTCCAGGCCCAGCACGGCCACGGTGAACAGGCATATCAGGCCGAACGGCCCGAGTGCGTGCCGCCGCCGGGTGGCCAGCAACGCGGCGAGGGCGATGAGGGCGGCCAGCGCCACGGCCACCCCGTACAGCCAGGCCGCCGGGTGAGCCTGCCCAGGCCAGGGGAACAGGTTGGCCAGGAACGTCCCGGCGGGCACCGAGACGGCGAACACCCCGGCCACCCGCCAGCACCGGGCCCGGCGGCGGCGGCGTTCCGGCGCGGCGCCCCAGAAGACCAGGGCGATGGCGGCCAGGACGCCCGCGTCGGCCAGCGCGTAGGCCCAGAAGAACTCGTTATGGGTGGACCGCCAGACCTGCTCGGCGGTGTCCCGGCCGACCAGCCACCGGACCGTGCCGGGCAGGGCGCCCCGGGTGCCCCGGGTGAGCTGCGCGCCGACCACCCCGGACGGCGCGCGCTGGCCCAGCCACCCGAGCACGCTGGGGGTCAGGTCGGTGAGCACGACCAGGCCGGGCTGGCGGGTCGAGCTGGATTCGAGCAGGCCGGCCTGGTAGCCGGCCCCGTCGACCATCGTTAGCTGGAGGTGCGGGGGCTTGATCGTCGAGCCGGGCGCGGTGATGAGCAGGGTGGTGGCGGAGGGGAGTTCGGTCAGGAGGTGCTTGAGCTGGGTGTCCGCGGCGGCGAGAGCCACGGGCCGTTCGCTCAATTCTAGATTTCCCAGGTCCACGACG
>PLDT01000311.1:0-20294 GCA_003136255.1 Actinomycetota bacterium
AGCCGATAGCGGACCGTGTTCGGGTGGACGAACAGCAGCCGCGCGGTGGCCTCGAGGGAGGAGCCTTGCTCCAGGTAGGGCGTCAGGGTGTCGAGCAGCGCCGGACCGCCGCCGAGCAGAGGCTCGTACACGTCGCTGATCAGGGCCGCCCGGGCGTCATCGTCGCCGTCCAGGGCACGTTCGGGCAGCAGTTCGTCCGCGCCGGTCGGCCGGGGCGCGTCCGGCCAGGCGGAGGCGGCGCGCAGCCCGGCCAGCGCCGCGCGCGCCGACACCGACGCGGTCCCCAGGTCACGGACCAGCGGACCGGCGATCACCGGCCCGGGCCCGAACCGCCCGGCGAACCGCTCGGCGGCCGCGATGGGGTCATCGCTCCCCCCGACGACCAGGATGAGCCGGTTGCCGTGCAAGCCGGCCAGCAGGTCCAGCCGGGCCCGCCGGGCCTGGCTTCGCAGGTCCTCGATCATTGGTTCCACCCCGGCCGGGGCGTGAGCCTTGAGCTCCTCGTCGCCGTCCTCGTCGCCNNACCAGCGCCTCCAGCCGGGCGTCCCACGCGCCGCGCGCCTCCGCGGTCCGCGCGTACACCAGCGCCGCGCTGAAGGCGAGCTCCCGGGCGTAGGTCAGCACCGCCTCGCGCAGCACGGCCTCGTCGCCCGGCGCGGCCAGCTCGTCGACCTGAGCCTCGACCGCGTCGATGATGACCCGGACCATCTCGACCGCGTGCTGCAGGCTGACCGCCCGGGCCAGCTCGCGCGGCGCGGTGCCGAACACCTCGGTCACCGCGGGCCGGTTCCGCTCCGGATGCCTGATCCAGTCCAGGAACGCGGCGATCCCGGCCTGCGCGACCAGCCCGAGCCAGGACCGGTTCTCGGCCGACATGTGCCGGAACCACGGCAGCCGCTTGTCCATGGCGGCGATCGCGGCCGTGCCGAGCGTCCCGGTGGCGCGCTCGATCCGCCGCACCGTCTCCGCGTCCACCCGGCGCCCGCCGCCCCGGGCCGGCTGCGCCGGCATAACGAAATCCGCATGATCATGAAGGGTTTTACCCCGGAAAACAGGGACAAAGTCTTCGCGATCATGAAAACCCCTTAGGCAAGGGCCTCACTGACCGGAAGGTCGAGCCGGTAGCGGGTGATCGCCCGGGCCGGGAAGCTGGCGTCGACCGCGCCGGTGCGGGCCAGTTCCCACAGCACGGCCAGGGTGATCGACTCCGCGTCCACGTGGAAGAACCGCCGCGCGGCCGGGCGGGTATCGGAGAAGCCGAACCCGTCGGTGCCCAGCGAGGTGAACGTCCCTGGCACCCAGCGGGCGATCTGGTCCGGCACCGCCTTGATCCAGTCCGACACGGCGACCACCGGCCCGGACCGGCCGGACAGCAGCGAGGTCACGTACGGCTCCCGCGGCGGCTCGTCGGGGTGCAGCATGTTCCACGACTCGCAGGCCAGCGCCTCCCGGCGCAGCTCGGTCCAGGAGGTGGCCGACCACACGTCGGCGGACACGCCCCAGTCCCGGGCCAGCATCTCCTGGGCGGTCACGGCCTGCCGCAGCGCCACCCCGGAGGCCAGGATCTGGGCCCGGGGCACGGGGACCACGGACCGTTCGGAAGAAGCCGAGTCCCCGGCCAGCCCGGCGAGCCAGTCCCGTACGGCGGGCTCGGACGCCGCCGAACCGGAAGGCGCCGAACCGGAAGGCGCCGAACCGGGCGCCGCCGACTCGGCGGCCGCCGAACCCTCAGCGCCCGAGGAACCGAGCGCGGGCGCGTACAGGTACAGGCCGTGCAGGATGCCCTGCTCCAGCCCGGTTGTCCCGCCGGGGAAGCCGACCGGCTCCGGCGGCTGCGGGTACGGCTCGTTGTAGACGGTGAGGTAGTAGAAGATGTTCTCGCCGTCCGGGTACTCCGGCGTCGCGTCATACATCCGGCGCAGCGCGTCCCGCACCACGTAGGCCAGCTCGTAGGCCCAGCCGCAGTCGTAGGACACGCACGCCTCGCTGACCGAGGCCAGCAGCATCGAGTGCCCGTCGTTGTGCTGCAGGCCCTCACCGGTCAGCGTGGTCCGCCCGGCCGTGGCCCCGAGCAGGAAACCCCGCCCGAGCTGGTCGCCGAACAGCCACATCTCGTCGCCGGTCCGCTGCCAGCCGAACATCGAGTAGAACACGTACACCGGGATCATGTGCGTGCCATGGGTGGCGTACGAGCTGCCGGCGGCGATCACCGAACCCATCGCACCGGACTCGCTGATGCCCTCGTGCAGGATCTGGCCCTTCTCGGACTCCTTGTAGGACAGCAGCAGGTTGCGGTCCACCGCGTCGTAGGTCTGCCCGTGCGGGGAGTAGATCTTCGCCGTCGGGAACAGCGAGTCCATGCCGAACGTCCGGGCCTCATCCGGGATGATCGGCGCGAATCGATCCCCGATCTCCGGGTCCTTCATCAGCTCCTTGAGCAGCCGGACGAACGCCATCGTGGTGGCGACGGCCTGCTTGCCCGAGCCCTTGCGCAGCTCGTCGTAGATCGAATCGCTCGGCAACGTCAGCGGCTTGGCCCGAACCACCCGCCGGGGCAGCACCCCGCCCAGCGCGGCGCGCCGCTCGCGCATGTACTGGATCTCGTCGGAGTCCTCGCCCGGGTGGTAGTAGGGCGGCAGCTCAGCCTCGAGCGCAGAGTCCGGGATCGGCAGGTAGAGCCGGTCCCGGAACTCCTTCAGCTCGGCCACGGTCAGCTTCTTCATCTGGTGCGTGGCGTTGCGCGCCTCGAAGTCCTTGCCCAGCGTCCAGCCCTTGATCGTGTGGGCCAAGATGACGGTCGGCTGGCCCTCGTGCTCGCGCGCGGCCTTGAACGCCGCGTACACCTTGCGGTAGTCGTGCCCGCCGCGGGACAGGCCGCGTAGCTCGTCGTCGGACAGGTGCGCCACCATGGCCCGCAACCTCGGGTCGGACCCGAAGAAGTTCTCCCTGATGTAGGCGCCAGACTCCACGCTGTAGGTCTGGAACTGGCCGTCTGGCGTGGTGTTCATCTTGTTGACCAGCACGCCGTCGGTGTCCTGGGCCAGCAGCGGATCCCAGTCGCGGCCCCAGATGACCTTGATCACGTTCCAGCCCGCGCCGCGGAAGTACGTCTCGAGTTCCTGGATGATCTTGCCGTTGCCGCGCACCGGCCCGTCCAGCCGCTGCAGGTTGCAGTTGATGACGAAGGTGAGGTTGTCCAGTTCCTCACGCGCGGCCAGGCCGATCGCGCCGAGCGCCTCGGGCTCGTCCATCTCGCCGTCGCCCAGGAACGCCCATACGTGCGACCGTGAGGTGTCGTGGATCTCCCGGGCCAGCAGGTACCGGTTGAACCGGGCCTGGTAGATGGAGTTCAGCGCGCCGAGGCCCATCGACACCGTGGGGAACTCCCAGAAGTCCGGCATCAGCCGCGGGTGCGGATAGGACGGCAGCCCGCCGCCCGGGTGCGAGAGCTCCTGGCGGAACCCGTTGAGCTGGTCCTCGGTCAGCCGGCCCTCCAGGAAGGCCCGCGCGTAGATGCCCGGCGCCGCGTGCCCCTGGAAGAACACCTGGTCGCCGGACTCGCCGTGGTCCTTGCCCCGGAAGAAATGGTTGAAGCCGACCTCATAAAGCGACGCCGCCGACGCGTAGGTCGCGATGTGCCCGCCCACGCCCATCCCGGGGCGGTTGGCCCGGGAGACCATGATCGCGGCGTTCCACCGGATGTAGGCCCTGATCCGGCGCTCGACGTGCTCGTCGCCGGGGAACCACGGCTCAAGCTCGGGCGGGATCGTGTTGATGTAGTCGGTGCTGCGCAGGCCCGGCACCCCGACCTGCTGCTCGCGCGCCCGCTCGAGCAGGCGGAGCATGACGTACCTGGCGCGCGCCCGGCCCCTGGTCCGGACGACGGTATCGAACGACTCGATCCATTCACGCGTCTCGTCCGGGTCGATGTCGGGGAGCTGGGTCGGCAGTCCGTCGCTGATGATGGGGAATCGCTGGCGTCCGGAAGCCACGGGGTAGCCTCGCCTTCCGCGTAGATCGGGCGGCTGTGCGGCCGCGGAACATTCGTGGTGTGTTGTCCAGACCAATCGTCGTACGAACTGGCTCTGAGCGCATCTCTACTTGACGGTAACCGCCGTTTGGGGGGAAGCTGCGCACCGCCTGAGCCGGTAAGGCCCGACCGGGGCCAGTTTCGCCAAGAGCGGAGCGCCCCGTTACTCTAAGTGCCCGGAACTGCTCTGCGTAACCGGCGAAGGGATCGGGCAGGTCAATTTATGGCGGCGGTTTCCCCGGCCACGGCGATTGCCACTTGCGCGCCGGGCCGACCCAGTGTGAACTGTCCCAACAAGAAGTGCTGACGCGTCATCGCCGTCAGGGGGCTGGCCCTGAGCCAGGCATCCGGAAGGCGTGCACTGACGCGGGGAGGGATTCAAGGGAGGACGTAGTGAGCGCGACCGCGGGCCAGGCCCAGGATGAACGCGGCCAGGCCGAGCGGCTCGGTATCAAACCGGGCCAGGTGGTGCAGGAGATCGGCTACGACGATGATTGCGACGAGCAGCTGCGCGGCGCGATCACCCAGGTAGACAACGTAGAGCTGGTCGACGAGGACTACGAGGACGTGGTCGACGTGGTCCTGCTCTGGTGGCGCGACGGCGACGGCGACCTGGTCGACGCGCTGGTCGACGCCCTCACGCCGCTGGCCGACGGGGGGTACATCTGGCTGCTCACGCCGAAGGCGGGACGGCCGGGCCACGTCGAGCCGAGCGACATCGGCGAGGCCGCGCCGACGGCCGGACTGTCCCAGACCTCGAGCGTGAGCGCGGCCCGCGACTGGTCAGGCACGCGCTTGGTGGCGCCGAAGGCGCGCCGGTAAGCAGAGTCGCGGGCGCGCCGATAAACACAGTGCGCCGAAGGCCCGCCGCTAGGGGGCCTAGCTGACCGTCCGTTCGCCTTGTTTATATGCCGAACGGCCGTGGTTCCCCGCCCCCGATCAGGTGGCAGACTTGGGTGGTAGACGAGCATTTTCGATCCAGCGAAAGGACCAGGCATGGCGGTGGAGGTTGGCGATCAGGCGCCTGATTTCGAGCTGAAGGACCAGCACGGCACGCCCGTGCGCCTGTCCAGCTTCCGCGGTGCCAAGAACGTCGTGCTGGTCTTCTACCCGCTGGCGTTCAGCGGCACGTGCACCAGCGAGCTATGCGCGATCCGCGACGATTTCCCCGAGGTGACCCGCGACGACGTGGCGCTGCTTACCGTGTCGGTGGACTCTACGTATGCCCATCGGGCCTGGTCAGACGCGGAACACTTCCAGTTCGAGCTGCTGTCGGACTTCTGGCCGCACGGAGACGTGGCCAAGCTGTACGGTGTGTTCGACTCCGACCGCGGCCTCGCGATCCGGGGGACGTTCATCATCGACAAGGACGGCGTCGTGCGGTGGAAGGTGGTCAACCCGATCCCGCAGGCGCGCGACCTGGCGGAGTATTCCAAGGCGCTCGCCGCGCTCGGCTAGCGTCGCCCAATAGGGTTGCCCTGCATCCAGGCCTGGGGCCGGTGGGGAGGCCCGGTGGGGAGGCACAGTGCCGTGTTACCGCTGCGGCGTGCGGCAGACGGATCCGGAGCGGGGGAAGAGTCCCTGGCGGCGCGGGGTGGTGCACGACCAGCTGGTGCTGATCTGCCCGGCATGCCAGGAGTCGTCCGACTGGACCGCCGAGCTCGAGCGCTGCGCCAAGTGCCGCAGCGCGCACCTGATCCGGCGGCTGGGCCAGGTCGAGTGCCTGGACTGCGGCCTGGTGCGGGAACCTGAGGCGCTACTCAATCCCGGGCTGGTTTCGGCCGACACCGCGCTGGCCGACGAGGTCAGCCGCGCGCTCGACCGCCTCCTCGGCCGCACCTGATCCTCACTCGTCACACGCGACTTATTTCTTCTCCACGCGCGGATTCCTGTTTAGGTCCGGTCCCGGCTGGTAGCGCGAGAGTACGGACCAACAGGAAGGACGTCATGAACGCCAAGGTGCGTGATGTGATGACGCCGGGCCCCATCGGGGTGGACTACTACCAGTCGATCGGTACCGCCGCGCGGACCATGCGGGACTGGGGGGTCGGCGCCGTCCTGGTGGTCAGCGACCAGGCCCTGTACGGCCTGGTGACCGACCGCGACCTCGTGGTCAGGGCCGTGGCCGAGTCGAAGGGGCCGGACGAGCCGGTGGGCCCGCTCAGCAGCCGCGATCTGGTCGGAGTCCACGCCGACGACGACGCGGAGGTGGCCATGGCGCTGATGCGCGAGCACGCGGTGCGCCGCCTGCCGGTCCTCGAAGACGGGCAGGTCGCCGGGATCGTGTCGGTGGGTGACCTGGACCCTCTGGCCCCGCCGGACGAACTATGACCAGGAAGGTGCGGGACATCATGTCGGCTGCGCCGGCGTGCATGGCGCCGACCGAGTCGGTATCGGCCGCGGCCAAGGCCATGAAGGAGTGCGGGGTCGGCACCGTGCTCGTGGTGTCCGGCGGCCGGCTCGAAGGGCTGGTCACCGACCGCGACATCACGGTCCGGGTGCTGGCCGAGAACCGTGACCCGCTGACCACGCGCCTGGGCGACATATGCACTGCTGAGCTGGCCTTGCTCAGCCCGGACGACGACGTCCGGTACGCCGCCCGGCTGGTGCGTGAGCGTGCGGTGCGCCGCCTGCCGGTTATCGCCGACGGCATCCCGGTGGGCATGGTGTCCGTCGGAGACCTGGCCCTGGATCAGGACGAGTTCAACAGTTCCGGACGCAATCGTGCTCGGCTGAACAGTTCTTAACGGAATCGTGCCCGACTGAGTCGTGCGTGTAATCGAGCCGGTAAGCTGCACGAGATGCCGTTTGTGGCCAGAAGGCGGGGGTAGGCGATGGTTCCGCACCCGCATTCGTCATGGTGCAAGGAGCTTTGTGTGAGCCTGCCTGCCTCGCAGCAACGTGTTCTTGATCGTATGGAAGGCGCGCTGCTGGCCAGCGAGCCTCAACTGGTTTCGATGTTCGCCATCTTCACCAGAATCAACTCCGACGAGCCGGTCGGGGCGGAGCCGCTGGCTCGGCCGCGGCCGCGGCGGCTCCGGTGGCTTCGCGCGGGCACGACCATCTACGCCTTCGTGCTGGTCCCCGTCATGTTCGCGATGATCACCGTCGGCGCCCTGCTCAGCAGCCGGGCACATAGCGTAGTTACGTGCGAGACCGGCTACTCGGCGGGTGGCGGATCGCCCTGGACCAGCCGTCCCTGGTGCCAGACCATCCAGAAGACGACGGGGACCGGCGCGCGCATTGCCTCCTGCGCGGCCCGGATCCCGGCCATCCGCTTCGTGACCAGAGCCGGCGCCGAGACGTTGGGCCCGCCCGCGAACGCGGAAGCGGCCCCCGCGGGACAGGCCGCCGCCTGCTAGTCCCAGCCAGTTAGTTCGAGCCAGTTAGTTCGAGCCAGTTAGTTCGAGCCAGAACGGAGCCCCGTTGCCGATCGAGCACCTCGGGTACGAGGCGGCCGAGCTGCTGAGCCTCACCAACGGCTCAGAGGCCCGGTCGCTGAACCGGCTCGCCGAACTGGCCGCCTGGCAGGTACCGGCCTGCGCCGGAGCCCACGCGGCGGTCTGGCGTGACGGCGAGGTGATCGGCGCCGCGGCCACCCACCCGGACCTGGCCGAGCTCGCGGACCTGCAGCTCGATCTCGGGCGCGGTCCGCTGGTCGTGGCGGCCGATGAGGGCCTTCCGGTCAGCTGCCCGGACACGCTGACGGAGACCCGCTGGCCCGAATACGCGGCGGCGGCGCTGCGCCGTAGCGTCCGCTGCTCGGTCCACCTGGTGCGCGACCTCCCGCGTGGCGCTCTGGTCCTGTCGCTGTTCGGGGTCCGCCCGGGCGTGCTCGACGCCCAGTCCAACCCCATGGCCGACACGCTGGCCGCCTTCGGAGGCGCGATGCTGGCCAACGCGACGGCCTACGGCCAGGCCCAGCGGACGGCCAGCCAGCTGAAGGACGCCGTGGTGGCCCGCTCGGTGGTGGACCAGGCCAAGGGCGTCTTGATGCACGCGCTCGGCTGCGACGCGGACGACGCGCTACGGCGGCTGCGCCAGGAGTCCCAGCGCCGCCACGTCAAGGTCACCGAGGTGGCGGCCGAGGTCGTCGCCACCTACGGCAGCGAGAACCAGAAGGCCGGCGGGTCGGCGGCCCGCCGATCCCAGCCCGGGCCGGCCTAGTCCGGCGGCGCCTTCACCTTCGCGACCAAGATCGTCATGTCGTCGCGCAGCTCGTCCTGGGAGAAGCTGGTCACCAGGCTCTGCACCATGCGGGCGGTCTCCGCGGCGGACCGGCCCGCCAGGCCGGCCAGCTCGTCGGCCAGGCTGTCCTCGAAGTAGCGCATGTCCGGGCTGCGTGCCTCGGTAACCCCGTCGGAGTAGAAGAACAGCAGGTCGTCCTCGCCGAGTTGCAGCTCCTCGGCGTGCGGGTCGGCGTCGGGGAACAGGCCCAGGGGCAACCCCCCGCCGCTCAGCACGTCGACCCGGCCGTCCGGCCGCACCAGCGCCGGCCCGGGGTGCCCGGCGCTGGCCAGCGCCACGCGTAGCCGGCCGGCGTCCCAGCGCAGGTAGGCGAGCTTGGCCGTCACGAAGCGGTCCTCGAAGCCACCGGCCAGCATGACCTCGTTCGCGCGGACCAGCACGTCCACGGGATCCGGATTCCAGTGGGCGAGGACCCGGATCGCGTGCCTGGCGGCCGCGGTCATCGCGGCGGCCTCCTGCCCCTTGCCGCACACGTCTCCGACCACGATGGCCCAGCCGCCCGGGACCGGGAACACGTCGTAGAAGTCACCGCTGACTTCCAGCCCCTCGCTGGCCGGCTGGTACGCCGCGAACAGATCGAGCCCCGGCACCTCCGGCAGCGTGGCCGGCAGCAGGCTGCTCTGCAGGGCCTCGGCGACCGCGGCCCGATGCCGGAACATGCGATCGACCCGGATGGCCACGCCGAGGTGCCGGCCGAGTTCCTCGGCCAACCCCAGGTCGGCGATCTCGAAGCGCCCCTCGCCGGCCGTGCGGGCCAGGGTGAGCGCGCCGTAACTGGTCATGCCGTCGGTGATCGGGACGCTGATCAGCGAGGTCGCGCCGAGCAGCACCAGCAGCGGCGTCCCCTCCGCCGTGATACCGAGCATCCCGGTGTCGTCCGCGTGGGCCAGCACGACCGAGGTGCCCGTGGCGTGGACCTGCCCGGGCGCCGAGGCGGGCTGCGGATCCAGGGCCCGCATCTTCCTGGCCAGTTCCTGGGCGGCCTGGTCCTGCGGACCGATCACGAACTGGCGCCGCAGCAGGTCCGCACGCTCCATGTCGATGATCACCCAGCTCGCGACGTCCCCCGCCAGCAGCCGGGCGCAGCGCTGCAGGGTGACCGCCTCGCTGAACGTGCTGTTATCCAGGAGCAGCCTGGTGACCGCGGTGATCATATCCATCCGGCGGGTCATGGCCCGGATGATGTCGTCCCCGGGGGGACGACCCTCCCCGGACTTCTCCCGCTCCCGCTCCCGGTCGCCCGGTCCAGCCCCCCGTACCTCCGCAGCCGTGACCACCAGCAGTCGCGCGCCGTCCTGCAAGGTGATGACGCCCGCGGTCAAGGTGGCGTCGACCGGGCCGTCCGGTCCGAGCAGCCTGCACTCCACCTGCCGGGCCGTCCCGGTCCGCGCGGCCGCGGCGAGCTGGCTCTTGACCGCCGCCCGGGACGGCAGGTCGACGAAGGCGGTCAGGGCCCGGCCGGTCGCGTAACCGGGCGGAGCGCCGATCAGCTGGCCGGCTCTGCCGTTCGCGCGCCGCACCGTGCCGTCGGGCTCGAGCACGAACAGCGGCGCGGGCGCGTGTTGGAATACGGCCCGCAGCAGGGCCCGTTCCACGTTCAGCGAATCGGCCTGACCGGCCGGCGCGGCCTCGCCCAGATCGGTCTCGGCCAGCTTGGTCAGCGCCTCGATGGCGGCGTCGAGTTCGGCGAACGCGGCGTCAAGCAGGGCCCGCGGCTCGGCGCCGGGCATAGTGGCGGCTTCGCGGAGTGCGTCACGCCGCCCCGCCAGGTCGCCGAGGTCGGCGTAAGAGCCGTCCGTCCGGGTCTCTTGCGGCATCTCTCCCGATCATCGTCCCTCGTGCCGGCCCCTGAACCGACACCATAGTACTGGCGGCCCAACGGCACTAATGCACAAGTATCCGCCGGGGTGATATCTCACCCCGGCGGATGCCGAGCGCCTCGTTACCGCGCGGCCTACCAGCGCCACCGCCTGGACCGGCGGCGGGTGCGGTAACGGCCGTAGCCGCGGGTGGTGAACGCGCTGACCAGCAGGGCCGCCGCGACCAGCGCGACGATGAAGGTGATCACCGCATGGCCCGCGCCAATAATGGCGGTGGTGATAATCCCGCCTAGCAGCGCGGCCACAATGCCGATGAGGATCGTCATTATCAGCCCGATGTGCTGACGGCCCGGCACGAGCAGTCGTGCCAGCCCGCCGATCACCAGCCCGATGAGTAGCCAGACGATGATGACGGAAGCGGTGAGTGTCATGACCTCTCCTCGTACTGCTTTTCCTCGTACTGCTTTACGATTCCGTTCGTTTTGCGGTGCGCCGCGCGAGGGCGTCAGTCCTCGTAAACGTCTTCTACGATCTCGGTCTCGCCCGGGCGCGGCCCGGTGGACAGATTCCGGGCGGCGTCGAGGTGGGTGCTCGCCTCGGGACTGCCGAATGCGCCCGGGGCGGGCAGGCCGGCCGGCACGCGGGTGTCGGCCGGATTGCGGTTGACGTCGGTCGGGTAGATGACCTCTTCGACCCCGCGGCCCGGCCGCCAGCGCGCCTGCCGGACGAGCAGCCGCCGGCCGACCCAGCCGTAGCCGCGGCGGGGGACGGCCAGACCGAGGATGCCGATGAGCATGATCACGTAGCCGGCGGTGTGCAGGTTGAAGACAGAGGTATTCGTCGTCACGGCGAAGGCGAGGATCGCCCCGATGCCGATCAGTACGAGTCCCATTCCGGTTTTCATGACGGTCCTTCCGCTATGTGAACGCCCAGCCTCAGCCCGCCGCCGCGTTGAAGGTGGGCGCGGCGTCGGCGGCTTCGGAGGAATCGACCAGCTTGCTTCTCAGGTGCGCCAGGGCTCGGGCTAGGAGCCGGGAGACGTGCATCTGCGAGATGCCGAGCCGGTCACCGATCTCCGTCTGGGTCAGGTTGCCGTAGAAGCGCATCACCAGAATGCGTTGCTCGCGTTCGGGCAACTCTTCCCAGTGGGCGTTGACGGACTCCATGTCGATCGTGTGCGCGACGCCCGGGTCGTCGTCGCCCAGCACGTCGGCCAGCAGCGCCGGATCCTCCCGGTCCGACAGCGGGGCGTCCAGCGAGTAGGCGCTGAACACCAGATCGGCCTGGCGCGCCTCCCGCATGTCGTCTTCGCTGACCCCGAGCCGCTCGGCCAGTTCGGCCTCGGCCGGCTGGCGGCTCAGTTGCTGGGTGAGTTCCTCGTTGGCCTTGCGCAGCTCCAGCAGCAGTTCCTGAGCCGACCGGCGGACGTGGATCTGCCAGCGCTTGTCCCGGAAGTGACGCTTGATCTCGCCGCTGACGCACGGCTGCGCGTAGGCGGACAGGCTGTCGCCGACCTCGGGGTCGTAGTTGTTGATGGCCTTGAGCAGGCCGACGTATCCGACCTGCATGAGATCCTCGGTGGGCTCCGGGCTGCCGCGGTACTGCCGGACGCACGAGCGGACGAGCTTGCCGTAGCGCTCCACGAGTATCTCGCAGGCGGCGGCCCGCAGCTCACTGTCGCGGGGCGCCGAGCGGACCTTGGCCAGCAAGGCGTTGTCGGTCAGCTCTTTGAGCTCCGCGCGCGATCCGGGATGGAGGCCGGCGCCGATGGCGCCTGCGGTCGGCCGCCGGAGCGTTCCCTGTGTCAAGGTGGTCTCCCTGGAAACCCTGGAAATTAAGGACGAGTACGGTGTGCCCGACTCAGAGCGAATAAACGTGAGCCGATGTGAGGATCGTCACATTTAAACCGCGTTTGGCGGGGCAGCCGAGCGTCAGCGTCAGATTGATCCCGAAACCCTGTCCCGAACCCTGTGAAGACCTCGTGAGGACACGCGATGACCGCGACTGGAAGTGACCAGAATTGGCGGTCGGCGGCCGCTTGCCGGTCGGCAGACCCGGACTTGTTCTTTCCGCTTTCCGTGACCGCCCCGGCCGCGCAGATCGCGGCGGCCAAGACGATCTGCGCGGGCTGCGGCGTGCGGCAGGAATGCCTGGAGTTCGCGCTGGCGCACAATCAGAACTACGGCATCTGGGGCGGGGCCACCGCCGAGGACCGGCAGCGCGACCGGCGGCGCAGGCGGCGGACCGCTGCGGCCGCCAAGCGGACGGTCGCGGCGTTATCGCCCGGTCAGCCAGCGCTCCATGCAGGCCAGGAGCTCATCGGTGTCCACCGGCTTGGTCACGTAGTCGCTCGCGCCGGCCGCGATGCTCTTCTCCCGGTCACCGGGCATGGCCCGGGCGGTCACCGCGATGATGGGCAGCGCGGCGAAGGCGGGCATCTGCCTGATCTTGTTCATCGTCGTGTAGCCGTCCATCTCAGGCATCATGACGTCCATCAAGATCAGATCGGTGTCCTCGGCAGTGAGCAGGGCCTCGATCCCCTTGCGGCCGTTGGGGGCCTGGGTCACGGTCACGCCGTGCAGTTCGAGCGTGCTGGTAATCGCGAAGACGTTACGCGCGTCGTCGTCGATGACCAGGACCCGGCGGCCGTGCAGCGCCTCGTGGCTCTCGGTCTCGGCCGGCACGACCCGTGTCCCGGCCTCGGCCGGCTCACTGATCAGCGCGGGCACGTGATCGGGCTGGGCGGCGGACAGGTGCAGCGTGATGCGCTCGCGCAGCTCATCGAGCGACGGCAGCAGCTCGAGCGGCTGTGACCCGAAGCGCAGCCGCGCCAGCCGGGCCTGCGCGCTGTCCAGCTTGTCCCTGGCGTGGGCGAGCACCGGGACGGTCCGCAGGTCCGGATCTTCCTGGAGCCGGTCGAGGAAGGCGAACGCGGAAGCGTCGGCCAGCCCGAGATCCAGGACCACGCACTGGTGCGGCGCGGCGCTGAGCGCCTCGATGCCCTGCTCCGGGCTGACCGCCGTGCCCACGTGGACCGGCCCGTTGATGCCGGTGAGATCGGAGACCGCGCTGTGGGCGAGCAGGGTCAGCAGGCCGCCGCGCGCACCCTCGAGGACCAGCAGGCGGCGCCCGCCGGCCGTCCCGTCGTCCGGCAGCGTCGCCTGCAGCTGCAGGGCCTCGGTGACGTCCGGGCGCGCCTCGCCGTTCGCGGTGATGGAGACCGGCTCGTCGGCGGTGGGGGACAGGGCGTCACCGCTGGCCGCGCCGGGCAGCTCGCAGGGCAGGTACAGGGTGAAGGTGCTGCCCCGGCCCAGTTCGCTTTCCGCGGCGATCTCGCCGCCCAGCAGGGCGCCGACCTCGCGGGAGATGGACAGTCCGAGCCCGGTGCCCCCGTAGCGCCGGCTGAGCGTACCGTCACCCTGCTGGAAGGCGCCGAAGATGGTAATGAGGTTCTCCGGCGCGATGCCGATGCCGGTGTCGGCCACCGAGAAGGACAAGACGTCGCCGCCGTCGGGCGTCCGCCGGCTTGGGTCCAGGCCCACCCGGAGCAGGACGTGGCCTCGCTCGGTGAACTTGACCGCGTTCGAGAGGAGGTTGCCGAGCACCTGGCGCAGCCGCTGCCGGTCGGTGAACAGCTCCAACGGGGCTCCGGGGTCGGTCTCGACCGCGAAGTCCAGTCCCTTTTCCACGGTGAGCGGCTGGAAGGTGGCCTGGACGTCCTCCAGTAGCGTGCTGAGCGGGAAGCGCTCCGCGTGGATGTCTATCCGGCCCGCCTCGACCTTGGACAGGTCCAGGATGTCATTGATGAGCTGCAGCAGGTCAGAGCCGGCCGAGTGGATCACGTTGGCGTACTCCACCTGCTTGGCGGACAGGTTCCGGCCGGGATTCTGGGCCAGCAGCCGGGCCAGGATCAGCAGGCTGTTCAGCGGGGTGCGCAGCTCGTGTGACATGTTCGCCAGGAACTGCGACTTGTACTTCGAGGCCAGGGCCAGCTGGCGGGCGCGCTCCTCGATCTCCTGCCTGGCCTGCTCGATCTCGGCGTTCTTAGTCTCGATGTCGCGGTTCTGCGCGGCCAGCAGGGCCGCCTTGTCTTCCAGCTCGGCGTTGGACCGCTGCAGCTCGACCTGCTGGGCTTGCAGTTCCTCCGATCGCGCCTGCAGCTCGGAGGTCAGACGCTGCGACTCGGTCAGCAGCGTGTCGGTGCGCGCGTTGGCGACGATCGTGTTGAAGTTGACCCCCAGCGTCTCGGTCAGCTGCTCCAGGAAGTCGGTCTGCACCGGGCTGAACGCCGTGAACGAGGCGAGCTCGATGACCCCGAGCACCTGATCCTCGACCAAGATGGGCACGATGGCCAGGTTCGCGGGCTGCGCCGCGCCGAGGCCGGAGGAGATCGTCACGTAACCCTCGGGCAGGTTCCCGACCACGATCGACCGCTTGCTGCGGGCCACCTGGCCGATCAGGGACTGGCCGAGCCGGTACTGGATCGGCGCCGTCTTGTCCGCCCGCAGCCCGTACCCGGCGATGAGGCGCAGCTGGGTGCCGCCGTCGGCGGTCGGCTCGGTCAAGAAGAACGTGCCGTGCTGGGCTCCGGTCAGCGGGGCGAGCTCGTCCATGATCAACTCGGCGACGATGGCCAGGTCCCGCTGACCCTGCATCATGCCCGCGATGCGGGCCAGGTTGGTCTTCAGCCAGTCCTGCTGCTGGTTGGCCTGGGTCGTCTCGCGCAGCGACCACACCATCGCGTTGATGTTGTCCTTGAGCTCGGCGACCTCGCCCTGGGCCTCCACCGAGATCGACCTGGTCAGGTCGCCGGCGGCGACCGCGCTGGTCACCTCGGCGATCGCGCGGACCTGCCGGGTCAGGTTGCCGGCCAGCTCGTTCACGTTCTCCGTGAGCCGCTTCCAGGTGCCGGACACGCCCTCGACCTCGGCCTGGCCGCCCAGCCGTCCCTCGCTGCCCACCTCGCGGGCGACGCGGGTGACTTCGGCCGCGAACGACGACAGCTGGTCGACCATGGTGTTGATGGTGGTCTTGAGCTCGAGGATCTCGCCCCGCGCGGCGACGTCGATCTTCTTCGACAGGTCGCCCTGAGCGACCGCCGTCGTGACCTGGGCGATGTTGCGGACCTGGCTGGTCAGGTTGTCCGCCATCGAGTTGACGTTGTCGGTCAGGTCCTTCCAGGTCCCGGCGACCCCCTTGACGTCGGCCTGGCCGCCCAGCCTGCCCTCGGTGCCGACCTCGCGGGCCACCCGGGTCACCTCGTCGGCGAACGCGGACAGCGTGCCGACCATCCGGTTGATCGTCTGGGCCAGCGCGGCGACCTCGCCCTTGGCCTCGACCGTGATCTGCTGGCTCAGGTCGCCGCGCTCCACCGCCGTCGCCACCTGGGCGATGGAGCGGACCTGCGCGGTCAGGTTGGACGCCATCACGTTGACGTTGTCGGTCAGGTCCTTCCAGGTGCCCGACACACCGCGGACCACGGCCTGGCCACCCAGGTTGCCCTGGGTGCCGACCTCGCGGGCCACCCGGGTCACCTCGTCGGCGAACGCCGAGAGCTGGTCGACCATCGTGTTGATGGTCTCCTTCAGCTCCATGATCTCGCCGCGGGCGTCGACCCGGATCTTCTGGCTCAGGTCGCCCTTGGCCACCGCCGTGGTCACCTCGGCGATGGAGCGCACCTGGTCGGTCAGGTTGGCCGCCATGACGTTGACCGACTCGGTCAGGTCCTTCCAGGTCCCGGACACTCCCTTGACGTCGGCCTGGCCGCCCAGCCGGCCCTCGGTGCCGACCTCGCGGGCCACCCGGGTCACCTCGTCGGCGAAGGACGACAGCTGATCGACCATGGTGTTGAGCGTGGACTTGAGCTCGAGGATCTCGCCGCGCGCGTCCACGTCGATCTTCTGGCTCAGGTCACCCTTGGCCACCGCGGTCGCCACCTGGGCGATGTTGCGCACCTGGCCGGTCAGGTTGCCGGCCATGGCGTTGACCGATTCGGTCAGGTCCTTCCAGGTGCCNNGACACGCCGGGCACGTAGGCCTGGCCGCCCAGCTTGCCCTCGGTGCCCACCTCGCGGGCCACCCTGGTCACCTCGGAGGTGAACAGGTCAAGCTGGTCGGCCATCCCGTTGAAGATGGTGGCAATCTCGTCCATCAGCGGGTCGCCGGTCGTGGCCAGGCGGGTGCTGAAGTCCCCGCCGCGTACTGCCGTCAACCCAGCGAGTAGCTGCTCAAGCCCGGATTTGTCAAGCCTCGGACCCGACTGAGCCGTATCAGTCACCACGCGCTCCCATCAGCTGTGCCGATGCGGCGCGACACCCGCTCGGCACCGTCGTGCGATTTCTACCGATGGTAGACCCGATGTAACTATCATGGGCCGGGCAAGCGTCAGCAGCAGGGCAAAGGCGTGAAAAGCCGGTCCGCTGCCGCGGCCGCTTATCGCGATAAGCACCGCCGATCGCGATAAGCACTGTGCTGGTACCGGGTTGCGATGGGTTTGCACGCGTTTATTGATTAACCGTACGCCGTGCGGAGAGGCGGGTGATCGTGACCGGTAGCGACGATGACGACGTGCTGCGGCTGACCGCGGTCATCGAGCACCAGCGGCGGGTTCTGGACCAGATCCGGGCCGCGGCCGCGGGGGAGTCGGTCGTGGCGATGGCCCGCGGCGCGCTGATGGAGCGCCTCGGCCTGTCCTCCGATGAGGCCGCCAGCCAGCTCGCCGAGCTGTCCGCGGCGACCGGGGCCCCGATCGCCGAGCTGTCCGCCGCGGTCCTGTCCCCGGACGCCTCGCCCCTCGGCAATGGCCCGTCTGCCACCGCCCCGGCCGGCTCCGGTGGCCTTGACGCGGTCAGGGCGGGCCCGTCCGGACCCGATTGGCTGATGGTCCAGGCCGCCGCCGAGCTGGCCGCCGATGGCGCGGAGCTGGTCGGCGCCGTGGCCGGGCCGGTGCTGGGCCCGCTCCGCGCGGGCGCCGTCGTGCTGTGGCTGCTTGAGGCGGACGGCGCGCTCACGCTGCTCGGCGAGGGCGGTCTGGGCCAGAGCCAGGCCAGGCGGTGGCGGTACCTCCCGCCGCAGTTCGACTGCCCCGCCCAGCGGGTCGCCCAGGGCGCCGCTGACCTGAGGTGGCCTTCGGGCCGGCCCGAAGGCGACGCCGCGCCGGTACCCGGCCCCCCCGATGGCGCCCGTGCGGTCCTGGCGCTACGCGAGCGCGGCGGCCGGCTGCTCGGCGTGATGGAGGTCAGCTGGCCCGAGCCGCTCGTGGCCTTCGGCACCGAGGTCCGCCAGGAGCTGTCCGCGCTCGCCGCGGGCTGCGCGCTCGTGATCGCCGCCCGGCTCGCGCACGGCAGCCTGGCCGCCGCCCATCCCCGCGCCGCCGTCTACACGCTGCTGGACGGTCTGGCCGACTCGGTGCTCGTGGTGCAGGCGATGAGGGATGACAGCGGCCGGGTGACCGACTTCAGCATCGAGCACGTCAGCCCCTGCTTCCGCGATCTCGCGGGCCGGTCCGGGAACGACCTGGCCCGGCTGACCCTGCTGGAAGCGTACCCGGCGAGCGTTTCCGGTCAGGGCCTGTTCGCCCGGGCCGTGCAGGTCCTGACCGATGGCGTGTCCCAGCACGTTCCTGGTCCGCTCGGCGACGCCCTGACCAGCGGGTTCTCCGCCCATCCGGCCCCCAGCGCGGCCGCCGCGCCGCCGCTGGCCGACCTGCGGGTGGCCAGGTTCTTCGACGGCGCGATCTTCACCTGGCACGGCGACGACACGGCGGGCCGGGCCCCGGACCTGGCCGTGCTCCTGGACCACGCGCAGCGGCTCGGCCGTCTCGGCGGCTGGGAGGAGAATCTCGTCACCGGGCTGGTGCGCTGGACCGACTCGGCCTTCGAGCTGTTCGGCCTGGTGCCGCGCTCGGGGACGGAGATCCCGCTGGCCGATCTGCACAGCTACGTGATGGCGGCCGATAAGCCGGTCATGACGCGCTTCCGGCAGCGCCTGGCCGACCGGCGGGAGGCGGCGACGGTGACGTTCCGCGTCGTGCACCCCGATGACGGGAGCATCCGTCAGATCCGGGTGTTCGCCGAACCGGTCATGGACGCGGCCGGCGCGGTGGTCGCGGTGCGCGGGGCCTTCCAGGACGTCTCGGCGCACTACCACACCCAGGTCGCCCTGGCCGCGACGCGTGACCAGCTCGCCGACAGCGAGCAGCGGGCCGCCGAGGAGCACCTGCTCGCGCTGCGCCTGCAGCAGGCCATCATGCCGCCCGACGCCGTGCCGGTGGAAGCGGCCGGCATCGATGTCGCGGTGCGCTACCGGCCGGTCGGCGAGGGCCAGCTGGTCGGCGGCGACTGGTACGACACGCTCCTGCTGCCGGCCACCGACGTACTGCTGGTGGTCGGCGACGTGGCCGGGCACGGCATCGACGCGGTGACCGGCATGGTCGCGGCGCGCAACTCGCTGCGCGGCCTGGCCATCACCGGAGCCGGGCCGGCCGAGCTGCTCCGCATGCTCAACGGCGTGATGTGCCATCTCACCTCGGGCGTGATCGGGACCGTGATATGCGGGCTCTACAACCCGCAGACCCGCGTGCTGCGCTGGGCCCGCGCCGGGCACCTGCCGCCGGTGCTGGTGCGCGGCGGCATCGCCCGGGCGCTTCCGCTGCCCGGCGGAGTCTTGCTCGGCATGGACCCGGACGCCAGCTACGAGGAAGCGGTGCTGTCGCTGGAACCCGGTGACACCCTGCTGTTGTTCACCGACGGGCTGATCGAGCGGCGCGGTGACTCGATCGAAGACGTGCTCCGGGAGTTCGTCGCCGGGCTGAGTCCCGGCTACGGGACGCGGCCGGAGGCCCCTAACGTGACTGGCGCTGACCTGACCGCCGCCACCCAGGCCGACCAGATCCTGGCCAGCGCGGTCTCTGACACCGGCGACGACGCCTGCCTGGTCGCGGTCCGTATCCGCTGACCGGTCACCGGATAATGGACCGGCGCGCAGCGGCACACTGATCCAGTGCTCCGCGGTGAAGTCGCCCATGGCCCGGCGGTCGTCCGTGGCGTCGCCGTTCACCGGAGCGTCGTTGACGTGGGTCATCGTGGCGTTCAGGGCGAGGGCGACGCGCGCGCCTCGCTCGATGTCCCGGGTGAAGACCGCGCTTGACCGGCCGTACCCGGTCTCGTTCGCGATCCGGATGCCATCCCGTTCGTCCCGCGCCCGGACGATCGTGATCACCGGGCCGGCTATCTCCTCCCTGGTGCTCGCCACGTTGTTCCGCGCCAGCAGCACGTGCGGGGGCAGCAGCAGCCGGGCCGGGCCGTCCGGCTCACCGCCGAGCACCTGGCGGGCCCCCTCGGCGCGGGCCCGCTCCACGGCGTCCCGGATCGCGGTCAGCCGCCGGGCGGTGCCGACCGGGCCGATGTCGGTGTCCGCGGCCGCCGGATCACCGGCTCGCAAGCAACCCGCCAGGGTCAGCAGCCGTTCGGTGAACTCGGAGTACACCTTCCGGTGCACGGTGATCCGGCGGGTGATCATGCAGATCTGATCCTGTCCGGCGAAGGAGCCGAACACCGCCGCGTCGACCGCCCGCGCGAGGTCGGCGTCCTCGAGGACGACGAACGATCCCTCCGTGCCGGGCTGGCCGACGAGCCGCTTGCCCGCCGCCCCGCGGGCCAGCACCCGCCCGGTCGCGGCCGAGCCGGCGAACGAGATGACGCGGGGCACCGGATGCCCGGTGATCGCCTCGCTGATCTCCGGGCCGGAGGCAACGACCACGCTGAGCAGTCCGGCCGGCAGGCCGGCCTCCCGGAAGATCTTGGCCAGCAGCAGCCCGCCGGTGACCGGGCTATCGCTGGACGGCTTGAGGACCACCGCGTTCCCGGCCGCCAGCGCGGCCGCCGTGGCTCGGCTGGACAGCAGCATCGGGAAGCTCGCGGGGCTGATCACCGCGATCACCCCGGCCGGCACCCGGCAGACGCGGGTCTGCCGGCCCGGCAGGTCGGACGGCACGATGCGCCCGGTGACCTGGTGCGGTAGCGACGCCGCCCCCAGCATCGCCTCGCAGGCCAGGTTCCACTCGAGTTCGGCCGCGGCGACCGGAGCGCCGGTCTCGTGGATCAGCCAGTCGGTGACCTCGGCCCGACGGGCCGCCAGCACCGCAGCGGCCGCCCGCATCACGTCCGCCCGGGTCGCCGGCGGCCGCGCGGCCCCCCC
>PLDT01000304.1:0-2628 GCA_003136255.1 Actinomycetota bacterium
GATGGCGCAGCGCAGGCTACGCGCGCTCGGCATGATCAGCGCGATCGGCGCGACCGAACGCGACGTCCGCCTGGTCATGATCGTCAACGGCGCGGTTGCCGGGATGGTAGCCGCGCTGGCCGGCGCGGTGCTGGGCTTCGCCGCCTGGTTCGCGTACGTGCCGACGCTGCAGCGGGCCACCGGTCACGTGGTCGACGCGGCAAACGTGCCGTGGTGGGCGTTCGGCTTCGGGGTCGTGCTCGCGATCGCGACGTCGGTACTGGCCTCGCGCCGCCCGGCCAAGGCGATGGCCGCGGTGCCGGTGGTGGCCGCGCTGGCCGGCCGCCCCGCGCCGCCGAAGGCGGTGCACCGCTCCGCTCTGCCCGGCGCCATCGCGTTCGCGGGCGGCGTCGCGTGCCTGGCGTTCACCGGCGGCTGGGCCGGCGGGGGCGGCGGGGGCAAGGACGCGCTGCTGCTGCTGGTCGGCCTGGTCGCCACCATCGTCGGGATCCTCCTGCTCGCCCCGCTGGCCGTCAGCGTGCTGGCCGCCGGGGCGGGCTCGCGGCTGCCGGTCGCGATCCGGATCGCGCTGCGCGACCTGGTCCGTTACCGGGCGCGGTCCGGTGCCGCGCTCGCCGCCACCACGTTCGCGGTGTTCCTGGCCACGGTGATCTGCCTCGTCGCCAGCAGCCAGTTCGGAAACCCGCTGAACTGGTTCGGCCCGAACCTGTCCAGCAGCCAGCTGATCTTCTCCTCGCAGGCCAGCCCGGCGCCCGGCATGATCATGCAGCTCAGCAACGCCCAGCTGGCCAGCCTGGACAGGCAAGTGAACAGCTATGCGGCCGGCCTGCACGCCCAGTTTGTGCTGCCGCTGGAGGCGGCGGACGTCAACCTGAACCAGGCGGGCACGCAGGGGCCGCACAACCACTTCAACGGGTCCGTGTACGTCGCCACCCCACGACTGCTCGCCACGTACGGCATCAAGGCCAGCCAGATCAGCCCGGGCACTGACATCGTCACCGTGCGTTCGGGCCTGGCCAGCCAGGCGCACCTCGAGCTGACCTGGGGCGACTACGGCCTCCATTCCAGTGCAGGCGGCTTTACGCAGAAGGACAACGTGCTGCCGCCCTGCACGCTGAGCAGCGACTGCCTGGCCGACCCCGCGACGCAGACGATCACCGGCCTGCCCGGCGGCACCTCCGCGCCGAACACCGTGATCACCCAGTACGCGATGAGCAAGTACCACCTGCAGGCCAGCCCGACCGGCTGGCTGATCCAGGCTCCGGCCCCGCTCACCGCGACCCAGATCGACGCCGCGCGGCACCTCGCGCTCGCCTATCAGGTGACGGTCGAGACCAAAACCGATGGGCCGACTCTTGCCGAGTTCGCCGACGGCGCCACCGCGCTCGGTATCGTCATCGCGCTCGGCGTGCTGGCCGCGTCCGTCGGCCTGATCCGCAGCGAGACTGCCCGGGACCTGCGCACGCTCACCGCCACCGGCGCCAGCGCCAGGACCCGGCGGATGATCACCGCGGCGACCGCCGCCGCGCTGGGCCTGCTCGGCGCGATCCTCGGCCTGGCCGGCGCGGTGATCGCCGTACTGGCCTGGGCGCACGGCAGCCTGTCCACCGTATTCGGCGACGTGCCGCTCAGTGACGTGCTGATCCTGCTGGTCGGGCTGCCGCTGGTCGCCGCGGCCGGCGGCTGGCTGCTGGCCGGCCGCGAGCCCGAGTTCATCGCGCGGCAACCCCTGGACTGACGCGAACCGTAATACGCCGTGTTACAGTGACGGCATGGCGAATACCCGCTTCACCATCTCTACCGACCCCGCCATCCAGGCCGGGATCAAGGCCCACGCCGAGGCCGCCGGCCTGGACGTGTCGGCCTACATGGTCGCGGCGGCCATCGCGCAGATGGCCGCGGATGACGCCGCCTCCGCGGTCTTTGCTCCTCTTGACGCGGAGAACGCAACCGCCGCGATGCAGGCCGCCGCGATGGCCGCCCGGCCCGCGCCCGCGTTCGAAGAGCTGACCGCCGAAGAACAAGCCCTCGTGCGCAAGGTAGTCAACTCCGCCCTGGGAACTGACCAGGCCGACGTCGCGTGAGAGCCCGCACGGTGGTCTACGACTCGGGCATGATCATCGCGCTCCTGCACGGCAAGCCCGTCGCCCTCGTCTTGCATCATGCCTTGCGGGCCGCGGCGCACCGCCCGATCATCATCGGCCCCGTCCTGGCCCAGTGCTGGCGACCCGATCCGCAGACCGTGCACTCGTTCAGTCAGTACCTGAAGGACTGCACCGTCCCGCAGGCGTCGGGCAGCGTGCCGCCCGTCCGGGGCAGCGCGAGTACCGTCGGCTGCGTCGCATGCGCGCGGACGTTCACCCTGGACTCCTACCAACGCGCGGGTGCGATGCTCGGCAAGGCGGCCCGGCCGGCGAAGAAGCGCCCAGATGCCGTGGATGCCCTCGTCGTCATAACCGCGGCCCTGCACGGGCCTGCGCAGATTCTCACCAGTGACCCCGACGACATGGTCGCGTACACCAGAACCCTCGACCACGCGGACATCACCATAGCGAAAATCTGAGCGGGTGCGCCGCCCAGGGCCCGCGGTCACTGGGCTGGACGTTCGCCGACCTGACCTGCGGTTTC
>PLDT01000409.1:0-25874 GCA_003136255.1 Actinomycetota bacterium
TAGAGGAAGCCGCCGCCGCCCACTCCCTGGGTGCAGTCCCCGACCACGGCGATGGCCGCGCCCTCGTCGCCGGTGAGGTTGAACCGGGCCTCGATCGTCTCCCTGGGCAGCTTGACCACCGATTTCACGCCGACGGCGAGGTGGTTCAGCGGCTCTTTGCGGCGCAGCCCGGCTTCCTTGGCGATGAAGGAGTTCACGCCGTCGGCGGCGACCACCACCTGAGCCCGCAACTCGTCGTCACCGGCTTGGACGCCGACTACTCGCTTGCCGTCGGGGCCGTCCTCGGTGAGGACCCGGTCCACCCGGACGCCGGGCATGAGGAGGGCGCCGGCCTCCTCGCACTTGGCGGCCAGCCACGGGTCAAGCTTGGCGCGCAGCACCGTGACGGCGTTGACCGGGTCGGCCAGCCTGGCGTCCTTGTAATCGATGGCGACCGAGCTGTTGGCGTTGAGGAAACTGATGTAGTTGCGGGTGACCCGGCGCTCGACCGGGGCCGCGTCGAGGAAGTCGGGGAAGACCTGCTGGATGCCGCGGGAGTACAGGACGCCACCGGACAGGTTCTTCGAACCGGGCGCCTCACCCCGCTCGATCAGCAGCACCGAGCGTCCTTGCCGGGCAAGTTGATAGGCCGCGACGCAGCCGGCGATGCCGGCCCCGATGACGATGACCTCGAAGTCGGGCTCAGCTGTTTCTGTCATCGGGGCACCCTTATTTCAGGGCGGCGGTGATCGCCGGCACGAGCTGATAGAGGTCGCCGACCAGGCCGTAGTCGGTCTGGCTGAAGACCGCGGCGTTCGGGTCGGAGTTGATCGCGACGATGGTCTCCGCGCCCACCACCCCGACCATGTGCTGCAGCTGGCCGGAGATGCCGATGGCGAAGTAGAGCTGGGGGGCGATGTGCGCACCGGAACTGCCGATGTAGCGGTCCTTCCCCATCCAGTTCAGGCCTTCGGCCACCGGGCGGGAGCAGGCGACCTCGGCGTTGATGGTCTCGGCGAGCGCGTCGACCATGGCCAGGTCCTCCTTGGCCTTGAAACCGCGGCCGATCCCGATCACCCGGTGAGCCTCGTTGAGATCCACCTCGTCGAAGCCGGACGTCCTGGTCTCGATCACCCTCATGGCCAGCGGCGCGGCCGCGGCCTCCTCGATGGGCACAGTGCTGCCAGCGGCCGGCGGCACGGAGCCGCCGTCGAGCAGCAGGGCCACCGGGCCGGAGACGGTGACGGTCTCGTCGGCGATGTCACCGAAGACGGCGTTGACCACGATGACGTCGTCGCCGTCCAGCGAGACCGTGCGGGCGCCGGTCAGCACGGCCGCCTTGAGCCGGGCGGCGGCGGCGCCCAGGAGCACCCGGTCGCCGGGGTTGCGGCCACCAAGCACCACGCGGGGCGGATCGGCGGCGACGGTTTCTGCCACCGTCGGGGCGCTGGCTTCGGCGGGCGCGTCGTCCGGCCCGCCGCACCAGACCACCTTGTCCACGCCGCTCGCCGCTACCGTCTCGGCCACCGAACGGGGTCCGGCGACCACGGCTCCCACCGGGCCGCCCAGGGAGCGCGCGACCGTGATGAGGTTGCCAATCGCCGGCTGATCCCCGACGACGATCCAGGCGTTCACGCTCACTGCCGGGTCCTTCCTGTGGTAGTCATAGCGTGCCGTCCGCGCGGAGCGCGGCGACGAGCGCGGCCGCGGCCGCGGCCGGGTCGGTCGTGTCGATGAGCTGGCCCTTGCGGGCCTTGCGCTCCGGGCGCGACCGGCCGGTGACGGTCATGACCGCGCTGCTCGGCGGGACCTTCAGCGCTGCGAGGTCGAGGAGCTCCACTGGCTTCTTGGCCGCCGCGAGGAGCTCTTTCATGCCGGGCACGCGCGGCGCCGCGGCGTCGGCGGAGGCGGCCAGCACGGCGGGACCGCGGATCTCGAGCACCTGCACGCCGCCCGGCACCGCCCGCTCGACGCGCAGCGCGCCGGCCTGGACCCCTGTTCCGGACACGGCGGTGACCTCGGCCACGGCCGGCCAGCCGAGCTCGCCGGCCAGCACGGTCGGGACCATCTTGGCCGCCACGTCCACCGACGAGTCGCCGGTGACGACCAGGTCCACGTCGCCGATGTGCCGGATCACCTCGGCCAGCACCGCGGCCAGCTCGGATCTCCCGGCTTCGGCCAGCGACTCATCCTCGACGATCACCACTCGGTCCAGGCCGCGGGACAGGGCGGCCTTGGACGCGATCGGCACCGCGACGCCCTTACCCCCGGCCGTCACGCCGATCAGCTCGGCGCCCGCGACCTCGGCGAGCTGGCGGGCCAGCTCCATGGCCACGGGGTCGTACGCGGACAGGCCCGGCTTGGCCCGGCTCCAGTCCACCGTGCCGTCGGCACGAACCGTGGCCTCCTGCGGGTCGCGGGTCCACTTGTAGGCGACCACAATCCTCATCGCGATCCTCCTGACCCTGGGTCGGTTATTCTCACCGCAGGCAGCTTCTCGCTATGACCATGCGCTGCACTTCGGAAGTACCCTCGTAAATTTCGGTGATCTTGGCGTCACGGTAATTCCGCTCCACCGGGTAGCTTTCCGTATAGCCGTACCCACCGTGGATCTGGATGGCCTTGCCGGCCACCCGGGTGGCGGTCTCCGAGGCGAAAAGCTTGGCCATCGCCCCTTCGGTGGAGTAGGGACGGCCGTTGTCTACGCACGAGGCGGCGCGGTAGACCAGGAGCCGGGCAGCGTCGATCTCGGTGGCCATGTCGGCGATCATCCACTGAATGGCCTGCAGGGTCGCGATCGGCTTGCCGAACTGGACGCGTTCCTTCGCGTAGGCGACCGATGCGTCGAGCGCGGCCTGAGCTATCCCTAGCGCCTGCGCGGCGATGCCGATCCGGCCGCCGTCGAGGGTCTGCATAGCGATCTTGAAGCCTGTGCCCTCCTCGCCGAGCAGCGCGTCCTTCGGGATGCGGCAATCAGAGAAATAGAGGGGCGGCGTGCTCGAGCCGCGGATCCCCAGCTTGTGCTCGGCCTCGCCGACGGAGAACCCGGGGGTGTCCCGCTCGACGATGAACGCGCTCATCCCGCGCGTGCCCGGCGCCGCCGGATCGGTCTTCGCGAAGACGACATAGATCTCGGCGTACGGGGCGTTGCTGATGAAGATCTTCGATCCGTTCAGGACGTACTCGTCCCCCTTCAGCACCGCCGTGCAGGTGCCCGCGGCGGCATCGGTGCCCGCGGCGGGCTCGGTCAGGGCGAAGGCCCCCAGGCGGCGGCCTGACGCCATGTCACTGAGGTACTTGTCGTGCTGCTCCGGGGTGCCGAACTTGTAGATCGGCCAGGTGGCGAGGGAGCTGTGCGCCGACACGACGACGCTGGTGGTCGCGCACGCCCGCGAGAGTTCCTCGATCATGATGACGTAGCTCACGTAATCCGCGCCCGCGCCACCCACCTTCTCTGGGTAGGGCATGCCCATGAGATTCAGCTCCGCCAGCTTCGGCAGAAGCTCGGTGGGAAAACGGTGATCTCGGTCGAGCTCGGCGGCGATCGGTGCCACTTCGGCGTCGGCGAATTCCCTTACCGCCTCGCGGATCAGCTCTTGCTCATCGGTCAACTCGAAGTCCATGTAGGAGCATCTCCCTAATGTCGGCCATCATGGCCTGGACGAATGTGTGGTCCGCGGCTGCCAGATCGCCGAGCGAGAACCTATGAGGCGTGAGGACGAAGATAAATGGCTTTGTGCTCTCTTCTGACGGCTCGAGCCGAGCCTAGGACGATCGGCGTGGCCGCATAAGGGCCAAAGGTCCCGGACCGCGGCTCGACCGCCGCGAGCCAGCCTCCTCGGGCCTCCTCCGGCCCGGCGCCATGTAACCAGGGCGTTACGGTCCGTGATCCGGCGAGAACCGGCCATAGATCATCGCATTAGGGACTTAAGCCCCTTTTGGCCGACCCCTGGAGGTCGTAACAGTGAGATCACGGACCGGCAGGCCCGGCGTTTCCACCGCTATCGCCTGCCCTGTAGTAGCACTCTGTGGGAGAGTCATGGACGCCAACGAAGCACCCGCCAACGCCACGGACATCATGTCAGAGGCGACCGAAACGGCGGCCGGCATGCTGCCGCTGGACATGATCAATGCCATTGCCGATCTCGCCGACCCCGCCGCTGTCGCGAAGGAAATGCCGTGGCTAGCCACAGAGATGACCAAGATCGCGCTCGGCCAGTCGGATATCTCGTTCGACAAGCGCGACAAGCGCTTCGCCGATGAGGCGTGGCAAAACATCCCCTATTTCCGCACCATGGGCCAGTCCTACCGGCTGTTCGAGATGTGGATGGAACGGATGTACCAGGGCGTGGACGGCTCCTGGCAGAATAAAGCGCGCGCCCGCTTCGCCGCCGACGTCATCGCGGCCGCGCTGGCTCCGACCAACTATCTGGGCACTAACCCCGAGGCACTGCGAAAGGCCATCGAGACCAGCGGCCTGTCGCTCGTGCGCGGCGCCCAGAACATGCTGCAGGACATGGCCCGCGGCGGGATGCCATCCATGGTTGACCGCAGCCAATTCACCGTCGGCAAGGACATCGCCGCCACCCCGGGTGCCGTGGTGTACCGGGACGAGATGTTCGAACTGCTGCAGTACACGCCCACCACGCCCAAGGTTCGTAGCATTCCGGTCCTGATGATCCCGCCGCAGATCAACCGGCACTACATCCTGGATCTCTCGCCGGGACGGTCGCTGGTCGAGTTCGCCGTCAGCCAGGGCCTGCAGGTTTTCATGGTCGTCTGGCGGAACCCGAACTCCCAGCGCGGCGACGGGAAGTGGGGACTGGACGAATACATCGCCGCGGAGGAGCGAGCCAACGAGGTGGTCAAGAAGATCACCCGCAGCGAGAAGATCAACCTGCTCGGGCTGTGCGCCGGCGGCATCACGCTTTCCTACGTGCTCGCGCACTACGCCGCTATCGGCGATGAGTCGGCCGGGGCGGCGACCTTCGTGGTGACCATGCTGACCGGCGAGAAGCCGAACGTCGTGGGCATGCTCGACACCGGCGAGGCGCGCACCATCCTCGAGCGCGCCGCCGCCAACAACGAGATCGTCCCCGGGACCACGCTGCGCAGCCTGTTCGCCATGCTGCGGCCGAACGACCTGGTGTTCAACTACCTGGTCAGCGGATGGCTCAAGGGCGAGTCGCCCGCGCCGTTCGACGTCCTGGCCTGGAACGACGATGCCACCCGGACCACGGCGAAGTTCGCGAAGGACTCCAGCGCACTGGCCATGGACGGGTGGGACGGCAACGGGCCGACACTGCTCGGCGTCAAGACCGACTTCACCAAGGTCACCTGCGACAGCTACCACGTCGGCGGTTACACCGACCACATCACGGCGTGGCGCGCCTGCTACGACACTGCCCATCTGGTCGGCGGCCGCGACACGGAGATGACCCTGATCCGCTCCGGTCACATCCAGTCGGTGGTCTACCCGGCAGACAGCGAACGCTATGACCGCTGGTACGGCCCCCCCACGGCGGCGGATCCCGACGAGTGGGTCAAGACGGCCGCCGTGGAGAAGAGCTCGTGGTGGCGGCCCTGGACCGAGTGGCTGATCGCCCGCTCCGGCCCTGAGAAGGCGCCCCGGGCGACGCTCGGCAACCGCCAGCACCCGCCGCTCGCCGAGGCGCCTGGCACCTACGTGCTCGAATAGCCACTTGGGGAGCCGACATAACGGCCATGCGTAGGCTCGCCATCATCGACCACGGAGAACCGGCCGTGCGCTGCCTATCCGCGGTCGCGGAGCTGAACCGGGAGTCCCGCGAAACTCATAACCACGATTGCCCTGTACGTGCAGGACGCGGCATCGTGGATCGTCCGGGCGGCGGACGAGGCCGTGATGTGCAGCCCGGCGACGTCCGCCGCTGGCAGTCACCACAGCACCGGCCTGGCCCCAGTCGCTCCCGGTCCTGGTCGGAGGCGCGAGTTCTCGGCTCACTGGCCATGGAGGCTCGATCCCTCGGGTGCGGGCACACTATGATCGGCGGGCCCGACGACGGCCACGGTCCGGCTGCGGCCGAGGAGATTGCTGCTGGCCCGGGTGTACGTGACGTGTTCGCCCTCCACCCGGGCCAGTCCAGTGGTCAGCAGGAGCCAATCGCTCCTCTGCGCCATGATCTAAGGCTGCCCGGTGACCAGCGGGCGGCGGCAGGGCTGCGGGTCACCAGCCTCGGGGACCTACGTCCCGAGGCCCGGGACCTCAGCCAGAGCGGTCGCGTGCAACCCGGGGAGGACTTTCGGCCCGGCTGTCCCTGACCAACGCCGGCTTGCTAGCTGCGCCGGATGGCGCCACGGTGGACCGACTACACCTGGGAGTAAATCATGGCAGCAGCACTCGTTATCGTTTCTCATCCTGGTGGTGGCAGCCCTCGCGGTCCTGCTCGCACCAGGCCGTCAAGATCATCCCGCAGGCCGGGCGGCGAACGTGGAGTCCTGAGCCCGACGCCGGCGTGCCTCCCAAGGCGGCCTAGGCCATGAGACTAGGGATCTTGTGCGGTGGCGGCCCGGCTCCGGGGATGAACTCGGTCATTTCCGCGGCCACGATCGAGGCGCGGAACTCCGGCTGGGACGTCCTGGGGATCATGGACGGCTTCCAGCATCTCATCGAGGGCCGGGTCGAGGAGGCACGGCCGCTGTCCATCACGGACGTGTCGAGGATCCACGCCCTGGGCGGGTCGATCATCCGGACCTCGCGGGCCAACCCGACGGTGCGAGACGAGGGCGCCGCGGATCCGGACTGGCGGCTGCACGCCTGTCTGGAGTCGCTGCGTAAGCTGAGCGTCGACGCGCTCGTGACGATCGGCGGGGACGACACCGCGTTCTCGGCGTCCCGGCTGGCCGAGGCGGCCCAAGGGAGCCTGCGCGTGGCGCACGTGCCGAAGACCATCGACAACGACCTGCCGCTACCGGGCGGCACGCCCACCTTCGGCTACGAGACCGCCAGGAGCGTGGGGGTCGAGCTGGTCAACAACCTGATGACCGACGCCATGACCACCCAGCGGTGGTACCTGGTGGTGGCCATGGGCCGTTCGGCCGGCCACCTGGCCCTGGGTATCGGGAAGTCGGCCGGGGCCACCTTGACGGTGATCGCCGAGGAGTTCCCCGGCGACGAGCCCCTCCGGCTGTCGCGCCTGGTGGACGTCCTGGAGACCTCGATGCTCAAGCGGATCGCCCACGGCCGTCCCTTCGGTGTGGCGGTACTCGCCGAGGGCATCGGCCTGCGCCTGTCCCAGGACGAGCTCCAGCAGGCTATGCCGGAGGTCGAGCTAGACGAGCACGGTCACGTCCGGCTGGCCGAACTCGAGCTGGACCGCCTGCTGGCCAAGCAGCTCAAGGACCGCTTCAAGGAGCGCGGGCAGAAGATCACGGTCGAGGGCAAGAACATCGGCTACGAGCTCCGCTGCGCACCCCCCATCCCGTTCGACATCGAGTACACCCGCGACCTCGGCTACGGCGCCGTCGAGTACCTGAAGCGAGTGCTGGAGAGCGACGAGCCCGGCGGCATGATCACGATCCAGGGCGGCCACATGGTGGCGCTGCCCTTCGGGTCGTTCAGCCACCCCGAGACAGGGCGGGTACGGATCAGGCTGGTGGACGTCGAGTCGAGCTCGTACCGGGTGGCCCGCGAGTACATGATCCGGCTGGACCGCGAGGACCTGGAGGACCCGGACAAGCTCCACCCGATCGCGGCGGCCGCGGGACTCTCACCCGGGGCCTTCCACGACCGGTACGGCCACCTCGCCTAGGGCAGCCTGGATTACCGGTAGCCGACTCCCCCCGCGCAGGAGGACGAGAAATGAAGTCCGCGCGCACCGCGCCCCGGCAGGCAAGCGCCCTGGTCGTGCTGCTGGCCGCCGCCGGCTTCCTCGCCGGGTGCGGAGCCGCGTCCGCCCCGCCCGTCCGCCCGCCCGTGACCACGACGGTAACCGTTACCGCACTGCCCTCGGCGACCACGAGCCCGGCTCCGTCCTCCCCGGCGCCGACGGGTCCGCCGAGCTGCGTGACTTCGGCCCTGGCGGCGTCGATTGGTCCCGGCAGCGGAGCGGCGGGCAGCACCTACTACCCGATCGAGTTCACCAACACCTCCGGCGCGACCTGCACGCTGTACGGCTACCCGGGCGTCTCGTTCATCACCGCCTCGGGCGGCCAGCTCGGCGCGGCGGCCACCGAAGATCCGACCTACCCGCGAGAGCTGGTTACGCTGACGCCAGGCGCGGTCGCGCACGCGGAGCTGAGGGTCACCGACGCCATGAACTACCCGTCGCCGGCCTGCCAGGTCGTGACTGCTCACCGGCTGAGGGTCTTCCCGCCGGGCCAGACCAATCCCCTCTACCTCACCTTGGACGCCAGGGCCTGCGCCATTACCTCGGTGCAAATCCTGTCCGTGCAGACCGTCCAGCCCGGTAACGGCGCGACAGGATAGTCGCGACCGATGCAGCCTGTTAACAGCCCGCGTGCCGGAACGCCACGATCTTCTCCCGCGGTCATCGGCCGGGCAGCATGGGCGGCGGCACCGGCGGCCGGGCTGCGTCACGCCCAAGCGGCCGGGCGAATCGGCCGGCTCGCAGCGCCGCCTGCCTGACGGCAGGGTTCGCCGCGAGGGCGGCCGCACCCGCAGCCGTCCCCCCCGCGGCGGTCAGGATCCGCGCTTTCCTGTTCACCCGGCTGGCCCCGTGGCCAAGACGATGGTCGCGGCTGGCTCCGTTCCAGGCCGCCCAGATGACGGCCGAGCCAGCGCCGGTTCGCGGACGGCTTCGTGAACCGTCCACATGGCCGACGTCAGCGCCTCGAACTTATTCAGGACGCGGCGCAGCGAGGCGGAATCACCGTCCCGCGTCGCGGCGATGGCCTCGTCGGCCGCCGCCGTGAGCCGGTTCAGCCTTACCTGAAGGAACGGTCCAACGCCCGGGTGCCGCCGGCTGTACCCAGCGGCAAGCACGGCGGTACTGGCCACTCCTATCTCGGCAATGATCGCACCGGTCGCACGGCTGACCTCGGCCACGGTCGGCGCCAGTCCGGCTTCGACGCGGGCGAGCATCAGCAACTCCAGCATGTACGGCTGGCACCGCACCCGATGATCGTGTGGCCCGCCGTCGGCAGTCATGGCATCTCAGCGCCCTTCGAGTCGAGGAGCACTTATTCAATGGCGCTCAGCACCCGGCGTTCCAGGGACTATAGTCCTTTTTCCCGAAATTCTTAGGCCCTGAGACCGCAGGAAATGCTCTTACCCCGAACGTATTGCCCTGCCGGGTACCTGAGCGAACGATTCTGCCGGGCCGCCTGGAATTATCGTTTATATGTGTGTGACTAATTCCGATTGGGCGCAGATCTTCTGCCCTAGCAGGTTCCGGAGCCTTGATCAATCGCCCCACTGGAATCACAGCAGCCGGATCGATCACCCGAAGGCGCGAGCTACCCGGCAGAGCGGCCCGGAGGATAGCACTGCTGGTCGGGCCCGGTTAATTCGCATAATGCCATTGCTACTGCCGGACTGCAACGGCCCAGGGTCCCAGGGTAATTCCGGGATATTCAGAAAGCATCGGCGGTGGGCTACTGGATCAGCTCCGCACTGACTAGCCTGAGGTGAACGTAATGCTCGATCGAGCCCCGTGTAAGTGGTTCCGCCGCCGGGCCGGGTCTCGCTCGGCCTGGTGCCGCTGGGGGTGCCTCGGCTGACACCCTGGCGTATCTGGCCAGCGACCGCACCGAGGTATGGCCGCTCCTGGCCTTGAGCATCGCGTCCCGGTGCCGCGTGACCGGAGCAGCTCACGACAGCGGCTTGCGCATCACGATGCGCGTCCGGCCGCTGCCGCCGTAGTCCTGCGCCCGGAGCATCTCAGTGAACCCGACGCGCTTGTGAAATGCCGCAGATCTTTCGTTCTCCGGGCTGGTGATGGCCTTCAGCGCGACCGCGCCGCGGCCGCGCGCCGCTTTCTCGAAAGTCTGATACAGCATCCTGCCCAGCCCCAGCGCCCGGGAGTCGTCCCGCACCGCGACGAAGTGAATGTAACCGTCGCCGGTCGGCGCGACGAAGCCGAGCAGGTACCCCATGATCTGCCCGCTGCCCCGATCGCGCGCGACGAACGCCGTGTCGCGGAACTCCAGGAAGAACATGGGATGGTGCAAGTACCGAGGCAGGTCCCGGTCACCCCAGAAGCGCTCGTAATCCCGCAGGATCTCGGCCAGGTCCCCATCGCCTGCGCCCTCGATAGCAACATCGCTCATGGACACAGGGGTACCCATCCATCAGCTCCCACGCCTCCAACCCCGGCGAACTTCCGGGGTCACCCACTAAGGGCTTTGGGCGGCCGGAGCCGCCATGATCGAGTCAAATTTTGGTGTGTGCGTGCCCTGGCCTTGGGTGATGGCGGTTTATGCGGCCTAAAGTCCTGAGCGGATGTAAGAGACTTTGAACCGAACGGGCCGTGGTTCCACCTGCCATGATCACCGGACATCCGCCTGGTCGTGCGTAAGCCCGGTCCCCTTCACGCGGCGACCAGGGCCTTGACCGCGGCGGTGATCTCGGCGAGGCCGGCCTTGGCGTCGGAGAAGAACATGCCGGTCTTCGGGTCGATGTACAGCTCGTTGTCGATCCCGGCGTAGCCGTGGCCCATGGAACGCTTGATCACGATGACGCTCTTGGCCTGGTCCACGTTCAGGATCGGCATGCCCGACACCGCGTTGCCCGGGCGGCGGGCGGCCGGGTTGGTGACGTCGTTGGCCCCGACGACCAGCACGACATCCGTGGTCGGGAACTCGAGGTTGGCGGCGTCCATTTCCTTCATGTCCGGATAGGGAACGTTCGCCTCGGCAAGCAGCACGTTCATATGACCAGGCATCCGGCCGGCCACCGGGTGGATGGCGAAGAACGCCGTCGCGTGTTCGGCCAACAGCGCGGCCAGTTCCGCCGCCTCGTGCTGGGCCTGCGCGGCGGCGAGTCCGTAGCCGGGGACGATGATGACCTTGCTGGCGTAGGCCAGCTGGATGGCCGCGTCCTCGGCGGAGATGCGCCGGATGCTGGCGCCCGCGCCGACCGCGGCCGGGCCGGTGGCCGGACCGCTGTCGCCGGTGCCGAAGCCGCCGATCATGACGCTGATGATCGAGCGGTTCATGGCCCGCGCCATGAGCAGGGTCAGGATCCCGCCCGAGGCGCCGACCAGCGCGCCGCCGATGATCAGGGCGCCGTTGTCGATTACGAAGCCAGCGATGGCCACGGCAATGCCGGTGAAGGAGTTCAGCAGCGCGATGACCACGGGCATATCGGCCCCGCCGATCGGCAGCACCATGGTGACGCCGAAGGCCAGCGCGGCGCAGACGGCCAGGATCAGCACCCAGGTGGAGTCGTGCCCGGCCAGGAGGTAGCAGCCCGCCCCGACGCCGACGACGGTGAGGGCGACGGTGATGAAGCGGGCGCCGGGAAAGACGACCGGCCGGCTGGGGACCCAGCCTTGCAGCTTGCCCGCGGCGATTAGTGAGCCGGAGAAGGTGACCGGCCCGACGATGATGTCAAGCACCGTGGCGATCATGACGCGGGTCCCGATGCCGGGGCCGCCGTCCAGCCGGACGAAGCCGCCGATCGCGACCAGCGCGGCGGCGCCGCCGCCGACCGCGTTGAAGATGCTGACGACCTGCGGAACGTCGGTCATCTTGACCTTGCGGGCCATGACCAGGCCGACCGCCGCGCCGCCGATGGCACCGACGGACAGGACGACCCAGCCGGTCGTCGTAATGGTGCCGTCATGGATGACGCTGACCAGCGCCGCGACCACCGCGACGATCATGCCCAGCCAGGACAGCCGACTGCCCTTGCGGGCGGTGGCCGGGGAGTTCATCAGGTGCAGGGCCACGACGAAGCCGACGCCGGCCACCAGGTACGCGAGATCGACGGCGATGGTGACGGCATTCATGACAGTTCGTTCGGCCCGTCGTGGGCGGGCGGTTCGGGCCGCTTGCGGAACATCTGCAGCATCCGGTCGGTGAGGCTATAGCCGCCGACGACGTTCATCCCGGCGAAGAACGCGGCCACGAAGGCGAGCGCGTAACCGGCGTCCGTCCGGGCCTGGGAGGCGATCACGACCGCCCCGATGATGACGATGCCGTGAATGGCGTTGGACGCCGACATCAGCGGCGTGTGCAAGGTGGACGGCACCTTGGTGATGACTTCGTAGCCGACCAGGATGGCCAGTACGAACATGTAGATGTCGGACATCAGGGCGGTGGTCATCGACTGCCTCCTAGGCTGACGATCCGAGCGAGGCGGCCACCGCGGGGTGGATCACCTGGCCCTGGTAGGTGACGATCACGCCGGCCTGGATTTCGTCGGCGGGGTCGATGGTCAGCGCGCCGTCGCGGATCAGCTCGGCCAGCAACGCGACGATGTTGTGCGAATAGGCGGCGGAGGCAGCAGTAGGCACCTGAGCAGGCAGGTTGCCGGCCCCGATGATCCGGATGCCGTCCTCGGTCAGCACCGTCTGGTCTGCCACGGAGCCTTCGATGTTCCCGCCGAGGCTGCTCGCGGCCAGGTCGACCAGGACGGCGCCGACCTGCATACCCTTGACGGCTTCGGCCGTGACGAGCAGCGGGGGCCGCCGTCCTGGCACCTGAGCGGTGGTGATGACGATGTCGAAGCGGGCGATCTGCGCGGCGAGTTCGGCTTGCTGGGCGAACTGCTCGTCGGCGGTGAGCGCTCGGGCGTACCCGCCCTCGCCCGCCCCCGACGCGACCGAGTCGAGTCTCAGGAACCTGGCGCCGACTGATTCGATCTGGTCCTGGGTCTCGGGCCGGATGTCGTAGCCGGTTACCACGGCTCCGAGCCGACGGGCGGTGCCCATGGCCTGCAGTCCGGCCACGCCCGCGCCGAGGACGAGGACGCTAGCGGGCCGGCTAGTCCCGGCCGCGGTGATCAGCATGGGGAAGAACCGGCCGAAGTTATCGGCGGCAACCAGCACCGCCTTGTAGCCGGCCACGTTGGCCTGCGAGGTGAGCGCGTCCATGTACTGGGCCCGGCTCACCGTCCGCGGCAGCCCGTCCAGGCTGATCGCGGTCACCCCGGCCCCGGCCAGCTGGCGGACCAGGTCCGGCTGGACCAGCGGCCGCAGCATGCCGATGACCGTCTGGCCGGTACGCAGCCGGCCGATCAGGTCCGGGCCGGGCGTGCCGACGGTGACAAGGATGTCGGCTCTGCCGATCGCCTCGTCCCGGCTGACGGCTTCCGCGCCGGCTCGTTCGTACGCCCCGTCGGGGAAGCACGCCGCGGCGCCCGCACCGGATTCCACGAGCACGTGTACCTGGGAACGGGCCAGCACCGGGACGGACTCGGGCACGAGCGCGACACGCTGCTCGCCCGGCGCCGTTTCCCTGACGGCACAGACGGTGACGGCCGGCTCCGGGATGGGATGGCTCATGATGGCGGTTCTCCTTCCGCTGCCGTCTCCATATGTCACTCGACCCGTCCCCGGGAGGTGAGTGCCGAACGCCCATGAATGTAGGGACCAAAGTCACCCGGGTAAGCCCCAGGCCCTGCAGCATCGAGCCGATGCTGACAACCTGAGCGCTGCGCTGGACGGCCTTGTAGGTCGTGTTGCCGGTGTCCAGGTCCGGGAAGATAAAGACGGTGGCCTGGCCGGCGACCGGACTGCCGGGCCGTTTGACTTGGCCGACCGAGGCGATGGCGGGCGATCTTCCTGGCCGATGCCTTCTGCTCGGTCTTCAGGCCGGCGGGAAGGACCCATCCGCTTCTCGCGGATCCCGATTGCGCGGTCTGCGGGCCGAGCGGTGCGGCCGGAGGCCCTGCCGCCGACCCGGCCCGTCAACTCAGCGCCTCGCTGCGGGTCCTTCCCGTCGCTTTCCATGTCATCGCGCCGGCATCGCGTGCGGCAGAGCCGATGGTCCCGTCTGCCGGCGACCTCAGGTGCACTCGGTCCTTGGTCCCGCGCTGGCCCGGTCCAGCATCGGAGCGCCTGCACTAGGTCAGCCTGCGCGATGCCACCGGCGGATGCGTTCCGCGTGTCATCGGCGATTCGTCACGCTCCGGAGCGTGCAGCGCTTTGGTGTCGTCGAACGCGTAGCGGAGTTCGCCTTCGACATCGATGACGCCGTCGACGCCGAGCAGCGCCCCGTTCTCGTCGGTCACCGGCAGGCAGGTAATGGCGTGCCGGTCCATCTGCCGGGCCGCCTCGGCCACGGTGGCGTCGGGCCGTATCGTCAGCGGGGCAGTGCTCATGATCTCCCCGGCGGTCTCGGCCGTGACGAGGTCCCGCCGCGCCCGGTAGTTCAGGTGAATTCCATGCCTACCGTCAGGGTCCCGCTTTAGTTCTTCCTTCCTGAGCAGCTCAGTCTCGGTGACGACGCCGAGAACCCTGCCCCGGAGGCTCAGTACCGGCACGGCACTGATCTTCTGCCCGACGAGGCGATCATCTGCGGCGCCCGCCCGGTAGGGTCGCACATCCTTCACCTGGCGTACGAAGGGCCCAGCCCAAAGGCCTTGGCCACCAGCGGCCGGCAGGATGCCTGAGAGGCGATCCGGCGATTACGTCGTCAGCCGCGGCAGCGAGCCGGTCCAGACGAACCTGGAGGAATGTGGTAGGTGAACCGGTCGCGGACGGCGACCACGCCCTCGACGTGCCGGGCCTCACCGGCGATGTTGCGGCCGAGGACGACACTGCCTGGAGCGCCCGCCAACGTGACGATCCCGTCCTTCACGGTCACCGTGAGCCGGTCCGGGTCGGTGAAGAACCCGTCCAGGATCACGTCCTGGTTGATCTCGCGGCGGATGTCCTCATCCGGCCTGCTGAACACGCTGAGCACGTCGGAGCGGCAGACAATGCCGACCAGGTGTCCCCGGCGGTCTACCACCGGCATCCGTCGCAGCTTGCGCCGGGACATCAGGCGGGCCAAGGTACTGACGAGTTCGTCCGGGCTCGTGGTCACGGCCGGGTGGGTCATCAGGCCGGAGGCCGTCCGTCCCGCCCTGGCCCGCTTGGCCAGCAGGTCGGTCTCGGATACCACGCCGACGACCGCGTCCTCGGCGTCGACGACAGGAAGGCCGCTGACCCGGTGCGCCCGGAGCATAGCGACCATCTCGCTATATGACGCATCGCGCCTCACCGCTACCACCCGGGTGGTCATGACGTCCTTGACCCGCGCGTGCACCGTGATCACGCTTGGAGGAGCGAGCCGGCGCCGATCCAGGTCGCGACGTCGTTGCTGGTCCCGGGCAGGGCCTGCACCACGGCGTGCGCGGCCGCGAGGGCAGTGCGCGAGGCGAGGTAGTGGTGGCCACACAGCAGCAGGTCGGTCTCGTCCGGCCGGGCCTGGGTCGGCGGCATGATCACTCGGACCGCGGCCTTGGCCGGGCAGCAGCAGGCCAGGTCGGCGGGCGCTTCGGGCGCCGGGATGGCTTCATCGAGCGGTCGGCAGGCCGGGTGGGTGTCGTTTGTGACTGAAGGAGGCTGGAATCTCGCGTTCATGCCATCAGCCTCGCCCCGGGCCGGCCTGGTCCGGCAGAGACCAAGCTCACGTCTGAAGGTGCCAAAGGTCCCTCACCTTGGACTCTGGCCGTGACCTGTGGCGCGGCGGTTTCCTCGGAGTATGCCTAGCCCACAGCACCAGGTGCCCGAGCTGCCGGATAGCTTCTGGTACGCGGCCAAGCGCCGGCTGCTGGGCCCGCCGCTGGTGACCGAACAGCTGAGCAGCCAGCGCCTGTCCAAGCCGCTGGCGCTCGGCGTGCTGTCCTGCGACGGGCTCTCCTCGGCCGCGTACGGCACCGAGGAGATCCTCTACGCGCTGCTCCCGTTCTTCGGCCTGGCCGCGTTCACGCTGGTGCTGCCGATGACGCTACTGGTCCTGTTCGGCGTGCTGCTGGTCGTGCTGTCCTACCGCGAGGTGGTGTCGGTCTACACGCGGGCGGGCGGCTCGTACGTGGTGGCCCGGGAGAACTTCGGCCCGCGGGTGGCCCAGATCGCCGCGGTCGCGCTGTTGATCGACTATGTGGTCACCGTCGCGGTGCAGACCGCCGCGGGCAGTGCGGCCATCGTGTCCGCGTTCCCGGCTCTGTCCCGGGTCCCGGTCGTCGGTCCCAAGATCCTGCTGGTCATCTCGGTGCTGGCCATCCTGCTCATGTCCCTGGCGAACCTGCGCGGCATCCGGGAGGCGGGCCGGATCTTCGCGCTGCCCACCTACCTGTTCGCCGTCTCGGTGGTCGTGATGATCGTGACCGGGGTAGCCCGGGAGCTGGCGGGCGGCCTGAAGCATGTGCCGACCGGGCCGGGCACGGTCGGCATCGGGTCGCATTCGGGGCTGATCGCCTTCGGCGCCATCTACATCATGGCGCGGGCCTTCGCCAACGGCGGCTCGTCGCTCACCGGGATCGAGGCCGTCTCCAACGCGGTCAGCGCGCTGCGCCCGCCGGAAGGCCGCAACGCGCGCCAGATCCTGGCCATGCAGGGCTCGATGGTCGCGTTCCTCATCGCGGGAATCTCTTGGCTCGCGCACGCCACGCACGCCACTCCCTACACCGCCGGGTTCCCGACCGTACTGGCCCAGGAAGCCGGGCAGGTGTTCGGGCACACCCCGGCCGGCCAGATCATGTTCTACTTCCTCCAGACCGCCACCGCCGCCATCTTGTTCACCGGCGGCAACACCAGCTTCACCGGATTCCCGTTCCTGGCCAGCTTCGTCGCCGAGGACTCCTTCCTGCCCCGGTGGCTGACCCGGCGCGGGCACCGGCTGGTGTTCTCCAACGGGATCATCCTGCTGGCCGCGCTGTCGCTGAGCCTGATGCTGGTGGCGGGCGCGACGGTCGACGCCCTCATCCCGTTCTACGCCATCGGCGTGTTCACCGGGTTCGCCATGGCCGGGTTCGGCATGGCCCGGTACCACCGCCGGACCCGCGAGCCGGGCTGGCGGCGCAAGCTGGTGATCAACACCGCGGGCGGGATCTACACTGCGCTGGTCGTGGTGCTGTTCGCGGTGGTGAAGTTCACCGAGGGCGCCTGGCTCATCGTCATCATCTTCCCAGCCCTGGTGTACCTGCTCATCCGGCTCAACCGGCAGTACCGGCACGAGGCCGCCATCCTGGACAACCCGTCCGGCGGCGACCTGCATCCGCACACGGCGAACTTCTCCCGCCGTGCGGTCCTGGTCCTGGTGGACAGCTACGACCTGGCCACCATCGCCGCGCTCAAGTACGCCAAGAGCCTGCGGCCGACCTCGCTGCGGGCAGTGCACTTCAGCCTGGACAACACCAGGGCCGACCAGCTGCGGCGGCAGTGGCTGGAGGGCGGCACCGGCGTCCCGCTGGAGCTCGCGGACTGCCCCGACCGGCGGCTGGCCCACGCCGCGGCCCGGCTCGCCGCCGCCGAGGCCGCCACGCCCGGCACGCACGTGACCGTGGTCCTGCCGCGCCGCAGCTACCCGGTGCTGGCCGGCCGGCTGCTCCACGACCACACCGCGGACCGGATCGCCCGGGTGGTCAGCCGCGTCCCGTCCGCGGTGGCCACCATCATTCCCTTCGACGTGCAGCACAAGGTCGAGACCCTGCACGCGAAGCGGATCCGGGCGGCCAAGACCGACAGCCTGCGCGACTACGAGTGGCCCGTTCCGCCGCCCGGCACCGACTCGATCGGTTCGCTGCACCAGCCCGGCCAGGCGACCGTGCAGGGCCGCCTGCGGACGGCGCAGGTCCGGCCCGTCCCGAGCAACAACGTGCTGGCCTTCGAGGTCGCCGACTCCACCGGCGACCTGACCGCCGTCTTCTACGGCCGCACCCAGATCGCGGGCCTCGAGCCGGGCCGCCGGGTCCGCCTGCACGGCATGGTGGGCATCGGCGGCGACGGCCGCCCCGCGATGATCAACCCGGCCTGTGAGACGCCGCGATAAGCCGGAGCGACTCCGCGACTCCGCGACTCCGCGGCGCCGCGGACCGGTGGGCCGGCCGCTGGTCGCCGGGCCGTTCGGAATAAAGGACCAAAGTCCCTGGCCGGCAAACCAGACGGCCCTGCCGTCGCGGGCCGTGCGGACCTAGCGTAGGTCGCAGCGGCAAGGAGCTCACGAAGGAGAACCGAAATGCCTGGGATCATTGTCGGCGTCGACGGATCCGGTCATTCGCAGCGAGCCCTGGACTGGGCTATGCACGAAGCGGCCATCCGGCACGTGCCGCTCACCGCACTCGCCGTCCACCCGGCCATCGTGGGCTATTTCGGCGGCGTTGTCGCCTCCCCGGAGGACCTGGAGCTCACCGAGCAGATCGGGGCGGCGGTGAAGGCGGAGGCCGACAAGGTGCTGGCCGGGCTCGACGGGCCGCACCCGGAGTCGGTCACGGTCAAGGCCGTGCACGGGTTCCCGGTCGAAGAGCTCGTCGAGGCGAGCAAAGGGGCCGACATGGTGGTCCTCGGCTCGCGCGGCGTGGGCGGCTTCACCCGGATGCTGCTGGGCTCCACCGCTGGCCTGGTGGTTCAGCACGCGCACTGCCCCGTGCTGATCATCCCGCCGGAGGATCGCGGCTGACCTTCAGGGCATCAGCCCGTGGTGCGGGAAGACGGCTTTCCTGGTAGCCATGATGGCCCGGTCGACCGGGTCGGCGGGGTCGTGGCCGGACTCGTAGTCGGCGAAGGTGGCCGCGGCGCCTTCAGTCATCCGTTCGGGCCCGGGCTGGGCGGTGGTCAAGGAGACGTACTCGCGCCACGACTGCGGGGTGGCCAGGGCCGGGTCGAGCGGCGCGCCCGCCGCCTCGAACAGCAGGTGGGTCCAGGTCCTCGGCACCACGTGCACGTGCTCGTAGCCCCCGCCGCCGGTGAGCAGCCAGCGGCCGCCGCTGACCTCGTGCGCGAGCGCGTGGATCGCGGCATGCGCGGCGCGCTGCCCGTCGATGCTCAGTTCCAGGCTGGCCAGCGGGTCGTCCCGGTGCGAGTCGCAGCCGTGCTGGCTGACCAGCAACTGGGGGCCGAAGGCCCGGACGACCGGCGGCACCACGGCGTGGAAGGCCCGCAGCCATCCGGCGTCGCCGGTCCCGGCCGGCAGCGCGAGGTTGACCGCCAGCCCGTCGGCGTGCGGGCCGCCGGTCTCGCCGGGCCGCCCGGTGCCGGGGAACAGGGTGTCCGGGTGCTCGTGCACGCTGACCGTCAGTACCCGCGGGTCGTCCCAGAAGGCCGCCTGCACGCCGTCGCCGTGGTGGGCGTCCACGTCGACGTAGGCGATCCGCTCCGCGCCCTGGCTCAGCAGCCAGGCGATCGCGACGGCCGGGTCGTTGTAGACGCAGAACCCGCTGGCGTTCCCGGCCATGGCGTGGTGCAGGCCGCCGGCCAGGCTGGCCCCGTGCAGCGCCGCCGACGACCAGACCGCGCGGGCCGCGGCGAGCGTGGCCCCGGTCACCATCGCCGCCGCCTCGTGCATGCCGGGGAACAGCGGGTCATCTTCGGTGCCGAGCCCATGCATGAGCAGCGCGCGGCTGGTCAGTCCGCCGGACAGTTCTCCCTGGTTAGCCTGGTGTCCGGCCAGCCGGACCATGCCGATGTAGCCGGGATCGTGGACGAGTTCCAGCTCGGCGTCGGTGGCCGCGGCCGGGACCTGCACCGTCACCTCGTCCAGGCGGCCCAGGCCGAAGGCCTGCGCCAGCTCCATGGTCAGCTTGAGCCGCAGCGGCGCCATCGGGTGGCCAGGGCCGAAGTTGTAACCGGCCAGCCGGTCGTCCCAGGCCACGTGCAGGGTACAGGTCATGATGCCTCTCCTTGGCTGGCCTGCCAGAGCCCCTGGTAGGCGCCGCCGGACCGGATGAGCTGGGCGTGGGCGCCGCGTTCGGCCACCGCTCCGTGGTCGAGGACCACGATCTCGTCCACCTGGTCCAGGCCGTCCAGGTCGTGGGTGATTAGCAGGGTGGACCGGCCGGCCGTGGCGGCCAGCAGGTCGGCGGTCAGCGCCCGGCGGTTGTCTGGGTCGAGGTGGGCGGTCGGCTCGTCCAGGACCAGCACGGCCGGGTCGGCCAGCAGCGCCCGGGCCAGGGCCAGGCGCTGCCGCTGCCCGCCGGACAGCGCGGCGCCGTGCGTCCCCACCGGGGTGTCCCAGCCGAGCGGCAGCGANNAGCTCGGCGTCACTGGCCTGCGGGCGGGCCAGCCGCAGGTTGTCCCGGATCGTGGTGTCGAAGATGTGCGGGTCCGCCGCGCAGCCGCTGATGACCGCGCGGACGTCGTCGGGATCGTATCCGGCCAGGTCGCGGCCGTTCAGCAGGGCGGTGCCCGAGCTGAGGTCGACGAACCGGAACAGGACCGCGGCGATCGTGGACTTACCCGCGCCGGTGGCGCCGACGAGCGCGACCCGCCGCCCCGGCGTGAGGTCGAGGTCAATATTCCGAACGGCCGGCGGTGCGTCCGGCGAGTACCGGACCGTGCCGCCCCGGATGGAGATCTCCACCGGCCTTTCTGGTCGTGGCAACGGGTGGTCCGGGTAGCGGACGGGGTCGGGCGCGTCGAGCACGCTCGTGATCCGCCCGGCCGCGGCCCGGGCCTGGCCGAGCTGAAGCGCGGCCGCGGGCAGGGCGGTGACCGCCTCGAAGGCGGCCAGCGCGGTCAGGGTGATCACGGCCAGCGGCACCCGGCCCAGCGATCCCGATCCGGTGACCGCGACGCCGAGGATCAGCACGCCCCACAAGGTCAGGCCGCTCGCGGCGGCGCTCAGGCCGACGCCGATGCCGGACGCCGACGCCGACCGCCGGGCGAGCCTGGTCAGTTCGGCGTCCGCGGCGCGGGTCCGGGCCAGGCCCGCGTCGACCGCGCCGAAGGCGTGCAGTTCGGCCGAGCCGTTCAGCAGGTCGGTGACGGCGGCGCCGAGGTCGCCGCGGGCGAACGCGGCCCGTTGCGCTGCCCTGCGGGCCGACGCGACGGTGACCAGGGGGACCACGACCCCGGCGGCCAGCAGGCCGGCGGCGCGCACGCCCGCCGCGGGGGCCAGGATGAGCAGGACCGCGGCGGTCGCGCCGGCCCCGACCAGGGCCGCGGTGAGCGGCGGGGCGATGCCCCGGATGAACAGGTCCTGGGTCGAGTCGACGTCGCTGATCAGCCGGGTGAGCATGTCGCCGGACCGGAACGCGGCCAGGCCCGCGGGGGCCAGGCGCTCCAGCCGGCGGTAGATCGCCACCCGCACGTCGGCCAGGACGCGGAACGCGACGTCGTGGGAGAACAGGCGCTCGAGGTAGCGCAGCAGGCCGCGGCCCACACTGAGCGCGCGGACCATCACGACCGCGACCGAGATGGCCACGATGTTCGGGTGCTGCGAGGCGCGGGCCAGCAAGAAGCCGGAGACCGCGAGCAGCGCCACCCCGCAGCCGCAGCCGACCGCGCCGGCCAGCACGGCCAGGAGCAGCTGGCTGCGCATGGGTCGGGCCAGCCGCAGCAGCCTTCGCATCGGGGAGGCCGTCTTGGTGACGGTGATCGCGGTCATGACGGCGCCGCCGCCAGGGCAGGCGCGGGCCGGGGCGGCATCACGGCCAGGACCTGCGTGAGCTGGCCATGATCGAGGGTCAGCACGCGGCTACCTGCGTGGTTCGTGGTGTGGCTGACCTGGATCACGGTGCGGCCGGCGGCCAGGGTGCCGAGCGCGGTCTCGAGCCGGGCGGCGGTGGCCGCGTCCAGGTGGGCGGTGGGCTCGTCCAGCAGCAGCAGCGGGGCGTCGCGCAGGAAGGCGCGGGCCAGCGCTAGCTGCTGGCGCTGGCCCGAGGACAGGCGCAGCCCGCGTTCGCCGACCATGGTGGCGTAGCCCTGGGGCAGGTTCTCGATGAACTCGGCGGCCCCGGCCGCCCGGGCCGCTTCCTGGATGGCTCCGGGGCTGGCGGACGGCTGACCGAGCGCGATGTTGTCGGCCACCGACGCGGCGAACAGGTACGGCTGCTGCGGGACCCAGGCGATCTGGCTGCGCCATTTGTCGAGCGGGACGGACGCCAGGTCGACGCCGCCGACCTCGATGCGGCCTTTCGTCGGCTGGGCGAAGCGGAGCAGCAGCGCGACCAGAGAGCTCTTGCCGGCGCCGCTCGGGCCGGCCAGCGTGATCCGGTCGCCCGGCCGGATGCTCAGGCTCACCCCGGACAGCGCGTCGTGGTCGCGTCCCGGGTAGGTGAGCGTGACCCCGCTGAGCTGGATGGGGTCTGTCCGCAGGTCCACCGGCCGGGCCTGGCCGCTGCGCACAGTGGCCGCCGGCGCGGGGGTGTCGAGGATCTCGAAGACATCCTGGGCCGCGGCGGCGCCCTCGGTGCTGGCGTGGAACTGGGCGCCGACCGCGCGCAGCGGCAGATAGGCCTCGGGCGTGAGCAGCAGCACGAGCAGCGCGGTCTGGTAGCTCATGTGCCCGGCCAGCAGGCGCAGCCCGACCTCCACCGCGACCAGCGCGGTGGCCAGCGCCGCCGCTAGCTCCAGGACGAAGCCGGACAGGAACGCGACGCGCAGCGAGGCCATGGTGGCGGTCCGGTACTCGTCGGTGACCTTGCCGATGACCTCGGCCTGTCGCTTGCCCCGGCCGAACAGCTTGAGCGTGGGCAGGCCCTCCACCACGTCGAGGAAGTGGCCGCCGAGCCGGGCCAGTAGCCGCCACTGCCGCTGCGTGGTCGCCTTGGTGTGCAGGCCGACCAGGATGGCGAACACCGGGATCAGCGGCAGGGTGAGGCCGATGACCACGGCGGAGATCCAGTCGGCGAACCCGACCCGGATCAGCACCGCGACCGGCACGATGCAGGCCAGCACGAGCTGCGGCAGGTAGCGGGCGAAGTAGGCGTCCAGCGCGTCCAGGCCGCGGGTGGCCAACGTGGTGACCTCGCCGGACCGGTGACCGGCCGGTTTAGGCAGGGCCAGCCAGGAGGGCCCCAGCCGCAGCGCGTGGTCGGTGAGCCGGCGCCGCAGCTGGGACTTCACCGCGGCCGCGGCCCGCAGCGCGGCGGTCTCGCCGCCGTAACCGGCCGCGGCGCGGGCCAGCAGGACGGCCAGGAGCACGCCGAGCGAGCCGGCCAGCACGGAGACGCCGGTTCCGGTCACCGTCCCGGCCAGGATGCGCGCCAGCAGGCTGGCCTGGATGAGGATCAGGCCGGTGGCGGCCAGGCCGAGTCCGACGGTGACCGCGAGGTAGCCGCGGGCCGCGGCCGAGTAGCGGAGCAGCCGCGGGTCCAGCGGCTTCAAGACCGTCCGCCAACGGATTTCATGGTGTCCGGACCGCTCACCGGAGGGGTCTGCTTGGACCCGATGTCGGACGGGCTCAGCCGCTGGCGGAAGACCCAGTAGCTCCAGCCCTGGTAGGCGAGCACGACCGGGGTGAAGATCACCGCGACCCAGCTCATCACGACCAGCGTGTAGTGGGCCGACGAGGCGTTGTTGACGGTCAGGCTGTACGCGGCGGAGGTGCTCGACGGGAAGACGTTCGGCCACAGGTCGCCGAAGAGGGTGGCGACGGCGAGCACCAGGGTAAGGGCCGTGCCGACGAACGCCCAGCCCTCCCGGCCGCGCAGCGCGGCCGCCGCGCCGCCGATCAGGGCCACGGCGGCCAGGGCGGCCGTGACGTCGGTGGCGGGCTTGCCGTGGCTGACCTGGGTGACGGCCAGGAAGATGGCGGCCAGCGGGACGGCGGCCAGCGCGGTGCCGGTCGCGGCCCGCTTGGCTCGCCGCCGGAGCTCGCCGGTGGTCCGCAGGCCGAGGAAGATCGCGCCGTGCAGAGTGAACAGGCTGAGCGTGACCAGGCCGCCGAGCAGGCCGTACCAGTTGAGCAGGGTGAGCAGGTTGCCGGTGTAGACGTGCTGGGCGTTGAGCGGGACGCCGCGGACGATGTTGGCGAACGCGACTCCCCATAGCAGCGCGGGCAGCGCCGATCCGGCGAAGATGGCCCGGTCCCAGCTGGCCCGCCAGCGCGGGCTGTCCACCTTGCTGCGGAACTCGAAGCACACGCCCCGCACGATCAGCGCCGCCAGGATGAGCAGCAGGGCCAGGTAGAAGCCGCTGAACATGGAGGCGTACCAGAGCGGGAAGGCGGCAAACGTGGCGCCCCCGGCGGTCAGCAGCCAGACTTCGTTACCGTCCCAGACCGGTCCGATCGTGTTGACCAGGACCCGGCGCTCGGTGTCGTCCCGGCCGAGGAACGGCAACAGGATCCCGACCCCGAAGTCGAATCCCTCGAGCACGAAGTACCCGGACCACAGGACGGCGATGAGGATGAACCAGAAGGTGGCGAGGTTCATGACAGTTCCTTTGGTCAGTACTGGAAGACGGGTAGCGGCTCGGGGGCACCGGGCTGTTCGGCCTCGACCGGGGCGCCCTCCTTGACGTGCCTGACCATCAGCCAGCCCGCGATGGCCGCCAGGCCGGCGTAGAGCAGGGTGAACACGGTCAGCGAGATGATCACCGAGGAGGCGGTCACGCCGGCCGAGACGCTCTGGGCGGTGGTCAGCAGGCCGAACACCGTCCACGGCTGGCGGCCCATCTCGGTGAAGATCCAGCCCGTCGTGGTGGCCAGGTAGGGCAGGGCCAGACCCCACAGCGCGACCCGGTAGAACCAGCGGCTGCGCGGGATCCTCCGGCGCCTGGTCAGCCACAGCCCGGCCGCGGCCAGCAGCGCGGCCAGCAGGCCAAGCCCGGCCATCAGGCGGAACGCCCAGTAGGTCACCGGGATGATCGGCTTGTACTGCCCCGGTCCGTACTTCTTGGCGTAGGCGGCCTCGACGTTGTTGATGCCCTGCACGGTGCCGTGCGGGTTCAGGGTCGCGATCAGCGAGAGCAGGTCGGGCACGCGGATGCTCCACAGTTCCTTGCTGCCGTTCAGCGAGCCGATGGTGAACAGCGAGAAGGAGGCCGAGTCGGAGGTGTTGTAGAGGGCCTCGGCGGCGGCCATCTTCATCGGCTGCTGGGAGTCCATCAGCCGGGCCTGGATGTCGCCGGTGACCGCGGTCACGATCCCGGCGGCGAGCGTCAGCGCCAGACCGATCCGCAGGCCGCGGCGGAACACCTCGAGCTGGTTGTTGCGGGCCACATGCCAGGCACAGACCGCGATCAGTACCCCGCCGGTGACCACCAGCGAGGCGAAGAACACGTGCGGCCAGGCGGCCAGCGCGGTGGAGTTGGTCAGCAGCGCCCAGATGCTGGTAAGCACGACCTTGTGCGTGCCGGGAATGACCTTGTAGCCGACCGGGTGCTGCATCCAGGAGTTGGCGGCCAGGATGAAGTAGGCCGACAGGCTGGTGCCGATGGCGGCCACCCAGATCGTGGCCAGGTGCACCCGCGGCGAGAGGCGGTTCCAGCCGAAGATCCACAGGCCGATGAACGTCGACTCCATGAAGAAGGCCAGCAGTGCCTCCATGGCCAGCGGCGCGCCGAACACGTTGCCGACGAACTGCGAGTAGGCCGACCAGTTCATGCCGAACTGGAATTCCTGCACGATCCCGGTGACCACGCCGACCGCGAAGTTGATCAGGAAGATCTTCCCGAAGAACTTCGTCATCCTCAGGTAGACCGGGTCCTTGCGGATCAGCCAGGCGGTCTGCATGCAGGCGACCACCAGCGACAGGCCGATGGTCAGCGGGACGAAGATGAAGTGGTAAACGGTGGTGATGCCGAATTGCCACCGGGACAGCTCGAGTACGGTCATCGGTGTTTCCCTGGGTCGTCGTCGCAGGCTTCACCTCCGCGCAGGTCGCGGAGTTACCCAGCTCACCAGCAGGCTGGCTGGACGTCCCAGGGCCAGGTGGCCCCTAGGGTCCGGGACCTTAGTCACTGGCGGTCCGGCTCGCGTCTGCTGAACCTGATGACATGAGCGAGCGAATCGGGCTGAAGACGACGGAACCGCGTCACGCTGCGGGGCGCCCCCCGCGGAGGAGGCGGCGCTGGCTGCGCTGG
>PLDT01000017.1:0-2814 GCA_003136255.1 Actinomycetota bacterium
ATCGGGTCGACGACCCGGTAGTAGACGACCGCGTCGACGCGCACGGTGACGTTGTCGCGGGTGATGCCCTCCTGGCCGGGTACGGCCGCCGCGATGATCTGCATGTTGACCTTGCGCAGCCGGTCCGTGAACGGGTTGATCCAGGTCAGCCCTGGTTGGCGGGGGGCAGGCTGCATCTTGCCCCAGCGGAAGACGAGGCCTTGCTCGTACTGGTTGATGACCTTGAAGCCGAACATCTCGGCCGTCCCATCCCTGGCGCACGGTGCACCGGATTCGCCGGGCCCGCGGACGGCACCGGCGTGACTGCCAGCGTTCGAAATGCCCCGGGCTTACCTCCATTATCGCACATCCGCGGACGCGACTTGCGCCGCGAAGGGCGGGGGCCCGGGGAGATATGGCGCAGGCGGCATGGTAGTATGCATCATTCTGGTTGTGGTAGGAAATTCGTATTCGCTCTTGGCGCCTGCGAAGTTCTGACAGCGGGCGCCGCGGATTCCAGAGTCCGGCTTTTATACAGGCGGTCGCAGCAGTGTGGTTCCGCGTATGCGGATCCCGGAGATCGTCTAGTAGGAGAAAAGCAAAAAATGGCTCAGGGTACAGTCAAATGGTTCAACGCGGACAAGGGTTATGGTTTCATCACCCCCGACGACGGAACCAGTGACGTCTTCGTCCACCACTCGGTCATTCAGGCTGACGGTTACCGCAGCCTCCAGGAGAACCAGCGAGTGGAATTCACCGCCGTCCAGGGCACCAAGGGCCCTCAGGCTGAGCAGGTCCAGCCGATCTGACCATCCCCTGCGGTTCTGCGAGTCGTACTGGACGGGATTCACGGGGGCGGGAAGGCGGTGCCGCGGCGCCGCGTTACATCCCCATGGTGGATGATGTGCATCTCCCCGCGGCACCCGGCCGCGGGGGATCACGAATAGACGAGCCCAGTAGATGAGCAGAGACGAGACTGACCGTGGCGCTGCCCAATGATCCCGCGGCTAAGCTGCAGGAATACGCCCATCCCGAGATGATCGTGACGACCGAATGGGTGGCCGCGCACCTCGACGATCCGGCACTGGTGGTGGCCGAATCGGACGAAGACGTGCTGCTGTACGAGACCGGTCACATCCCCGGTGCGGTCAAGCTCGACTGGCACACCGAGCTCAACGACCCCGTCACCCGCGACTACGTCGACGGGCCCGGCTTCGCCCAGCTGATGTCGGACAAGGGCATCAGCCGCGACACCACACTGGTGCTCTACGGCGACCGGAACAACTGGTGGGCCGCGTACGCCCTGTGGGTGTGCTCGCTTTTCGGGCACCCCGACGTGCGCCTGATGGACGGCGGCCGAGCCAAGTGGATCGCCGAGGGCCGTCCGCTCAGCACCGAGGAGCCCAAGCGCCCGCAGACCGACTATCCCGTCGTCGATCGCGACGACACCCAGATCCGCGCGTTCCAGAACCAGGTCCTGGCCCATCTGGGCCAGCCGATGATCGACGTACGGTCGCCGGGGGAGTACAGCGGCGCGCTGCTGCACATGCCGGATTACCCGCAAGAAGGCGCCCTACGCGGCGGCCACATCCCTGGCGCGAGGAGTGTGCCGTGGGCCCGGGCCGCCGCCGAGGATGCTACCTTCCGCCCCCGCGCCGAGCTGGAGGCTATCTACCTCGGCGAGGCCGGGCTACGCCCCGGCGACGACGTGGTGGTCTACTGCCGCATCGGCGAGCGGTCCAGCCACACCTGGTTCGTGCTCACCCACCTGCTCGGTTTCGAGCACGTGCGCAACTACGACGGGTCATGGACCGAGTGGGGGAACACCGTCCGCGTTCCCATCACCCGCGGGGACAGCCCGTGAGCACCCCCACGCTCAACGCCCGGCTGCAGGAGATCGTCGACGACTTCAACGCCATGACGGGCAAGGACCGGCTGCAGCTCCTGCTGGAGTTCTCCCAGGAGCTGCCCGCCTTGCCGGACCGTTACGCCGACCACCACGACCTGCTCGAGCCGGTGCCGGAATGCCAGTCGCCGCTGTTCCTGGCCGTCGAGGTCGAGCCCGACGCAACCGTTCACCTGTTCTTCGAGGCGCCCCCCGAGGCCCCGACCACCCGCGGCTTCGCCAGCATTCTGCATGCCGGGCTGGACGGGCTGACCGCGGACGAGGTGCTGGCCACGCCCGGTGAGTTCTCCAGTCAGCTTGGCCTGCAGGACCTGGTCAGCCCGCTGCGTCTGCGGGGCATGGCCGCCATGCTGGCCCGGATCAAGCGCCAGATCCGCGACCAGCGCGGCTGACGGCCTATGGCCGAGACCAGGCCGGGTGGCACGCTCGCCCAGACGCACGAAGGGCAGCCCGGCCTGCCCCGTGGCCGAAATCACCTGCCGCTGCGCGCCGTCCGCGCCTCCCAGCGGGAACGGCTGCTCCGGTCCGTGATCGCCGCGGTGTCCGACATCGGCTATCCGGCCGTCACCGTGGCCGACGTCGTGCGGCGGGCCCGGGTATCCCGGGCCGCGTTCTACGCCCACTTCGCCGATAAGGAGGAGTGCTTCCTGGCCGCGACCGGCGAGGGCCGGCAGCTCATGTTCGCCCGCGTGGTGTCCGCCGCCCGTACCGTGCCGGCCGACACCCAAGATGAGCAGGTGATCCGGGCCGCCTGTCGTGCGTTCCTGGCCTTCCTAGCCGACGAGCCGGCCTTCGCCCGGGTCTTCTATGTCGACATGCCGGCCGCCGGCCCGCGGGCGGTCGGCCGGCTCGAGGCCGCGGGCCGTCAGTTCGCCGACCTGAACCGGACCTGGCACCAGCGCGCTCGGGAGCGCCACCCCGACTGGCCG
>PLDT01000478.1:0-12988 GCA_003136255.1 Actinomycetota bacterium
GGGGATTCGAACCCCTGACCTTCTGCATGCCATGCCTGCCGGTTTCGTCTGGCGGTGTCTCGCTAGGTCGCGTTTCGGCGCGTCAGGGCAATGGTCTTGTCTGGCAGAGTCTGGCTGCATCTGCTGTGGTCTGGACGCATTGTCACTTGGTTCGTCACTGGTAACCGGCCTCTTTCGCGCTCCGTGGGGACCTCGGGGTCGTCGACACCGACAGAGAAGTGGTGCCACTCCGGGCTTAGCTATCCGCCTTCGACGAACCTGAGTACGGGGACGCGCTGGGCGTGAACGTTCGGGATCATGGGCCGACCCGTCTCGCGTCGTATGCTCGGACCAAGGACTGGCACGCAAGGGAGGGACCCGGTGACCGGCTACCGCCCTATGACCCTGGTCGATCTGGCCAGCCGCCTGGTACGGACGGCCGAGAGCAAGACNNTAGCGGAGCACCTGGCGGCGCAGCACGATCTTGCCCCGCCTGAGCGGGCTGAGATGAGAGTCCTGCGGCAGCCTTGGTTCCCGGCGGAACTGGAAATCCAGCGCGCCGATGCACTGGTCTGGGCACCAGCAGCATTCAGGAAGCATGGCGTGTACTTGTCCGCCAGGGACCTGGAGGCCGCGTGAGCGGGGCCGACAGTGTCCTCTTTTTGGCCGGGCAGAGCTTGAACGGGCCTTCACCGCGCTGAGGTGAGCGCCTCGTTCGCAGAGGCGTCGTGGCAGACATATTCATTGTGGGCGGCGCCGCTATGGCCCTGGCCTACGACGCTGCCCGCGTCACCCGCGATGTCGATGCGATGTTCAAGCCGCATGGAATCGTCCACGAAGAGGCCATGCGGGTCGCGACGGACCTCGGACTCCCCCGCTGGTGGCTCAACGAGCAGGCAAGCACCTATATCTCCGGCAAGGAGGACGCTGACAAGCGCCGCGTATTCGATCATCCCGGGCTGCGCGTCATGGCCGCCTCACCACGTCACATCTTCGCGATGAAGGCACGCGCGGCCAGAACGCGTGACATCGACGATCTTCGCCTGCTCGCCGACATCGTCGGAGTGGAATCAGCCGACGCGGGCCCTGCAGATATGCGCGAACTTCTACCCAGATGAACCCGTATCCCCGAGATCANNAGGAGGAACCCCAGCTACATAGGGTGACCACCGTAGTAATATCTCGCATCCTCCCTGCCGATTAGGCGCTACTACTGGTAGCAGGTTCAGCGCTCGATGGCTGGTGCGGAATTGCAGGTTCTGCTCAGCGCGGGGGCATTCGTCAACCGGGGCGCCGCTGCCGCTCCGATCACCCGTAGCCGAACGGATGCGAGTAATGCAGCGCCAAGCCGATGACGGCGCCGGCGATAGCGACTCCCATTGCGATCGCACCAAGCTTCTGCTTCTCCGTCCGGTACGCGGCCAGGCCGACGAGAAAGCCGATCGGGCCCCAGACCAGTGGTGCCGCGAAGACCGCGACGACGCCCAGGATCAGCGCGAGGATGCTCAGGCCGCCCGCCAGCCGCGGCCCCCTGACCCGGGCGGCGAATGCCCGCTGCTGCGGCGAGAGCTTCGCCGGATTGAAGAACTCGCCGCCCTTCTCCTGCACGTATGCCGTGCTGTCGGCGTCGGCCGGGTACATGCAGCCGCACACCGCGCAGGACCGGAAGTGCACGTGCCGGCCGGTCTTGCCGGCCGCGGTCTCCCGGTAATGGCTCCCGGTCCGGACACCGACCCAACGGCCCACGACGAGCTCGAACATGTCCTGCACGGTCCGTCCGCCGCAGACCGTGCAGTCCGCGACCAGTCGCTGCAGCCGGGTAGCCGGCGTGGCGGGCTGAAACAAGCCGCTGTCGCGGGGATCCTTGACGGGCGGGTGCTTCGGGTCGAGTTGCTGAGCCGCGTCGGCAGCCTGCACCGCCTGATCGCTCTGCATGCGCAGTTCCGCCAGCCCGCCGTCGCCGGGCTGCATCGCGGCCGTCCCGGGATCGCCGTTCATGCACGGACCTCGCTCCTTGCTCGCAGACAGCCTGATCGCCTCAGCGACCTGCCAGATCCTCTGATTCTCGGCAACCCGCGGTGACTGACCGGAGTGTGCCACAAGCTGTCAGGCCACCGCAATCACCGGTCCCCTAGCTGCTCATGCCCCAGCCACTGCCGTAACCGGCTTGCGGCTATCGAACCATCGCACCATCATCCGACCATCCGGTCCCGGCTCGGCCCCGGTCGGCGGCGGCCCTATCGGCGGTCTCTTCGCGCCGGTCGACAGTGCTACGGCGCAGGCCACGCTGCGGGCCGCCTGGTCCGCCGGCATCCGGGCTTTCGATACGGCACCGCATTACGGCGCGGGACTGTCCGAGCTTCGCCTCGGCGAGTTTCTCGCCACCCGGCCACCCAGCGAGTACCTCCTGTCCACGAAGGTCGGCCGGGTGCTTGTCCCTCGGACGGCCCGGTGGACACGGAAGGCTTCTACGGCGCCCCGCGCATGGCGCGCGTCAGGGACTACTCGCCGGACGGTGTCTGGTCCTCCCTGGAGGCCAGCATGCGCCGACTACGCCTCGACCGCATCGATCTGGCACTCATCCATGACCCAGATGACCACGCCCGCGCGGTGCTCGACGGTGCCTACCCGGCGCTAGCGCAGCTCAGGTCGGAGGGCGTCATCCAGGCCATCGGCATCGGCATGAACCGGGCGGAACTGCTCGAGTGGTTCCTGCCCAGGACTGACCTGGACTGCGTCCTCATCGCGGGTAGGTACGCGCTGCTCGACACAACCGCCGGCGCCAGGCTGCTGCCCGAATGCCAGCGCCGGGGGATCGCGGTCCTGGCAGGGGGCGTGTTAACAGCGGCATCCTGGCAGACCCGCGCCCCGGCGCGAGGTTTGAGTACCTGCCTGTCTCCGCCGAGATGATCGGGCGGGCCCAGCAGATCGGGCGGGTGTGCGCGCGGCATGGGCTGCCGATCGGCGCCGTTGCCCTTCAGTTCACGCTGCGGCACCCAGCTGTCACCGCGGCGGTCGTCGGTGCGCGGAGCCCCGCCGAGATCGGCGAGGATGTCCGCTACCTCGGCATCGGTGTGCCCGACTCGGTATTCGGTGAGCTCGCGGACGAGGGGCTCATCCCGGGGACCGCGGGAGGCACGCAGTGATCATCGACGCGCATCGCCATGTGTGGGATCCGCGAACCGCACGCCATGCCTGGCTGGACGAGCTTCCGCGGCTAAACCGGCCCTTTGGCTTCGCGGACTTCGAACATGCCAGTGCGCCGGCAGGGGTCACGGCCAGTGTCCTGGGCCAAGTGCTCCCCAGCGCCGCGGAGACGGCGGACTTCCTCGCCCTGGCTGACGGCGCGGCGGGCCGGATCGCCGGTGTCGTCGGCTGGGCTGACCTGACCAGCGAAGGCCTCGCCGACGAGCTGGCCAGGCTACGGTCACTGCCGGGAGGTGACCGGCTCGTCGGCATCCGGCACTTGGTCCAGGACGAGCCAGACCCTGACTGGCTGCGACGGCCCGCAGTGCGCCGCGGCCTGCAGGCCGTCGACGCGGCCGGGCTCCGCTACGACCTGCTTATCCGGCCCGCCCAGCTGCCCGCGGCGCTGCACGTGACCCAGCTCGACGGCGTGACGTTCGTGCTTGATCACGGCGCCAAGCCGGATATCGCATCCGGCCGCCTCGAGCCGTGGGCGAAGCTGATGACCCAGCTCGCGCGCCGCCCCAACGTGGTCTGCAAGCTGTCCGGCATGGTCACCGAGGCTGCGGCGGCGTGGACGGCGGCCCAGCTCAGGCCATATATGCCGACCATCTGCTTGACTGCTTCGGGACGCAGCGGCTGATGTTCGGCTCCGACTGGCCGGTCTGCACCCTCGCAGCCAGCTACCGTGACGTGGTCGCCGTCGCCCGGGTGATGACCAGCCAGCTGGACCAGGCTGAGCTGGAAGCCGTATTCCACGGCAACGCGGTGACGGCCTACGGCCTGCGGCTGGCAGGCCGCTAAGCCGAAGTTACGTCGGCAGACGTCCCTGACTCCATACAGCGTCGGTGTCCTCCTCGCGGTCGAACATCGAGGTCCGGACGTGGGTGGGAACGCACACCGCAGCTCCGAGCCGCGTCAACCCGGAGTTGTCCTAACCTCGGCCGGGGCCTACTGCATTTACGGGGCCACCCTTTTGGTCGGCAGCGGCTGGTCAGCCATCCTGCCGGACGGAAGCGAGTGGCCCGTGCGCTGATCATCGCGGGTCAGCCTGGGCGGACATTGCCCTGGTCTCGGAGGAGGCCAGGACAGTGCGGAAGATGTCCTGCTCGGCGATGAGGCCCTGGTTCAGGGGTGTTTGCGTGCTGAGCAGGAGCGCCTGTTTGGCGGCGGCGAGTGAGTGGCGGGGCTGGCTGGCGAGGGGAGCAGCCCAGTCCAGGACGGCTTCGAGAAACCCTTCGCCGGGCAGGAGGGCCTCGACGAGGCCCAGCCGCAGGGCTTCCCCTGCCGTGACGAGCTCGCCGCCGAGGATGAGCCGGGCGGCCTGGGGCAGGCCGATCAGGCGGGGTAGACGCTGGGTTCCGCCTGCCCCCGGGATGGCGCCGTCGGCGACCTCGGGGAAGCGGAAGTGCGCGGCCGGTGAGGCCAGCCGCATGAGGCAGGAGAGGGCGAGTTCGAAGCCGCCGCCCCACGCCTGGCCGTTGACGGCCGCGATGACCGGCTGCGGGATGGCCGAGATGCGGGTCAGAGCGCGTCCCCAGGCTTCCGGTCCGTGCGGCCCGGCTGTGCTGCCGTGCACGAGTGCCCCGACGTCAGCCAGGTCCGCGTGCGCGGCGAAGAAGCCGGGGATTCCGCCGGTGAGCACGATCACCCGGGCGCGTTCGTCCCTGCCCCAGCGCTGCAGCGTCGCATCCAGCTGGGCCAGGTCGGCGAACCCGAGCGCGTTCTCGGGCGGGCGGGTGTACGTGAGGATGGCCACCTGGCCGCGCAGTTCCGCGTCCCACATGCCGGGCTATCCAGGGGGACCGGGCCGGGCTGGCCGTTGCAGGAATTCGACAAGATTGCCGTCGGGGTCCCGCACGAAGGCGACCAGGGACACCCCGTCCGGGGCCGTGGTCGGCGCGAGAGAGGGCTCCGCTCCGGCTGCCACCACGGCCGCGAACGTCCCGGCGATGTCCGGTACGGCCAGGGCGAACTGGAACCAGCCTTGCCGGCGGGTGGACTCGATCTGGTGGTGGGGGCCGGTAGGCGCGGAGCCCTTGCGCTCGAACAGCTCGACCCGGGCGCCCTGGGGGTTGAGCAGCACGACGCCCCGCAGGTCGTGCTCGGGGAAGGCGAACCGGTCCTCGGCCGTGGTGAAGCCGAGTACGTCCCGGTAGAAGCGCTCTGACTTTTCCAGGTCCGCGACGGACACTCCTGCGTGGTCGATGACCGCCCGCGAGGTCGAGGCGTCCGGCGTTGCTGCTGTGTCAGCCATGGTCGAGCTCCCCGGCTGGGATCCAGGTGCCGTGGAACCCGTACCGCAGCCGGAACGGGATCTTGAGGGTGGCGATGGGCCCGGCCGCGATGTCGAGCGCGTCCAGGATGATCATGTCGTTGCGGTTCAGCGCGCGCCGTCCGACCAGGGCCAGCAGGTAGCCCTCGCCTTCGGCGGCGTCCGGCCCCTTGGGCACGAACACCGGCTCCTCGGGGGCGGAGTCCTCGCCGACGTAGTAGCCGGTCTGGATCCCGGTGTCGTCATCGCGGTGGAACAGGCTGTTGAACGGCGGTCCCATCGGGCCGAACTCCGGCATCGGCCCCGCCGCCGGGTTCATGCAGCCGATCCAGGAGTGCCGGTTGCGATCCATCAGCACCCGCGGGTCGACCCGCGGCATGTCGCCCGGGTGGTCGAACAGCGGCTCGCTGGCATACGTGGCGTGGCTGTCAGCCCAGTGCGCGGCGCCCTGGCTGACTGTCAGGGTCCACCGCTGCGCGAACGGGGGCGCCTCACGCATCGGCCCCTGAGTGGTCTTCGGGAACTGGGAGAACCAGCCGCTGCGGGCCACGAAATGGTCGGCGACCACGGTGTCGCCCGCTGACCAGGCGTTCAGGCTGTGCGTCTCCATCACCAGGTCGCTGCGGAACCAGCGGATCCCAGCCACGCCCTCACCGCGCGGGATGACCGCGACGTGGGTGCCTTGCGGCGGATCCCACACGAAGTACTGCGGCTCGTCCTTCATCCGTTCCCAGTCCGAGATCATCGGCGAGAACGTGAAGATCATGTGGTCCCGGGTGACCAGCCAGTCGTGCATCATCGAGGAGTACGGCGCCTGGAACGTCTCGGTCCTCGTGACCTGCCCTGCGGGCGAGATCACGAACACGTTGACGTCCCGGTCGGGCCGGCCGCTGGAGTTGTAGGAAAAGGCGATCATCTCGCCGGTCAGCGGGTCGATCTTGGGGTGGGCAGTGAAGGTGCGCCCGGGAAGCTGGCCGTCGAAGCTGAACACGCCGCGGGTTTCCAGCGTCACCGGGTCCAGCTCGTAGGGCAGGGCCGCTTCTTTCAGGGCGAGCAGCCGGCCGGCGTGCCAGATTACCGAGGTGTTCGCGTTGCCGTCGTCGATGCCGTTCACCGCCGGGTCGTCGGTGAACGGGTTGCGGTAGGCGCCGAAGAGCGCCCGCCGGGCCGCGCGTTCCAGCTGGAACCGCTGGGTGCGGACGTACCGGGTGCGAAGGTCGGCGTGGCCCTGGCCGAAGCGGATCATGGTGATCATGCCGTCGCCATTGATGTAGATGTCGTCCTCGCGCCGCGGCGGGAACTGGGTGTCGGCGGCGGCCCGGTAAAACGCGCCGTTCAGCTCGGGCGGGACCTCTCCATCGACTTCGAGGTCGTAGACATCGGCCTCGATCCGCGACGGGGCGAAGAAGCCGCGGAACGCGTTCGTGTCGGGGTAGCCGCGGTGCGGCAGCCATGGTTCAGGCGCGGTGCCAGCAGGGGTGGTGACGGGTGCGGTCATCGTGATGCTCCTCGGGAATCGCAGGTTCGGCGGGTGAACGGGGCCGGTTCGGGGTGGCTGTCCAGGCATCGGGTGAGGCGGGCGGAGTGCAGCCGGAGGGCGGCCTGACCCAGGTCCGCGGTGCGGTATCCGGTGACTGTCACCAGTACCGTCCCGGCGGGAGTCACCACCTGGCCGTCGAAGACGGGGCCGGAGTTCTGCGGCCCGGACCGGGGCCGGGCCACGGCCATGGCACTGGTCCGGTCATCGACGGTCAGCGACGCTGGAAGCCAGTGCACCGCCTCGAAGCCGGCCGGCACCATCATCCGGCCGGTCTCCGCCAGCTCCTGCAGGCCGCAGCACTGGAGCAGCAGTTCCAGAAGGCGCGGCCGGAGCACGGTCGGCCCGCAACCCCAGCTCAGCGGCGGGAGGCCGGGCGCGAGGGCAGCACGCAGGCCGCCGTCCACGCGGCCGAAGCTCCCGACGACCTGGAAGGCGGGACCGTGGAAGAACGGCGGGTACACCAGATCGGGGCCGCAGCTCAGGCAGCCCGCCCATTCGCCTCGCGATCGCGCCCAGGGCGCGGATCCGGCCGCGTGCCCGGCGACCACCACGAGATGCGGCGCATCATGACCCGGGCTGCGCAGTTCGCAACGCCAGGCCGGCGGCGCGGGGCCGCGTGACGGTTCCGGGCTGCACAGCAGGTCCAGGTCACGCGGGCCAGGCCGGTCGAAGCGGACCGCAGGGCCGACCGTGATGTCCCGCAGCAGCAACCCGGCGGGCTGCTCCTGCTCCTGCTCCACGGCGCGCAGCGTGCGAGCCACCAGGTCCAGCTGCATGACGGTGGGCAGGACTGGCGACCCGTCCACGACGTGGTCGAGCAGGAACGTATCCTCTTCAGGATTGATCTGGATTCTCAATCTTCAACCTCACCAGAAGGCTGCGGCGGACTGGTTCGCCTAGCCGGAAAAAGTTTCTCTATTACAATGATTAACAGCGGGAGCCGTATGCTGTCCAACGTTGATGTGAGCACGCAGCGATCGGAAAACCAGATGGATCTTCGCCAGCTGCAGTTCGCCGTTACCGTGGAAGAGGAACATAACTTCACCCGTGCGGCGGCCCGCTGCCATATCGCCCAGTCAGGCCTGAGTCACCAGATCGCCCAGCTGGAGCGGGAAGTCGGCGCCCCGCTCTTCCACCGCACTAGTCGCAGCGTGCGGCTCACCCAGGCCGGCCATGTCTTCCTGCCGTACGCCCGCCGCCTGGTACGCGATGCCGAGGAAGCCCTGGCCGCGGTGGCCGCGCTGCGCGGCGTCGTGCCAGGCCAGCTGCGCATCGGCGCGATCCCGTTCGGCCCCGGCCCGGTCGACCTGCTCGGCCTCCTCCAGGACTTCCGAGAGGGATACCCCGCAGTCGAGGTCGTGGTGTCAGACGAAGGCAGCCTCACCACCATCGCGGCGATCGCGGCCGGCCACGTCGACACCGCCTTTGTCGGGCTGCTCCGCCACCAGGTCCCAGACGGCCTATACCACCAGGTCCTGGCCCTGGAGCCGCTCGTCGCTGTGGTAGGTCCTCACCATCCTCTGCACGGGGTGCCGGCTGTGGACATCCGTACGCTCGCGGACTGCTCCCGCTTCCTGGAGAGCCATCCGGACTCCGGGCTGCGGGCACAGGTCGACGCCTTGTGTACCAGGGCCAGGATCCGGCGCCAGGTCGTCTGCGAGATGCGCAACCCCGCGGACCTGGCCGCGCTGGCGCTGCGGGGACTCGGGGTCGCGATCGTGCCGCTTCGGGTAGCGCAGGCGGCCACGTCGGCGGGCCCTGAGCCCAGCGTGCTGCGCCTGGCCGATCCCCAGGCCGTGCAGCCCATGGCCTTCGTCCACCGCGATCCCGGACCCGCCAATCCCGCGGTCCAGGCGTTCATCCGGCTGGTCCACTCACGGTGGCCGCCCGCCTCGCAGCCCACGCAACTGATGACCGGGCCACCCGACCCTTAACTACGCGGCATTTTGCGCCCCGCCCCAAGCCGCCGTTTTGACCTCCCGGCCCGTCACCTTTCGATAACGATCAGACGCGGACAAGAGCAGACCACAGCCGCCCCCGGCCGCGTCAAGGTCACCGTCCTCGGCGCGACCGCCCAGCTCCCCACAGCGCCCGGCTGAGGGATTGCCGCCGCGCGGGTCGGCACCGGCCGGATCGTGATCGCGGGGTCGATCGAATCGGTAACGGCCGAGATCCGGCGGCAGCGGCCAGCCGTTGTCATCAACACCATCGGACCCTTCACGACGACAGCGGTCCCGATCGTGCGGGCGTGCCTGCCGGAAAGCTACTACATCGACCTGGCCAGCGAGGTGGCCGCGACCCTCGGCCTGAACGGGGCGGCGGCCGGCGCCGACGGGCGCAAGGTCCTCGCGACCGCCTCCCAGGCGGTGTCGTTCGAAGGGCTCGCGGGCAAGCGGGCTCGCCTGCCGCGCTGGTCCCGCTCCTGCTGCGTGTCGCCAGGGGGCAAACGGCGCAGGCCGCAATCCGATTCCGGAAGCAGTCTCCGCGCTCACCTCAGCATCTCGCTGTCCAGGGAGGAATCCGTATTTAGCTCCGGTCAAAAGCTATCCCACCGGCCCAGCTCGCGGGTCTCTTGTCCGCTGGAAACCGCCGCTACGACCGCATCCCAAGACCCTGATTAATTAGGCGCGCGAGTTTCACGGGCCGACTGCCTGCGCAGCCAGGGAACCGAAGCCATTCTTTGGGCAACGCATACGATCGGGGTTGCGCAGGGAGCGCCGAGGCGATCACTCACAAGCTCTCACCTTGCTGAACTGGCCGGACGCTCCTGTCAGCATGGCTGGGCCCGGTCCGGCCTGCTACATCGAGGCGGACCCCGGCGCGAAATCCTGCGCCGTTGTCACTTGATTGTCACTTCGACTCGAACAAGTGTACGGAAAATCGTGGAGCNNCCCCTGACCTTCTGCATGCCATATAAATCTTTATTGTTTCGCAATGTGGCTGGATGTGGCTCTACTAGCAGCTTTAATCGCTGGACGTCGCCCGGCATGGCCTGATATCGCTGCTCGCTTGCTCCCCGTTTTGCTCCCCTGGCGGGTTCTGGCGAGCCATACCGACGGCAGGGGGCCATGGGGCAAACTTATCGAAGTCTCTGACGAATCATACTATCTGCCTGGCAGCATTACACGGAATGACTTCTGCAAAGGCAACCGCACCGACGCCGTCATGCCCACCCGGATGTAGTCGGCCTACTGCGCGAAGCCCAGGCCTGGGCCTGGGCCGGCACCGAGGTTTTCATGCAGGCTTGCCGTAGGCCGGGACGAGGGAGACGGCGCGCCCGAGCAATTACCTAGCTAACTTCCGGCGGGTGGAGGAGCCCACCGGCCGAGAGCGGGCGAGAACTGGCTCACCTTCGGTGCTCGCTTGGGACGGTCGAAGAAACGCCCGGGTGAGCTGCGGAGCAAGGCGCCGCGGTCCAGGCGGCGTGAACGGGGGTAATCACCACGCCGCCTGGATGCGGGCGATCGCTTACTCGAACTGCTTGCTCGTCAGCTGTCCGGTCGCATCGGGCTGGCTATAGTTGAGGATTTCCTTGGTGTCGCCCGTGGGCAGGCCGGTGAACACCTGCAGCTGCGAGCCTCCTGCGTGCCAGTTGTAAAGCGTCGCGGTCAGGGTACCGGTCTCGTTAGGGCCGCTGTAGAAGTCGACGCGGGTGCTCCACGGATACTGGCTCGAGTCGTCGTTGAAGATCTCATACGAGGTGCTGCCGGGGTCGTTGGCTTGAAGCGAGGAAACCTGTTCCGTTGGGTCGTAGCTGACGTCGTACTGCGAGCTGTTGCCGGCAGTGTAGGTCTCCTCGGTGAGGAGATCGGTAGCCGTGTCGGCGGTCAGGTTATAGCTGGGGCCGTTGACGGTACCGTCTGCGCTGACCGTCGTCGCGTCGGCGGCCATGAGGGTTGCCGTGCTGGCTGCCGGCTCGAATTCCTTGATGTAGTCGGCCGGGGAGGTGGGGGGTGCGACGGTCGGTGTCAGGCTGACGCCGAGATCCGTGGCGTATTGCCCGATCGAGTGGAATAGCAGCGCGGATCCGGCGAGATAGGAGTAAGAGGCACCTTTTATCACCGTGTCGTAGATCTTCACGGCCTTGGTATACGGCGTGGGCGCGATGTCCAGGATCTTGTCGAAGGCGTCTCCGGCACCCCAGTCTTCCCCCACCGCCTCATCGATCAGGCTGTCCGCCGCGAGCTTGTGCGTGTTCGCGGCGAGCAGCGGAAGCGCCGCGCTGGACAGGTTACCGATCTGGTCGACCCGGCCATAATGATCCATGTGCTTAGGGGCCAGTGAGGCCAGGGCACTGCCCGGGTCCGAGGTCCAGTTGCCGATGCCATCACCGTAGTCGACGAAGTTGACGAGGGCGCCCTGATTGCCGGCCGCCTGGTTGCCAGGCAGGCCTGGGGCCCCGAAGGTGGCACCGCCGGCCACGCCGGACTGCAGGGCCTGCGCCTGGGCCTGAGCCTCAACCCCGCCGAGATCGAAGCCGGTCACGTAGATCGGAGCTGACTTGGTGTCGAGTCCCTGCACGTACCGTGCGAACCGCACGGCGTCGTTGAGGGCTACAGGCCAGGCGCCCCCGTAGATCTCGACATCTGCTGCAAAGGACCAGTTCTGGTACGGGGTAGCCGTGCCGAACGGCGACGCGAGATCAGCGCCCTCGTCAGCGATGATGATGTTGCCGTTGGCGTCCATGAACGCCGCGGCCGCGAAGCCTTCCTGCGGGATCACCTGGTGATACAGCACCGTCATCCCGGAGGGAGGCTCGATGTCCGCGCCGGTATCGAGGGCGGACACGGCGTTGGAGGCCAGCAGGCATTCGGAAGGATTCTGTACAGAGCAGTCCGGTTGGCTGGAACCAGCAGAGGGGAGCGCGGCGGGCACGGCTGTCCAGTTCCCATTCTGCGGCCCAGTACTGGTGTCGCCGGCGTACGTCCCGCTTAGGGAATCTTGCAAACCAATTGTTCCAGTAAAGGTGCCAGATGTCTCATTAACGGGATTTGGCGTGCTCTCAACTGTGAACTTAATAGCATTCCCGTTGACGGTTCCCGTGAACGGGCCACTGCCGTAAAGCGGCGGATCAACGGTCAATTGGCCGCTGATGTCTCCTGCTGCATTTTCTGTTACATGCGTGAGGGTTCCGACAGAGCTTATGCCGTAAGTGAGATTATCGAACGTCGTATTGTATGTCGTGGCGAGCCCGGGTGCATACGTTGCGGCGGGCGCCCCCGTACCGGAGGCTGGTGCGACAGTCGTACCGGAGGCTGGGGTGGCGGCCGTACCGGAGGCCGGGGTGGCGGCCGTACCGGAGGCCGGGGTCGCGGCGGTACCGGAGGCTGGGGTAGCGGTACCGGAGGCTCGGGTAGCGGTACCGGAGGCTGTGCTGGCGGCCGGGGTGGCGGCGCCGATGGCCGTGCTCCTACAGCCTGCGACTGCGAGTAGGACAACGAGTCCTGCAAAGATGCTCTTGCTTTTGCTCATGGTTTCTCCTTGGTTTGATCCAGGGCCCGGAAGTAGCGGCGCAGGTCACGGTGGGAGGGAGCGCCGGGCGCCTCACCGCTTGCCGTGGGGAGAGGGACCCGGCGGCGCTCGGAGCCCGACTGCTGTCCGCCAGCGATTTCCAGGCGGCCTGCGTGGGCTGGTCGTGGCCGGGACTGGAGTCAGCGGGTTTCGCTCAGCGCGGGGATGCGGGTGCGGAGCATGACGGTCGCGGCGATCGCGCAGGCCACGCATCCGCCGATGGAGAGCAGCGCGCCGATGCTCGGGTCCCACGAGACCTGGGCAGGGCCGTAACTTGCTTGCACAGTGATGTCAGCGACACCGATCAGGGTAAAGAGGCAATAGCCGACGAGCCCCAGCATGCTCACGACGAGCGAGGCGATCGCGATTCGCCGGCGGAATGCCGGGCGGTAGCGGGTCCATAGTGCCAATCCGGCCAGGAGGAGCCCGAACAGCAGCGAAATGAACCGGTCCCCAGCGCTGATCACGGATCCGGATCCGGTAGCGAACGGGGTTCC
>PLDT01000280.1:0-3888 GCA_003136255.1 Actinomycetota bacterium
GGCACCGCCTTGCTCAGCGGGCCGGAATCGAGACCGTGGCCAGGTCGGCCAGCCGCTCGTTGAGTTCGGCGACGGTGAACGACGAGCCGGGGCCGGAATCACCTAAGCGGTAGCGGCTGAGGGGTCCGGGCGGAACGCCGTGGAAGTCCTGGCCCGGTTCAGACAGCTGGCGCGGCCGGCAACCACGCCAGTCCGCGCCAACTGCCTGAGCGATACCGTCAGAAGCTGGAGTCCCAGCTCGTCTCGAAGGCTCCGCCCGGGAAGGGCGCAACCGTCGGGCAAGCGTTCGCCTGGCCAAGCGGCAGCAGCGTTCCGGGCGGACTTGGCTGGCCATCGCAGGCTAGGTAGTAGGAGTCGGTGTCGTCGATCATCGAGATGTCGTTGACGGAGCCGTCCTGGAATCCCTGGATGCTCGAGAGCTTTCCTCCGGAGACCACGTCTCCGCTGCTGAAGAATGTCCTCCCGAAGTAGGCCAGTGGCAGGATCTGGATCGGCGCAGGCGGCGGCGGGAGGGCGGCGGGACGCTCTACAATCCACTCAGCGCTCGCGTCTGTACAGGTAGTGACGGCACATTGCTGAGTGACGGAGAAGCTCTCGTCCGGCCTCGTGTGGTCGGTGAGCGTGATCGCGTAGTTGTTCTCGCCCGAGCCGGCAGCCGTCACGGTCACCGAGGCGCTGATCCGGTCACCGGGCTGGGGGCAGTCGACGTTGTCGTTGATGCAGGCGGTGGTGCCTTCCTCGACCGTGGCCGACGGGTACATCTCGTACCACACGTAGTAGTACTTGACGCCTTCGAAGCACTGAGCAGCCGAGCCCAGCTGCTCAACGGTTCCATCGCTGAAGCCGTCGATGCCGACCCAGTTCGCGAGGAACGCATCCTGGTTCTGATACGGCGCCGAAGGGCACTGAACAGCCGGCACGGTCCAGTTGCCGCTCACCTTCGAGACCGTGTTGGATCCGCTCTCGGCGTCGGCATAGCCTGCCCAGTTGATGCTCTGGCTACCGGTAACGCTTCCGTTGACCGCACCCGTCGCAGTGTGGTGCATGCCACCGGGGGAAACCCAGCCGCCGCGACCGACCTCAGGAGCGTGCGCCGACTTGACCTTGATGAAGTTGGCCCGAGCCTGAGCGACCGCAGAGGCGCTGGGTGCCGTGCCGCTCGCGCTGTTACCTCCCGGGATACTTTGCACCACCAGGAGAATCAGTGTGCCCGCGAACATTACTGTTGCAGATCTTGCAAACAGACGTTTCATGGGACTTCCCTTCTTCTACGACCCATGATGACGATAGACCTGCTGTCCGGAGTGTGTAAGTACGTGGCGGAATGTTTCCTAGCGGCGGTCCGAGGTGCATTCGGAGATCGTCGCGATCGTTTCTTTCTCAATTTTGAACACATCAGCTCACCATGACCCCAAGGGCATCAGCTATCTGCGCAGTTACTGGCAACCCGCCGTGGGGCGGTGCGTACACGATCTAAATCAGCGACAATTTAATACTCGATAGGTAATTTGATAGCCCTGTGGTCTGTGCGCTGTACTCCCATTCGAGGCCATAGCTGTGCGCGACGAGACTGCCTGCTGCTTATGTTCGCCAGGGCAGGCGCAACGGCTGTTCGGGGATACCTCGCTGAGCAGGCCGATGCCGACCTGTACTGGTCCGTCGGCCGGGCGGTGGACCAGTTCGAGCGTGACGACCTCTTCGCCGGAGAGCTTGAGCATGGTCCTAGCTGGCGGTCACGGTCTGCTGGGCCCAGCCGGTCGCGTGGGCTCCGGCGGTGACGGACACGGTGAGGATGGACTGGCCGGGCGGGGTCGGGACGACGGCGTGGAAGGTGCCNNCTGGCCGACCGAGATGTCGACGATCGCGCCCGGGGCCGTCTTTCCGCTCACCGTGGCGTGGGTTTGCGGGGTGTTCAGGCCGGGCTCCTGGCTGGCGAGGATGTCCTCGGTGATTCCCGGGGCAGCCGTCGACGTGGTGGGCGGGGTCGCGACCGCGCCGGGTGCTGTGACGCTGATGGTGAGCGGCACGGTCGCCGGGGGGCCGCTGGTGACGTAGCGGTCCCGGGTAATGGCTGGCTGGTCGAGCAGGTGCCCGGCCTTCAGGTCCAGCACGAGCCGCAGGTACTGCGCCTGGGCCCAGATGAGCGGGTCGGCCGAGCCTGCCGCCTTGCCGTTGGTGAACCCGATCGAGGCGGTCGTCGGGTCGCTGCCGTACGGGGACGCGGGAGTGTCGGGGTCCTCCCAGGCCTGTTCCGGTACCAGGCCGAGGCCGGACGACATCAGCTGCATGGTCTCGGCCAGGCTGGCGGCGGCGGAGACATTGCCGGCCTGCAGGTCCTGTTCGGCGCGTTCGCCGGCTAGCAGCGGCCACGGGTGACCGGAGCCGGTGCCGGTCGGGAACCAGGGCGCTCCGGTCGGGGAGCAGCTCGTCGGATCGGGGATGTAGCAGTCGCCGTAGCCGTCGGTGCTGCCGGCCGGCTGGCCGAGCTGCCCCGCCTTGACGCCGTAACGGTGCCAACCCGGGCCGGAGGCGGTCTGGCTTTCCAGCACCGAGTCGACCACCGGCAGCGATTCCTGCACGGCGGGGTCATCGGGAGCGAGCTCGCCCAGCCGGGTCAGTTCGAGGAAGCTCGCGTCGATCACGTCGCGCTGGTCGACGTTGGTCAGGCCGCCGTTGCCCAGGTTGTAGGTCTCGGTCACGTTGGGGTTCCCGGTCGGGGACAGCCGGATGAAGTAGCGGCTGGCGTAAGGACCGGTGGTGGTCACCGTCCACCGTTCGACGTTGCGCTGGTAGTAGTCGGCGGTGGCCAGGTACAGGCGCGCGCGGGCCGGGTCGCCGGCGGCCTGGGCCAGGTGAGACGCGGCGACCAGGCCGGCGATCTCGGCGGCGATGTCGGCCGGGGAGAAGCCGGGGTGTTCNNGTGTCCGGGGGGATCGCCCCGTTGAGCAGCGAGTCACGCGGGAAGCTGCCGTCCGGCTGCTGGGTCCGGTCGTACAGGAACTGAACCATGGCGCGGGCGCTGGCCACGTCGCCGTCGGCGAGCAACCCGGTGAAGGTCTCGTAGCTGTCCCGGGCGAACACCTCCCGGTAGGTCCACCCCGGGTGTGTCGTGGTGGCCGGGACCGACTGGCCCCAGGGGTCGGTCGGCGAGGCGACGAAGGCGCCCGGGTAGGTCTTGTCCTCATCCGCCTTCAGTACGTTGGCGGACAGCCAGTACTGGCTTCGCATCGCGGCGTCCGCGGCGGCGGACAGTCCCGGCAGCGAGGCCGGCGGCTGGCGCAGCGTGCTGTCGTAGCCGCGCCATCCCGCGAGGTAGCGATCGAGCGTGTTCCCGAACGGCTGGAGGACGGGCCGTTCGGCCGAATTAATAGCGGTTACGGCGGTGGACCCGAAACCCAGCGCCAGGGTGAACGGCGTTCCGGGTGTCGCGTTGACCAGCGCGGTCAGGGTGACGTTGCCGTCGTCAGCCGACTGGTACTGGCTGGTCAGCGCGTGGCTGGCGTCGAGCTGGCTGAGGCCGTCGCTGGGGGTGCCGGCGAACCCGGCGGATTCGGCGAGGAACGGCTTGCTCGCGGCCAGGGCCCCGTAGACGGTCGCCGCGAACGGTCCCGGGCCGGTCGCGGGCTCGGTGTCGGTGGCCACCAGCGCGGTCGTGGTTTTATCGACTTCGGCGTTGTTGGCGCCGGCGTTGGATGATCCGCCGCCGCCGGTATTGTCGATGTGGGGGTTGTAGCGGACGTACACCTTCAGGTCGCCGAAGCCGGACAGGTGCCCGGGCAGGGGTACCAGCCTGCTGCGCATGACGATGCTGTCGGTGGCCGGGTCCGCGATGTAGTCCGTGACGATCTGGAACCCGTGCCGGGCGTCGGTGCTCGTCACCTGGCACAC
>PLDT01000547.1:0-13129 GCA_003136255.1 Actinomycetota bacterium
TCCGACGTCAACGACACCACGCTGAAGGAGATGGACGCCTGCATCGCGGCCGGGGTGAACAGCTTCAAGATGTTCATGGCCTACCCGGGCGTGTTCTACGCCACCGACGGGGAGATCCTGCTCGCCATGCAGCAGGCCGCCCGCTCGGGCGCGACCGTGATGATGCACGCGGAGAACGGCATCGCCATCGACCAGCTGGTCGCGCAGGCGCTGGCGGCGGGCCACACCGACCCGGTGTACCACGGCCTGACCCGGCCGCCCGAGCTCGAGGGCGAGGCGACGTCCCGGGCCATCACGCTGGCCAAGGTGGCGAACTGCCCGGTGTACATCGTGCACCTGTCGGCCAGCCAGGCGCTCGCGGCGGTGGCCGAGGCCAGGGACGCCGGGCAGAACGTGTTCGCCGAGACCTGCCCGCAGTACCTGTACCTGTCCCTGGACGACCTGGCCCGGCCGGACTTCGAGGGCGCCAAGTTCGTCTGCTCCCCGCCGCTGCGGCCCAAGGAGCACCAGGACTCGCTGTGGCGGGGCCTGCGGACCAACGACCTGTCGGTGGTCTCGACCGACCACTGCCCGTTCTGCTTCAAGGACGGCAAGGAACTGGGCCGGGGGGACTTCTCCAAGATCCCGAACGGGATGCCCGGCGTCGAGCACCGGATGGACCTGCTGCACCAGGGCGTGGTGGCGGGCCAGCTGTCCCTGCCGCGCTGGGTGGAGGTGGCCGCGACCACGCCGGCCAGGATGTTCGGCCTGTACCCGCGCAAGGGCGTCATCGCGGCCGGCTCGGACGCCGACATCGTGATCTATGACCCGCGGGCCACCCAGACGCTGTCGGTGGCCACCCACCACATGAACGTGGACTACTCCGCGTACGAGGGCCTGGAGATCACCGGCCGGGTGGTGACCACGCTGTCCCGCGGGCGCGTGGTGATCGATGACGGCCAGTACCTGGGGAGCACCGGCCACGGGACGTTCCTGGCTCGCGGGCTGAATCAGTATCTGCTGTAGCAGGAACCACGTTCGTTCGGCATAAAAAGGGGGTTTCATGGAATTCGGTGTGGTCCTGCAGACGAACCCGCCCGCCAGCCGGGTGGTCGAGATGATGCGGCGAGCCGAGGACGCGGGCTTCTCCTACGGGTGGACGTGGGACTCGCACGTGCTGTGGCAGGAGCCGTTCGTGATCTACTCGGCGGTGCTGGCCGCGACCTCCCGCCTGACCGTGGGGACGATGGTGACCAACCCGGGGACCCGGGACTGGTCGGTCATCGCGTCGCTGTTCGCCACGCTGAACGACATGTACGGCAACCGCACCGTGTGCGGGATCGGCCGGGGGGACTCGGCCCGGCGGGTGATCGGCCAGCCGCCCATGTCGCTGGCCACGCTGGCCTCGGCCATGACCGTGATCAAGGGGCTGGCCGAGGGGCGCGAGGTCAGCCTGCACGGTCAGCCGCTGCGCATCCCGTGGGTGCGCGACGGCAAACTGGAGATCTGGATGGCCGCGTACGGGCCGAAGGCGCTGCGGCTGGTCGGCGAGCAGGCCGACGGGTTCATCCTGCAGACCGCCGACCCGGACATCGCCCGCTGGACGATCGGGTCGGTGCGGGAGGCGGCCAAGGAGGCGGGGCGTGACCCGTCGTCGATCACGATGTGCGTGGCGGCGCCCGCCTACGTGGGGACCGACCTGCCGCACCAGCGGGAACAACTGAGGTGGTTCGGCGGCATGGTGGGCAATCACGTCGCGGACCTGGTGGGCAGGTACGGCACGGACGGGCCGGTGCCCCGCGTGCTGACCGACTACATCGCGGGCCGCGAGGGCTACGACTACGCGCATCACGGCAAGTCCGACAACCCGGACGTGGACTTCGTGCCGGATGAGATCGTGGACCGGTTCTGCCTGCTCGGTCCGGCGTCCGCGCACGTGGACCGGCTGCGCGAGCTGGCCGAGGCCGGCGCCGATCAGTTCGCCCTGTACCTGATGCACGACCAGGAGGAGGACACCCTGGCCGCCTACGGCGGCGAGATCATTCCGGCCCTGAAAGCGTTATCGCGAGGAGTTCCCCGGCTGGGCGGGGCCGGCCGCAGCGCGTGACGATTGCGCCGCGGCCGGCATTGACCTGGCTAGATGTCGATGGTGTTGACCAGGGTGCCTTCCGGCACGAGCGACTTGCCGACCGCGGTGGCGGCCATGGCCCGCTTGAGCTGCTCCCCGGAGGCGCTCGTGACGTCGTACACCTGGACCTGGAAGTCCGCTACCTGCGAGGCGTCGAGTACACCGGAAACGACCACGCCGCCGCGACCGCCACCCAGGTTCTGGAAGAGGGTGGAGTCGTCACCGGCGGTCCGATACTGGTTGATCCATCCCCACACGGTGCCAGCGTCCGAGCTCCAGTTGTAGTGGCCGTTGATACGGTCTTCGAACCAGGTCTCGGACGTGCCGGTGACCACGATGGTGGCCGTATAGGGCACGCGCAGCGACCGTGATGTCGCGGCCAGGAGAGCCTTGTAGACCTTCCCGGTGGGGACCGTGACCGGAACGCTCTGGGAAACGGTGACCGTCTCACTTTTCGTGTTCGATGTCGTGCTGCTGTAGCTGAACGTGTAATCGACGCTCATCTTCACCGTCGCCTCGGCGCTGGCGATGATGAAGTCTGCCTTCGCCTTGATGTCCAGGCCCACGCCGATCTTCACCGAGTGCGCGATCGTGCTGCTGGTCGTGGATGAGTTCGTGTAGGAATAGGTGAGCTGGACGGTGGACTGTGGCGTGAGACCGTTCCTGTTGTCCACGATGGCCGACGCGGCCATGATCTGACCAGGAATGTAGGTCATGGCGCTGTCGTTGAAGACCAGGCCGGTGGGCACGGCGTCCGAGAGGCCGCCGTAGAGGCCTATGGCGTCCCCGTTGGCGCCGTTGACGTACCACCGGCCGTTGGCGGGGTCTTCGCCAGTGTTCAGCTGCTTTTTCCAGGCTGCACCGATGAATGGGCCTACGGTGCCGATGTCAAGCGAGTTCAGGGCCATTGCCCCCCCGTTTCGAGATATCCAGGATTCATGGGTGCTGGTCGATGCGCGGGCTAGGGTGCCGGAGCGCCAGGCGGAATTCCCCGGTCCGGGCGGTTATCGCACGCGCCAGCCCGGCCAGCCTCCCCCGATCTACCAGGGTTAATTACGTATAGTGACAGAAGGTCACTCTGCGTGTCAATGCTTGGTCGGCTAGTCGGTGCCCGCCCCGGCCGAGGCCGATGCGGCGGGGGCCGGGCTTTGCAGCAGCTTGGCCAGCGCCTGCTGGTCGGCCAGGGCGATGGCCAGTTCGCCGGTCGCGGTCGGGTGCAGTGGCGCCGGGTCGTCCGGGCCCTGGACGTAGGGGTCAGCGGTGCACAGCTCGTGGCCGGCGAAGGGCGGATCGGCCACGCCGAACCCGAAGGTCTGCGCGCCGGAGGCCAGCACCGTGTTCAGCTGGCCGAGGCGGGCCAGCAGCACCTTCTCCTTGGCCGCGGTGAGGCCGTACCGGGCCAGGCAGCCGATGTTCTGGCCGAATGGCGAGTAGTACTCGTTGACCAGCACGGCAGGACTGCCGGGCAGGTCGGACAGGTCGCCGAGGAGCTGGTAGTAGCTGGTAGTGAAGGCGCTGAGCAGCTCGCTGAAGTACGCGGAGGACACCGCGTCGTTGCACACTGCGCTGGCCGCGCACAGGCGCGTCATGATGGACCATTCGACGTCGTCGGCGCCGACGCTGACGATGACCACCTTCGCGTGGGTGGCCCCCTCGGCCTCGGAGAACTGCGCCGGCGCCACCTGCCCGTCGCCGAGCACCTGCACGCCGAGCAGGCCGTTCTGGATCGTCGCGCCGCTGCAAGCCAGGTTCAGCACGTTCCAGTCGTTCACCGCGGCCAAGTCGGCGGCGTAGGACTCGCCACTGCGGCCGCAGGCCAGGTCCAAGGGGGTGGCGTTGGCGGGGGCCGGGTTGCCCACGGCGGCGGCGGTCGAGTCGCCGATCACCACCGCCTGCACCCCAGGCAGCCGTCGGTCGGCCGGGCTGGGGACGGCTTGGAGCGGATCGGTGCCGACCAGGTCGTCGAGCGTCTTGACGCTGCGCAGCACGCGTGGCGTGCTGGAGGCGGTCAGCAGCACGCCCCCGATGTTCACCGCGCAGACGACGGCGAGCCCCGCGGTCACCGTCTTCAGCATGGTCAGATGGGACTGCCTGCGCACCCCGGCCACCGCGAGCAGAGCGACGACAGCGAAGCCGGCCGCGATGAGCGTCTCCCACACGAAGTACCGGGTCCAGCCCTGGGCCAGCTGCTGGCTGAGGCTCAGCTTGAGCTTGCGCGGGTTGTCCGAGCGGAGCAGCTGGGCGACCTGGCGGTCGATGGTGATGTGGGTGAGCTGCAGCAACGGGCGGATAGGTCCCTCGAACTGCGGCTTGGTCGGGATGTTCTGGCCGAACAGGTCGAGCTCGCCCGGGCCTGACCAGCTCAAGGACGAGATCACCGCCCCGACCTGGGCGGTCTGGCCGGCCGCGGAGACCGTCTGCATGGGCGCGACCTGCAGCGCCAGCCAGATCGAGCCGGCCGTGATGATCAGGAAAGTGACGAGGTAGAGGACAGCCTTCCTGGTCCACCGCAGGTATGAAGGAATCTCACGCTCCCGGTACGACAGAGCCTGCGCTCATCACGCTACCCGAGGCGAGCCGGTGCCAACCCGTTCAGATGGCGTCCTTGCGTTCCAGGTAGTTCAGCGCAACCCAGCCGATCGGTACCGGGAGCCAGAAGGTGAGCAGTCGGAACAGCAGCACCGCGCTGGCCGCCTCGGTGCCGTGCAGCCCGGCGGCGACGAGCCCGGCGGTCAGGGCCGCCTCCACGGCGCCAACCCCGCCGGGCGTGGGGACGATCGAGCCGAGCGCGCTACCGGTCAGGTAGACCACGGCGATGCCAGCGATGGCCACCGACCCGCCGAAGGCCTGCACGCAGGCGGACAGGCACAAGATGTACGCCACGCTGAGCAGCAGCCCGCCGCCGATGCCCTGGATGAGCTTGATCGGCTGCTGCGCGACCTCGAGCAGCCGCGGCAGCACCTGGCCCAGCGTCGGCGCGACCCGGGCGCGCAGCAGCCGCCGTCCAGCGGGCACCGCAAGCACGGCCAAGGCCACCACGACCAGCCCGGCCAGTACGAAGTAGATCCAGGTGGGCGGGCGGAACGGGTGCTTGTCGGCGGCCCCGGCGATGGCGATGAACACCACCAGCAACAAGATGTGCAGGACAAAGGCCACTACCTGGCTTACGCCGACGCTGGCCGCCGCGACCGGCGCCGGGATCTTCCTGCGCTGCAGGTAGCGGATGTTGACCGCGGCGCCGCCGAACGCGGCGGGCGTGACCAGCGTGACGAACGACCCGGCCAGCTGGGCGATGATCGTGCGGGTGAAGCTCAGCGGGACGGCCACGAACCCGGACAGCTCCAGCGCGGCGCCGACGTAGGTCACGGCCGACAGGGCCAGCGCTACCAGGCCCCAGCGCCAGTCCGCTTGGTGCAGGACGTGTCCGAGGCTGACCCGGGCGAGCTCGCCCGCGAGCAGGTACCCGGCGGCGACGGTCGCGACCATCGTGATGACGCTGCGGAACCGGATCCGCTCGAGCTGGACGGGGGTCACCTCGCCGCCCGGGACGGCGGCGAGCAGCCGCTGGCGCAGCTCGGGCAGCACTTTGCGCCGACGGCGCAGTTCGGCCCGGGTGGAGCGGGCCAGGGCCACGCGCTGAAGCAGCGGCACCACGCCGACCAGTTCGCCGGCCCCTGCCTTCTCCAGGGCCAGGTCAGCGGAGCGCTCGGGCCCGACGTAGAGCGCCAGCTCGGCCAGGAGCTGGGCCACGTCCAGGCGCACCTGCAGGTCACTTGCGGCCACGTCACCGTCGCCCGGGTCGAGCAGCATGACCTGGTCCTTGCCGGTCAGCAGGATGCGGTCGGCGGTCAGCGACCGGTGCGTGACCCGGTGCTCGTGCAGCGCCTGCACGGCGTCCCAGATGTTCCGCAGCTCGGCGTCGGTAACCCCGGGATTCCGCTCCGCGAGCGTGGTCCCCTCGTGGTGATCGAAGGCGAGCACGGTGGCTTCGGGCCCGACCCGGACCACGGCGCGCAGTCCCGGCGTGGGCGCGCCCGCGTCTTCGGCCGCATAGGACAGCAGTGCCCTGCGCTCGATGGTCCGGTCCGCCGACAGCGGCGCGCCGCGAGAGACCTGCCCGCGCAGCAGGACGTACCGGTACAGCCGGTAGACGGCGCCCGCCGCCTGCTGGTCCTTGTCGTAGACGGTGACGTCCAGGCAGGTGCCGGTGCTCGTGGCCGCGGCGTAGTGACGCGATCCGGCCCGGTCAGCGGTCCGCGGCGCCCAGCGGAGCCGGGTCATTTCGGTCACTTGCCGGTCCGCGCTGTTCAGCGCCGTCGCGATGTCCACCGCGCTGGGCCGCAGCGAGGGACTGCCCGCCGCGTACCGGACGCCGAGACCGATCGTCCGGCCGACGAGCAGCGTGAGCAGGAACGACAGGACGGTGGTATCCAGGTCGACCAGGTGGACGAGCGAGTAGACGCCGACGGCCAGCCACAGGGCGTTCCGCCAGCCCGGCCGACCCGACAGGCCGATGATCGTCGCGTAGGCCACCACGCCGGCCACGTACGGGTCCAGCACCGCGGTATGGCCGACGGCCGGGCGGGACATGACGATCGCGTCGTAGACCCTGGCCGCGACCGCGCGCTCCAGCGCGACGTTGAGCACGGCTGCCACCACCGCGGCCAGGATCCCGGTGGCCACGGCCTCGGTGAGCCGCCGTACCTGGCGCCGGATGAGCTGGCGGACGGCCAGCGCGACGGGAACAATGAGGATGGCGAACAGCACTAGGGGCCGGGCCACCGCCAGCAGGGTGTGAAGCCGCGCGCTCGCGCCGACGATGTCGGTCTCCACGCCGTTCGTGGTGGCGCTGGCCGCGACGCCGGCCACCACCAGCACGATGATCTCCAGGCCCGAGGTGGCGCAGCGCAGCAAGTCGACCGGCTTGCGGATCCGGCGCTCCAGCCGGTCCGTGACCTGGATCGCTCCTGGCTGCGGTGGAATCACGGCACCGATCGTTTCACCTGGTGGCCCAGCCGCAAAGTCGCGGCCCCGCGGCACGCGTTTTCAGTCCGTGGCCTTGGGATGCCCGGTCCCCGCATGGATGATCCAGGCCGTACGTCGCGCGTCATCGATGACGTACCAGATTCGCCCGCCGGCGGTCACCTCGTACTGCCATTGCTCCAGCGACTCGCCTTTCCAGGCCGCGGTGCCCAGACGGCCTTTGAGCCGGTGATGGCGCTCTGGAGCAGACCGGGATCGCGGATTAGCCCGGATGGCGTCAAACGCGCGCCGCAGGTCGTACTCTCCCTCGACCGGCGGCGGGGCCGCGCGTTCGCCGCGACGGGGGCTCATTCGTCGTCTGGCGGAGCCGGAACGGGACCCATGTCCCCCTCGGGTTCGGCGGTCAGGATCTCCAGGAGGACGGGGTCTGCGTACACCTCTGCCGAGTGCCGCCATTGGGTGAGAAGCACGGCGACCGGAGCCAGGTTCCCCAGCTCTACTGCCCCTCGGGTGACGGTCACGAGCTCGGTCACGAACGTGTCGACGTCCACCTCGGGCAGGAAGGTCACCCACGGCAGGGCGTCGCGGAGCAGCCCGCGGATGACCTCGCTCTTCTCGGACCTGATCAGGCCTGCGAGGAGGCGCGTGGTGAAGTCCACCACGCTCGTGTCGCGCTCGAGCTGTTCGATCCGCATCAAGGCGAGGTCGCCGGCGTCTCGCCGTCGCAGCCGCAGCGCCCGGACGGTGTCCAGCCGTTCGGCGGTCGCCGCGGGATGGTGCAGCAACTCGCTGAAGGGCACATCGTCATAGGCCGCGGTCATAACATCCACAGTACTGTAGAACTGTTATCCCAGCTAGCCTTCGGTACCTCCACGTGCTGCTGCAGCGCGTCGTAACCTCTGGTCATAGCAGTGCCAGGCTAGGTTGAGCCACATGCGGGATACCGTGAGAGCATTCTGCGCGATCGCCGCGGTCAGCGCCATTCTGGCCCTTCCGGCCTGTTCGGCCATTGATGGCGGCGCGGCTTCTGGCAGCGCACCGAGCCTCTCGGCCCGCACCGCGGCGGTCACCACCGGGGCACCTGAGCCAAGTGCCGGCTCACGGGCCGCCGCGACGGCGGGGTCGCTGACCATCGCCGCGGTGGGCGACACCATGCTCGGGGACACGCCGAATCTTCCGCCTGACCCGGCGTCGTACTTCAAGGCGGTCGAATCGACCCTCGACCGGGGCGCCCAGATCGTGTTCGGCAACCTGGAAGGCACGCTCACGACCTCGAAGGCCAGCAAGTGCGGCCCGGTGAGCGGCCCGGATCCGCACTGCTTCGCGTTCCGGGATCCGCCGGGCTACGTGCGCTACTTCAAGCAGGCCGGGTTCACCATCTTGAACGACGCCAACAACCATTCCTTCGACTTCGGCGCCGCCGGCCAGGCCCAGACGGTTCAGACCATCCATGCCGCGGGCCTGGCCCAGACCGGGCTGCCCGGCGAGATCACCATCGTCCGGGCCCGCGGCATCAAGGTCGCGTTCCTGGCGTTCGCGCCCTACACCTACGACGCCGATCTCCTCGACCTGCCTGCCGCGCGCTCCCTCATCGAGCGAGCCCGGCGGGAGGCTGGGGTGGTCGTCGTCTACATGCACGCGGGCGCGGAGGGCCCCGGTGCCGATCACGTCACCGGCCGGGAAGAGCATTACCTCGGCGAGGATCGCGGCAACCCTGAGGCGTTCGCGCACATGGCCATCGACGCGGGTGCCAGCCTGGTGATCGCGAGCGGCCCGCATGTGCTGCGCGGCATGCAGTTCTACCGGGGCCACCTGATCGCCTACAGCCTGGGGAACTTCGCCGGCTACGACGACTTCGCCACCAACGGCGACCTTGATACGAGCGTGATCCTGCACGTGACGCTGTCAGCCACCGGCCGGTTCGAAAGCGCGCGCATCTACCCCATCCAGTTCACCGGAACAGGCCGGCCCGTGCCGGGCGGCGCAGGGGTCGCCTTCACCGCCCGGCTGGGCACGGAGGACTTCGGGTCCAGCGCGGCCCGCATCCTGTCCTCGGGCGTCATCAAGAGGCCATGACGGTCAGGGCTGCGGGATGACCTGCACGAATTGGAACTGGGTGTAGAGGTTCGGGTAGCCGTCACCGGGGCCGTTCTGCTGGTCATCGCCGGCCGCGGCGATCTTCTGCAGCACGNNTCGGGTCGCCGCACTGCAGCACGAAGATGCCCTGCACGGTCAGCCGGTGACAGTGCGTCTGGTTGTAGTAGCCCTGGCTGGCCAGGAACCGGAACGAGAAGGTGGTGCACGGGGCCTTGTCGGTCAGCATCCGCACCGTGATCACGCCCTGGCTGGTGTAGAACACCACGATGAAGGGCTGCGCGGCCTGCACCGCGTTGAACACCGGAATCCCCTTGAACCGGTCGGCCGGAATCACCGCGTGGTAGTTGCACGCCGATGGGGCGGAAGTGGGGGTGGCATCGGCTACCGCCTGCGCGTGCAGGCCGGGGGCCTCGAGCCGGGGCAACGTCGATGTGCTGGCGGTGGCTCCGGCCACGCTGGTGACCGTGACGGCGGTCCCGGCCGCGACCGCGATGGCGGCGGCGAGCAAAAGGCGAGAGGCGCGCTTAGTGGGCATGGTAGAACCTGTGCCTTTCTGTGAGAAGGCTGATTCTGGTGCTCGGGTTAGCGCGCCGTCAAGGCGGGTCAGCCGGGGATACGGGCCGGCGCAGGTGGTCCGGAGGTCGGGGCGAAGGGAACCGCATTCAGCGTTCCGTCCAGGGTGTCCTCGGCGGGGTGCTGCCACAGGCCGCGGGCGCGCAGGATGGGCAGCACGCCCTCGCCGAACCAGTAGGCCTCCTCCAGGTGCGGGTAGCCGGACAAGATGAATTCCGACAGGCCGAGCCGGGCGTACTCCTCGATCCGGTCCGCCACTTCGGTGTGGCTGCCGACCAGCGCGGTCCCGGCGCCGCCCCGGACCAGGCCGACGCCGGCCCACAGGTTCGGCGAGACCTCCAGGTTGTCCCGGGAGCCGCCGTGCAGTTCGCGCATCCGGCGCAGGCCCTCGGACTCGCTGTGTGCCAGTCCCTCCTGCACCTTGCGGATCACCGTCTCGTCGATGCCTTCGATCAGCCGGTTGGCCTGCAGCCAGGCCTCGTGCGCGGTATCCCTGGTGATGACGTGCAGCCGGATGCCGTAACGCAGGGTCCGGCCGGCCTCGCTGGCCAGGCCGTCCATCCAGCGCAGCTTGGCGTCGACCGCGGCGGGCGGCTCGCCCCAGGTCAGGTAGACGTCGGTGTGCCGGGCGGCGACCGGGCCGGCCTCGGCCGAGGAGCCGCCGAAGTACAGCTCGGGCCGGGGCTCCGGCAGCCGGGCCAGGCGGGCGCCTTCTACCCGCAGGTGGGCGCCGTCGTAGCTGACGGTCTCGCCGCGCCACAGCTGCGTGACGATGTCCAGGAACTCCGCGCACCGCGCGTAGCGCTGCGCCTTGTCCAGGAAGTCGCCGTAGGCCTGCTGCTCGGTGGTCTCGCCGCCGGTGACCACGTTCAGCAGCAGGCGGCCCTGCGAGTGGCGCTGGAACGTCGCGGCCATCTGAGCGGCCATCGTGGGCGAGATGAGGCCCGGCCGGAACGCCACCAGGAACTTCAGCCGCTCGGTGACCTCGGTCAGCATCGCGGTCACCAGCCAGGCGTCCTCACACCACATGCCGGTCGGGGTGAGCGCGGCCTCGAACCCGAGTTGCTCGGCGCTGCGCGCGACCTGCCCCAGATAGCCGAGCGTGGCGGGACGGATCGCGCCCGCCGCGCCGGTCGCGATGCCGTGCCCGCCGCCGACGATGTCGCGGCCGTCGCCGTTGGTCGGAAGGAACCAGTGGAAGCGCAAAGACATGAAGATGACCCTATCGCTCCCTATGGCAACAATTCCGATTGGTTTTGAGAGTAGGCCCGGTCCAAGGCGGACGCGTATCGTCGCAGACATGAGGGCTTCGGAGATACGCGAGCTGATCCGGGTCAAGCCGGTCGAGCTCGACGCGACGTGCCGGCGGCTTTCTGCCTGCCATGACATCGCTGACCTGCGCGCCACTGGACGTCGGCTGATCCCGCGTCCGGTCTTCGACTACGTCGACGGCGGGGCCGACGAGGAAGTGTCGCTGCGGGCTAACACCAGGGCGTTCCGGCAGTACCGGTTCCAGCCGCGCACGCTGGTGAACGTGTCGGAAGCCGACACCACTGCCGCGTTCCTCGGCTCGGTCACGCCGCTGCCGCTGGTCCTGGCCCCGACCGGGTACACCCGGATGATGCACCCGGCCGGCGAGATCGCCGCGGCGCGCGCGGCGCAGCGGCACGGACTGCCGTACACGCTGTCTACCATGGCCACCACTCCCATCGAGGCGGTCGCCGACGCAGCTCAGCCCGACCTGTGGTTCCAGCTGTACATCCTGCGGGACAGCGGGCTGAACAAGGAACTAGTCGACCGGGCCGCCGCGGCCAAGTACCGGGTCCTGGTGGTGACGGTGGACTGCTTCGTGACCGGCCACCGCGCCCGGGACGAGCGCAACGGGCTGGTCATCCCGCCCGAGCTCACCGCGCGGACGCTGGCCAGCATCGCGGGCAAGCCGGGCTACTGGATCCGGATGCTGCGCAACCCGGCCATCGACTTCGCCAACTTCGCCGGGCACGACGCGGTGACCATCAAGGACACCGGGCAGCTGTTCAACCCGGCCATCACCTGGGACGACATCGCCGACCTGCGGGCTCGCTGGCCGGGCCGGCTGGTGATCAAGGGGCCGCTCGGACCCGCCGACGCGACGCAAGCCGTCGCGGTGGGAGCCGATGGTGTGCAGCTTTCCAACCACGGCGGGCGCCAGCTCGACCGGGCGGTGCCGCCGGTGCACACGATCGCCGCCGTCCGCGACATCGTGGGGCCGGACATGGCCGTGCTGGTCGACTCCGGGGTCCGGCACGGCTCGGACATCGCGGTGGCGCTGGCCCTCGGCGCCGACGCCTGTGCCATCGGGCGTGCCTATCTATACGGGCTGATGGCGGGCGGCGAGGCGGGGGTGAACAAGGCGCTGGACATCCTGGCCGCCCAGTTCAAGCGGACCATGCAGCTGCTCGGCGTGCGTTCGGTGGCTGAGCTGCGTGAGCTCGGGCCCTCGCTGCTGGCGAGCAGGGAGTAACGATGGTCTCGACCGGGCAGCTCCTGGGCTTCGCGCTGGCGTCGCTGGTGCTGATCGTCATCCCCGGGCCGGGGGTGCTGTTCGTGGTCGGCCGGGCGCTGGCGCACGGGCGCCGGACCGCGCTGGCCACNNCGCTGTACCTGATCTGGCTGGGCGTCCATGCGATCCGGCACCGCAAGTCGCTGGCCGACGCGATGGCGGTGGCGACGCCGCCGCGGGAGGGGTGGCGGGCCGCGCGGGACGGGGCAGTGGTCGGCCTCACCAACCCTAAGGCGTACATCCTGTTCGGCGCGATCCTGCCGCAGTTCGTGAACCGCGCGGCCGGGCACGTGCCGGAGCAGATGCTGATCCTGGCGCTGGTGTCGGTCGCCATCGGGGCGATCTCGGACTGCTCCTGGGCGTTCGCGGCCAGCGCGGTGCGAGCCTGGTTCGCCCGCTCACCGCGCCGCATCGAGCTGGTCGGCGGGGCCGGCGGGCTGGCCATGATCGGCGTGGGCGTGACCGTGGCTTTCACCGGCCGCCACAGCTGAGCCGCCCGGGGCGGGTGAGGCTGAATGGGTGGCTCCCGCCAGGCGCGAGCGTAGCCCGATGCGGAGGCGTGCCGTTAACCGGTCCTAGCCGAGCACAGGACGCGACCCGGCAAAAGGCGCAATCGGGGCGCCCGGGCCGGCATCTGGATTAGCGTGGACAGCTAGCTCGTTGTGAGCGAGCTAGATGTCCACGATCACCAGAGCTTCCGAGCAGGCCGCATCAGCAGTCAAGTCAGCCCCAGCCGCTGAGGTCGGCGGCACGCACACCCGGTGAAACGCGGACGTTTGGGGCCGGAGGCACACAGCCCCCGCAAGAGCAGGACATGCCGACCCTGC
>PLDT01000547.1:13171-17041 GCA_003136255.1 Actinomycetota bacterium
GGTGGCACCCCGATCCCATAGAGGGGGCCGGGGGTACACGCACCCCCATCCGGGACGCACGATCCTCACAAGAGGACGGCAACTTATCCCGGTAGAACCAGCACAACGGCATCATCGACCCGGAAACCAGGGCGCGCAGCGTACGGAACACGGATCGCTGGATATTGGCGGGGCGGCGCCGGTTAGGCTGCATCGGTGGCAGAGATCACTCAGGAAGAAGAGCTTGATCTGCGGTTCCTGTCCGGCGTGCGCGACCTGGCCGGCGAGGGGCAGGCCGAGGGGGCCGACCTCTTCGCGCCCGTCAGGGCGGGGAGCGGGCTGACCGGCGAGCAGGCGATCGCGCTGTTTGACGCCCAGGCCGGGAGCCGGCACCTCGATCTGGCGGCGCGGTATCTGCGGGCCGAGGGCCACGGGTTCTACACGATCGGGTCCGCGGGACACGAGGCGGACGCGGCGGTCGCGGCGGCGCTGCGGCCGTCCGATCCTGCGCTGCTGCACTACCGTTCGGGTGGCTTCTACTTGGCTCGCGCCGCGCAGGTGCCTGGGTCGCAGGGGCTGCGAGACGTCCTGCTCGGCCTGGTCGGGGCCAGCGACGAGCCGATCGCGGGCGGCAGGCACAAGGTCTTCGGGCACCACGGCCTAGCCATCATCCCGCAGACGTCCACGATCGCCTCGCACCTGCCGCGGGCGGTCGGCGTCGCGTTCTCCACCGGGCGGGCCGCCAAGCTGGGCGTCCCGTCCGCGTGGCCCGCGGACGCCATCACGGTGGCCAGCTTCGGGGACGCCTCGGCCAGTCACTCCACGGCGGTCGGCGCGATCGGCGCCGCCTGCCGCACGGCCTATCAGGGCCTGCCGATGCCGCTGCTGCTGGTCTGCGAGGACAACGGCCTGGGGATCAGCGTCCGCACTCCGGACGGCTGGGTGGCGGCCGCGTACTCCGGACGGCCCGCGCTGCGCTACTTCAGCGCCGACGGCTGCGACCCGGCGGCCTGCTTCGACACCGCCACGGCGGCCGCGGCCTACGTGCGCGCCAGTCGCTCGCCCGCGTTCTTGCACCTGAAGGTGGTGCGGTTCCTGGGCCACGCCGGGAGCGACGCGGAGGTCGGTTACCGCAGCCCGGCCGAGATCACGGCGGAATATGCCCGCGATCCGCTTCTCGGCACCGCACGGCTGATCGTGGCGGCCGGGCTGCTCCGCCCGGAGCAGGTCATCCGCCGGTACGAGGCGCTGCGGACCCGGGTCCGGATGCTCGCCGAGGAGGCCGTGACCCACCGCCGCCTGGCCAGCCGGGCCGAGGTGACGGGTCCGCTCGCACCGCGTCACCCCGACCAGGTGGCAGCGCGCGCGGCCCGAGCCGGAACGGCCGCGGCGCGCGCGGGCGCGTTCGGGTCCAAGCTGCCGGAGGAGGCCGGGCCGCTGAACCTGGCGGACACCATCAACCGCGGCCTGGCCGACGCGCTCGCCGGGTATCCGGAGCTGATCGTGTTCGGCGAGGACGTCGGGCGCAAGGGCGGCGTATACGGGGTGACGCGGGGGCTGGCCCGGCGGTTCGGCGTGGGCCGGGTGTTCGACACCCTGCTCGACGAGCAGGCCATCCTCGGGCTCGGCCTCGGGGCGGGGATATCGGGCCTGCTCCCGGTGCCGGAGATCCAGTATCTGGCGTACCTGCACAACGCCGAGGACCAGCTCCGCGGCGAGGCAGCCAGCTTGCAGTTCTTCTCGACCGGGCAGTACCGCAACCCGATGGTGGTGCGGGTGGCCGGACTGGCCTACCAGAAGGGCTTCGGCGGTCACTTCCACAACGACAACGCGGTCGGCGTGCTGCGCGACATCCCCGGCCTGGTGGTGGCGGTGCCGGCCCGGGCGCAGGACGCGGCCCCCATGCTGCGCACGTGCCTGGCCGCGGCCCAGGTCGACGGCACCGTCTGCGTCTTCCTGGAGCCGATCGCGCTCTATCACACCCGCGACCTGCATCAGCCCGGAGACGACGGCTGGCTGTCGCCCTACGCGGGCCCGGAGCACTGGGCGGCCGAGCACGTCCCGATCGGGCACGGCCGCGGTTACGGCGACGGCACCGACCTCACCGTGGTCACGTTCGGGAACGGGGTGCCGATGTCGCTGCGGGTGGCGCGGCGGCTGGCCGCGGCCGGGGCCGGCGTCCGGGTCTTCGATCTGCGCTGGCTCGCCCCGCTGCCCGCCGAGCAGTTGCGAACCGAAGCCGAACTGACCGGCCGCGTTCTGGTGGTCGACGAGACCCGCCAGTCCGGCGGGGTTTCCGAGGGGGTGATCGCCGCGCTCATCGACGCCGGGTACCGGGGCCGGATCGCCCGGGTCACCTCGGCGGACAGCTTCATCCCGCTGGGCGACGCCGCCGCGCATGTGCTGGTGTCCGAGGCCGATATCGAGCGGGCCGCCCGGCGGCTGCTCGGCTGACGCCGCGGGGTCAGGGCGTTTCGGTGACCCGCTCGCGGCGGGCCTCGCGGGCGGCACCGGCGGGGGACGCGCCGTCGATCCGGACGCCGCACAGGGCCAGGACGCCGATCAGCACGGCGGCGCAGGTGATCGCCGTGTCAGCCAGGTTGAAGGTCCACGGGAAGTGCGGCAGGTTCAGCCAGTCGACCACACTGCCGCGGAGCGGGCCCGGGGCCCGGAACAGCCGGTCACCCAGGTTGCCGGCGGCCCCGCCGAGCACCAGCCCGAGGCCGATGGTCCAGGACAGGCTGCGCAGTCGCGCGGCCATGCGGATGACGTAGACGACGACGCCGCAGGCGATCAGGGCGATGATCGCCGTGTAGGACGTGCCGACGCCGAACGCGGCCCCGGGGTTCAGCGTGAGCCTGAGCGTGAGCAGCCCGTCCAGCAGCCGGACCGGCGGACGCCCGGGCAGGTCGCGCAGCGCCAGCGCCTTGGAGACCGCGTCGGCGGTGACCACCGTGGCGGCGACCCCCAGCATCACCGCAAGCGTGCGCGCGCGGCGATGCCCGGGCTCGGAACGGGGCTGAGCCGCCATGATCAGGGCCCCAGGGGACNNGGCGCCAGGGGACGGGGCGGGAGCGGCGGCCGGGCCTTGACCGGGCCGGAGGCCGGGTCCGGGGGGGCCGGCGGCGGCTGCTTGTCCAGCGCCTCCAGGGCCAGCTGGACCGCGGTCTCCAGCTGCGCGTCCCGCCCGGCCGCCCAGTCGTCGGGAGTGTTCAGCACCTCCACGTCCGGGTCGACGCCGTAGTTCTCCACGCTCCAGCCGAGCTCCGCGAACGAGAACGCGTACTGGGGCACGGTGATCCCGGTGCCGTCGACCAGCATCTGGTAGCCCTCAATGCCGATCACGCCGCCCCAGGTCCGGGTGCCGACCACCGGGCCCAGGCTGAGCAGGCGGATGGCCGCGGTGACGATGTCGCCGTCGGACCCGGCGAACTCGTCGGCCACGGTGACCAGCGGGCCGCGCCGCGCCTCCAGCGGGTAGGTCTCCGGACGCACCCAGCGGCCCATGCCCCACGCGATCACGCGGCGGGCCAGCTTCTCCACTACAAGCTGGGAGATGTGCCCGCCGTTGTTCGCCCGCACGTCGAAGATCAGCCCGTCGCGGGTCATCTCGGTCCGCATGTCGCGGTGGAAATGCGCCCATCCCTCGCCCATCATGTCCGGGATGTGCAGGTAGCCCAGGCGGCCCTGGCTGAGCTCGCGGACCAGGGCGCGCCGTCCGGCCACCCAGGCCTGGTAGCGCAGCCGGCGCTCACCGCGCAGCGGCACGACCACGACGCGGCGGGGATCATCGCTCGAGGGTGATAGAACCGTGAGCTCCACCGGCTGGCCCGCGGTCCCGGCCAGCAGCGGCCACGGGCCGCGCACCGGGTCGACCGGCTGGCCGTCCAC
>PLDT01000130.1:0-6164 GCA_003136255.1 Actinomycetota bacterium
CGCTCCAGCACCGCCTAGGCGCCGTCGTGGCGCAGGTTCCCATGGCGGCGCCGGTAGATACCGGTTATCCCGGTGTGCAGGTCGAGGTTGGGCCGACAGACGAGCTGAAGGTACGCGCTGGTCCAGAAGCCGGTTTCGGGGAAGCTCCCGTCGCGGGCGCCGCACTCACGCGGCCTCGGTGTGCGATTCGAGACTGCTCCACTCCTCGCGGCCCAGCAGCGACTCATCCAGGACCCGCCGGGCGATCGGCAGCAGGTCATCCAATTCCGGCCAGCGCCTCGCAACGCCTGCTCCGCGGCGTCGGCGTATACCCCGCGAGGGTGATGTTGGGCGCGTCGAGCCGCAGGCCGCGCAGGACGGCCAGCAGGCGGTCGAAGCCGCGCAGAGCTGGCTTGGTCAGGAACACGTTCGCGCCGGTGCCCAGCCCGCAGTGCTGGGCACCGGCGCACGGCCAGGCAGGTCTCCTCGAACGCCCCCGGCCGGTTCAGCTGCCGGTCGTGCTCGGCGCCGTAGCCGTGGAACGCCACCCACAGCGCGTGTGCCCCACACTGTTTCGCCGCGACGAAGATCTGCGCCCACTTCTCCCGCGAGGCAAGCGGTGTGCCCGGCGTCAGGATCGGGTCATAGTCCTCTCCGAGGTGCGGGGCGAACAGCCGGATTATGTCGGGCGCGTCTGGGTGCGCGGTCACCTCGTGCATCGGGTAGGTGGCGTAGCCGAGCCTGCGCTCGCCGCAGAAACGGGACAGCTCGTCCAGGATGAACGTCGCGTCCTCGATGGGCATCGGGCGGTAGTTGCGGCCCAGCGCCCAGCAGTGCATGCACGTCGTTGAGCATCCCGAGACCTCGACCATCACGAAGACGTCCACAGGGCCGATGATTGTGCCGCTCTCAGCCTCGCGTCAAAGCCAATTACGGCATCACGCCGTGACTCCCTGCTTGCAAGGTGGTGGACGCGACCTGCGGAACCTGTGACTACACAGGTCAAGTCCACTGCTGGCTGTCCGTGACTGACCGTGAATCACCGCGGGTGCCCTGCGTACGGGCACGCTGCGGGCACGGCGTGACCCTGTTGGCGCAGCGCTCGATCCCGTCGCGCAGGACCACTCTGGCGATCGCGCGCGCGTCGACGTGGTCAGACTTGCCTCGCTCGCGTTCCCCGCGCAGCGACCGGCTACTGCTGGTGCCCGGTCCAGTTCTCGGAGCGGCGCTTGAAGTCCGCGGCGTCCTCCGCCGCCTTCTTCCGCTGCGCGCGGAGATCGTCCCAGCGGGAGATTGCGCGGTCGGCCTCGGGCTGGAGCATCGCGGCGACGAGGATGAGGCTGTTCCGCGTCAGCGCCTTGTCCGTGTCGAAGTAGACCTCCTCGTGGCGGGCCTTGATCTTCTCGAACGCCTCGCCGAGCTTCTTCGCCTTCATGGGGTCGGTGTAGCCCGCGCCATGGCGGAACCCCTCCGCGAGCCCGGCGACGTAGGCCTGCTCCGCCATCCCGGCGGCGCCGAGCACCTCGGTCGCGACGTCCGTCCGGTCGACGAACTGCGGGGCGAGGTTCCATTTGATCCACGTGATGTCGAGCCCGTCCAGGCGCGCCGCCCAGCCCTGCCCGAACCCGATGTGGCGCGCCGGGCGCCGGATGTCGTCCCATGCCTGCTGGTAGTCGCCCGAGATGCCCTTGAGCACTTCCCAGCCGAACATGAGGGCCGGGTTGAAGACCACCTCGAGGGCGGTCGCGCCGAGACCGCGTGTCAGCGCCCCCTCGGCGCCGGCCTTGAGGGCGGTGTCGGTGGCGGCCTGCTCCAGCTTCGCCGTCGCGTGACGGCCGGCCTTCTCGGCGGTCTGCTGCACCNNGGGGTCGCCTCGGTGACGGCCTTCTCGGTGCTCTGCTCCGCCTTCTCGGCCGCGGCCTTCTTCGCCTTCTGCTTCGAGCTCGTGCCACGTCTTGCCGGAATGTTGGGAGGTGCGTGCTTGACCCGCAACTGCTCGACCTCGTCGATGAACTCCGTTTCCGACTGCTCCTTGGGCATCGGGATCCCTTGACCCGGGCGGCCCAGCCGACGGCCACGGCCGGCAACTTGCGTGTTGTCCCACGGGAGCTTCTCGCCCGCCCTTTCGAGCGTTGCCCGAACCCCCGCCTCGAATTCCGGCGCGCTCTCGCCCGCTCGCGCGGCGTACCTCCAGCATTGCACGACGAGCTTGCGCCCCCACTTGTTCCCGGCGGTGGTGTACTCCTTGAACCGACCGAAGATCTCGGTGACGGTCGTCTTCCCGACCTTGAGGTACTCGCCGTCCGGCCCGTCGCGAAGCACGTAGACGATCTGGCTCTCTTCGCCGCCGAAATGCAGCTTGCTCCGCCACTTCGAATCGGTCAGGTCGACAAAGAACTCCTTGACGGAGGGGATGAGATCTCCCGGCGCGCATGCCAGGCACACCCCGGTCCGGGATCGTACCGGGAACGGCTTGTTATTACTGACCGCATCCGCCGCAGCTCGCGCCTCTTGTTCAGCCACGTGGGCAGGCGCAGCCTGGGAGCCATCCCCTCGCCGTGTCTGTTGCGCGACGTGAGCAAGCTCGTGCGCAAGAATCCAGGTGCCATCTGGCCTATGCGGCGCGTACTGCCCCCCCACCAGGTGGCCTCACGTCATGTCCGATCGTGTAGGCAGGCACGCGAGACGGCGTGAGCCCGGGTGGGCTCTCTGCGTCAGCATGCACCCGTACCCGGCTGAAGTCCGCACCGAGAAGAGACTCCATCCGGCTCCTGGTCGCTGAGTCAAGGGACGAGCCGGTCGGCGGATCGGATGCCGAGACCAGCGGGACCTGGCTGGGGCGCAGCAGTCCGGTCACGGCCCGATCGTCGGCACTGTGCTGCCGATTGAGCAACCCGTCGCTCGCCGGGCCGAAGATGCTTCGTTGTATAGGCCTTGGCGCCCCCTCGATGGCCTGTCGGGGCTCGCGCGAGAGATGGCCAGCGCTTGAGTCACCCATTGCCACCTCCGGGACCCTAAGAGAGCAAGTCCCTTTAGCCCAACTATCCAGCATAGCCATACGCCGCGCCAGAGCCCTGGACCTGGGAAGGTTGGACTGTCCGAGGAGACCACGACACGCCTTCCCCTCGCTTACATCAGGCGCGCCACGGGCCGACCGGCCGCCTCGTCCGGCCGGAGGACCCTGGCTAGGGTGCCATGGCCAGCCAACCTGAGAGTCCTAGTCAGCTCCATCGTCCCGATAGGCCCCTACCCCAGGCGAGTGGGCGCCGGGAGTTGGACAATCGTGAGCTAGGACGACGGCTTCGGTCTGCACTGGACGGCGCTGCTGGATATCTTATTTGATCTGCGGCAACCTGCTCGGCTGGGAAGGCGCGGGCGTGCCGGGCAGGGCCTCCCCAAGGCCAGAGCCCGGCGCGGGGAGCGCCGGACCGGGCGCCGCGCAGCGGCGCCGCTTGATCCATATGAGGCCAAATTCGGCAGCGCAGTAAGCCCAAACGGTGTCCTGCTCTTCGATCATGTCGTCAAGCTCAGGTGCCCCTGCGGCGGTTTGCCTGCCGTCCGCGTGGAACGTTTCGTGGAACGATGTTCTTGATAATCCCAACGCAGCGAGTGCTCTCAGTGCGATGGCGCGTGTCATTGGTGCAGCTAGCGCGCACGGTGCACGAGGCCCTACTTCTTGTAAACGGCAGGTCAGCGATTCGATCCCGCTCACCGGCTCCCACCCAGTTCAGAGTGTCGGCAGCTCCGGGATCGACCGCCGCGGCTTCTGCATCCGGACTCACGCCGTCCTGCTGACCGTCCTCGCGCCCTGCCCACGGACGGGGTTTCGGGCTCTGGGCGCGAATTCCGGGCTCTTGCGCGAATTTGTGATGGGTTACCAGGGTGGAGGATCACGCGCTTGCAGCGGGAAGCCTGCGCGACCGTACGGACGCGACTGACTAGATGATTAACGTCGTCAATACCAGCGCCGCGCCCTGGGGGATCAGGACCAGCCCGACTAGCGTGATCAGCCAGGCGAGGACCTTCACCAGCACCAGTGCGGCGTACTTCAGGTCACGCGCCCTCACCAGCAGCGGGAGCGGTAACGGATTCGATGGGCTGCGGTTCCGTCCATCTCGAACAGTGCCGGCTCGGCCACTCTTTGGCGCCCCGTACTCCCTCCGGGTCGGCGGGAGCCTCCATGCCAGCTAGATCGATGACCGGTAATTCTGCGCCGCACGGGGAGGGTTCGCTACGGGACGCTTTGGCTAGCTAAGCCGGTACTCCCATCCTTCCTGCCAGGCGAAGTCCCGTTCAACAAGATCTTCCAGCGGGATGCCGCCGATGAAGTGGTCCAGGGCCCATCGGGTGGCGACGTGACCGATGAGGAGGATCCGCTGCCCGTTCCAGCGCAGTGGCAGGTCGCCGAGGAAGCGTCCGACGCGGGCAATGGCCTGCCGCCAGCTTTCGCCACCTGGATAGGGCCGGTCCAGGTGCTCGCGGCGGCCAGCGTGCAGCTCGGCCACGGGCATCCCGTTGCGCTGCCCGTAATCGCATTCGCGCAGCCGCCAGTCATACAGCACCGGAATCGCGGAGCCAGCGAAGGCGACCGAGGCTGTCTGGGCGGCGCGGGCCAGGTCGGAGCTGAACACGGCGGTGATCCCGTCGCCCAGGCGGCGGCGCCCCAGCTGCTGCGCCTGCGCCCGGCCCCGTTCGGACAACTGGCCGGGCAGCCAGCCGGTGGCGTGCCCTTGCTCGTTGTCCACGGTCGTGGAATGGGTCTCAAAGACCAGCTCGATGGCCACCTGGCCAACCTTACGAGCAGGTGCCGCGACACGCCGCACCTGATCCGTGACCGGCAGGCGGTGAGTGTCCAGGATCGGCGAGACGCGCGGGCGTCACCCATCNNTCAGCTGGGGCTGGCGTCCGAGGCGCCGGGCAGTGCCCGGGTGATGTCGGTGTGGCCGAAGTCGTCCCCTTTGAACAGCAGTGCTTCTCCGGCGGTCTTGGCTAGGGCGTACGCGAAGCAGTCCCCGAAGTTCAGGCCGGCCTTGTGGCCGCTGCCCTTGCCGAAATCGCGGTATGCATCACGGGCGATGCGGGCCTGGTCGTGGGTCACTGGTTCGACGTGCAGCTCCGCGGTCTGGACGAGTTCGTCAAAGCGGCGGCTCGCGACCGGGTCCCGGCTTGCGTCGATGACGACCGCGGTCTCCAGCCAGTTCGCGGCGGAGATACGCCTATCCAGTGCGCTCTCGATGGCATGGGCCATCTCGCTGGCGTCTGGCTCGGCGCGCAAGATGGCGATGAGAGCGGAGGTGTCGATGATCACACGGGCAGCCCGTGCTGGTCGTAGAGCAGGTCACCGTGATCGGCGCTGCGGAACGGCTCGCGGAGCCGGGGCGCAGTATCCGCGCCGATAGCCAGGAGCCGGTCAGCCAGGCCGGCCTCGCGCAGGTGCCGTACCCTGTCCAAGCGCTCGCGGACAGCGACAGTCACCGCCGTCGTCTGGGTCTCGCCGGTCAGTGCGGCGAGTTCCTGGACCAGCTGGTGAGTCTCGGCGTTCTTAATGTTGAGGCTCATGTTCCACCTTTCTACCCTGATCTTCTACCAGAGTACCTTCCCTTCCGGAACTGTGCGGGTCTGCCAGTGGACCAGGTCGGCACGCGAGCTGACCGGCTCCGCCGAAACCGACGCCGGCCACACCTGGCTTCGCCGACGGATCCTGTCCCTGGCGCCGAACTGGACAGGGCAGCCGGCGCACAGCGGTCGCTCGGCACCAGCAGTCGGCTCGAAGATGGTGACCGCCGGCCGTCGTCGGCGCCGCCTGATTTCAGCCCGGACTGCTGCGAGGGCCACTACGCCGACCTAATGGCAAATCACCAACGGCCGCCGTGCATGAAGTTGACCCTCCCTGGGTGTCATACCGGACGCGTGCATCAGGCGGCGAGGAATATCCGGGAATATGCCGCTTGCCCTATTCCCGGATGAGCGGAGGGAGCATACTTCGACTAGCACCTCGCCGGTCAGGCCTGGGCAGTTGCGGCTGGTGATCAGCCGTGCAAAGGGGAGGAACAGGATTACTGTGAGCGTTTTCGTCATTGTTCGCTGTACGGTTTCTGATCTGGGCAAGGCTCTCGAGTGGGGCAAGGCCAACGGAGATATAGCCGAGGACATCACGGCGTACGGCAAAAGCCTGGGTCAACTAG